>NZ_DATJMN010000376.1:0-10033 GCF_035508675.1 Dyella sp.
TCTCACGGTAACTGTCTGGCATCGGTGGCCGCTGGATTCCACGTGCCAGCAGCCATTGCTGGCACTTGCGCTGCCAGGTTGGATCATTGGGATTCCCGGGGTGCCAGAAGATGTCTTCGACGATCAGATGGCGTTCTGGCGCAGGAAAAGGCTTCTGATAGGACGAGTCTCCTGCGGTAACGTCAGCGCCGTGCTCCAGTAGCCAATAGGTCTGCTTAAACCCTCCCCTTCCCGCATATTGACCAAGAATGGAGTGCCCTCTTGTCATCGCATCAATATCCGCCCCGCGCTCTATCAGCAACTGCACGTTCTGCCATTGGTTGTGCCAGATAAATGCCTGAAACAACAATGTCTCGTCATTGACATTGCGCGTATTGGGATCGCCGCCATGGTCCAGCAACAGTTGGAGATAGCTTGGATCTTCCTGCTTGGCCGCCCATACCATGGCGTTGTCATAGTCGAAGTAATCGCCAACACTGCCATCCTTGAATTTCTGGATCGTTCGTCCAGGTTTGCGTGCATTCGGATCAGCCCCGTTCTCCAACATCGCCTTCAATCCTTCGGGGCTGTGCGTAAAGATCGGCCACGCCAACAACGGCATCCCTTCCTTGCTGAAGACGGCGTCCGGATTCACCCCTTCGTCCTTCATCAAGCGATGCACCACCTGCGCATCGCCATACTCCGCCGCCACCGCCAGTTGCTGCGCCTTGGGATCGGTAAAGAACGTCTCCACGCCGTAATGCGACAACTGCGCCGGCGTGGGTTCGCTGCAGCCGGCCAACACAAGCCACAACGCGGCAACGGCGAAGTAAAAGTAGCGATGCTGCCCATGCATTCGAAAATACGGGAGGAAGGTCATGCATTGTTCCGGGAGGGGCCAATTTGGCCGTCCTGGCTGAGCATAGAATTGCCGGTCGTGTGCGTCTGTCAGTGGACGCTGACGCGGCCTTGGCAACTAGATGACGCCACGATGTCAGTGCAGCGTGCGGCTTGCTTCGTCCAGCGTATGCAAGTTGTTCTGCACGCCGTCGTTGAGGAGTTCGTTCTGCACGTGGTAGGCGGTGATGTGCTGTTGCACGTCGTACACAGGCAAGTCGTTCTGTTCGGCGAAGCGTTTTGCCGTGAGTGGATGCAGGCCGGCGGCGTTGAAGGTGGTGGCGGGCGCGCCGCCGATGGCGGAAGCGGCGGAGGCCAGGCCGCCGCCGAGGCTATGGCCGGTGTTCTCCACCTGCAAACCATTTCGCTGCAATTCGTGAGCGAGACGCATCGCTTTGTCATAGTAATCGGTTTCCAGACCGATCGATTGCGGGAAGTTGTTGGCGAGGAAATCTTCCTTCGATGTATCACGCAAACCGTTGGCGGTGAGCACTTCGCCGGTAGAGCCTTTGAAGGCTACCGTGGGTTGGTAGCCTGGGCCGAGTAATGCGGGATCGGGCAGGTAGATTTCGGCGCGGAAGCCGGAGGCATCTGGCCGAAGCATGTCCAGGAACTCATCATTGCTCAGATGGAGTCTTGCCGCAATTTTCTGCACCCATTCCGGATGCTCACTGACACGTATCCAGCCCGACGGCGCAGCGCCTTCACCTTTGGCCGCGGCGTATACATCCGCACTGAGCAACGCCAACTGGCGATCGTGATAGAGCCGCTGCAATGCATCGGCTCGGCGCACGCAAGCGGGATCGCCACTGGTGCGCAGTTGTTGCAGCAAGGCTTGTTCGTTTTGAAATTCCGGCATGACATCGCTCCGTGACGGGTGGGGTTACAACAACGGAATATCTTTTTCTTCGTAGGGAAAACCGAGATTTTTTCGCATATCACGGTAACGTCCTGGCATGGGTGGTCGGCGGAACCCATGCGCCATCAGCCATTGCTGGCACTTGCGCTGCCAAGTAGGGTCCTCGGGATTGCCGGGATGCCAGAAGATGTCTTCGACGATGAGATGGCGTGCTGGCGCCGGAAACGGCTGCTGATAAGGCAAGTCTCCTGCGGTAACGTCGGCACCGTGCTCCAATAGCCAATAGGTCTGCATAACCCCCCCCCTACCCGCATAGCGAGCAAGAATGGAGTTTCCTGTTGTTATCTCGTTGATATCCGCCCCACGCTCCACCAGCAACTGCACGTTCTGCCATTGGTTGTGCCAGATGAAGGCCTGAAACAACAACGTCTCGTCATTGACATTGCGCGTATTGGGATCACCGCCGTGATCCAACAACAGCCTGAGATAGATCGGGTCTTCCTGTTTGGCGGCCCACACCATGGCGTTATCGTCGTAACGAAGGCCCCGCTCTCGCGATGGGTAAGCCTGTTTGACATTCGGATCAGCCCCGTTCTCCAACATCGCCTTCAACCCTTCGGGGCTATGCGTAAAGATCGGCCACGCCAACAGCGGCATGCCTTCCTTGCTGAAGATGGCGTCCGGATTCACCCCTTCCTCCTTCATCAGGCGATGTACCGCCTGCGCATCGCCATACTCCGCCGCTACGGCCAGTTGCTGCGCCTTGGGATCGGTAAAGAAATTCTCTACCCCGTAATGCGATAGCTGCGCTGGCGTGGGCTCGCTGCAGCCGGCCAGCAACAGCCATAACGCAGCAACCACGAAATAGAAGCCCCGGTGCGGTCCATGCATTCGGGTGGAGGGGGAAAGGATCATGGATGGCTTCCTGGAAAGACCGGTCCCTTGGCCGGCATGACCGAGCATAGAATTGCGGGCCCTGGGCGTCTGTCAGCGAATGCTCACGCAGACTTGGCTTTCAAGAAGCCAGATTCTTCAGGTCTCAACAACTTCACGAAATCCCGGTCGCCCAGACGGATCTGGGTTGCAAAGTGGCGCACCCTCGCCTTTGGCGGCGGCGTACACATCCACGCTCAATAGCGCCATCTGGCGAGCGTGGTAGAGACGCCGCAATTCGTCCGCTCTGCGCATGCCTGTCGATGGCGATGGTCGCTGTGGGATACCAATAGACATGCTCGATGGTGGAGGACTTGGGCGAGCGTGCGATGCTGGGGGCTGTGCGTGAAGCCGTTCAATCATCGGATTTCCCAGCTATCGTCATGACGTTTGGCCAGCCGGTGATCCGCCGCCGAACCTCAACTTGGGTGCCTCGACTGCACCAAGCAGCCTTGGCTTACAGTCTTTATCTTCGTAATAGCGAATTTTGTCGCACATGATCGGGTGCGCCAGGCCCCGAATGAAGATGATTTCCTTTTTGATATCGAGCTCCTTCAGTTCTTGCGGGAGCATCAACGGCCGACACTCTTCAATGTCGGTGTAGGACACTTGGCCGCCACTGGTACGGGTGCGTTGGCGTTTGCGTTCGGTGGTGTTGCCGAGCATCTCGCTGTACTCATTGGCATCGCGCTGCTCCCCTGGCGTGTAGATCACGCGACAAGTAAGGTTGCTAGTAATGGTCCGCGCCTTGTCCGGGCCATAAACATCATCCAATTGCGAAAGCGATTGGATGACACAGGCCAGGCGTATGTTGTAGCCGGCAAGATGAGTCAGATCGTTGACGATTGCGTCGATGGGCCCCAGTGCTGTGAATTCATCGAGCAGAAACAGGCACTCGTATTTCACGGTGGAGTCCTTCTGCGGCGTCGCATCCGTGTTGAGCTTGATCGCCTGTTCGAAGAACAGATTCAAGATACCACTGGCTTCACCCAGCTTGTTCGGTGTGACGCCGACGTGGATCGTTTGCCGCTGACGGCGGAGCGTCCGTAGATCGAAGTCGTTGCCGGACGTCGCCTTGTCCAGGATCAGGCTGGCGAAAATCAGCAAAGGAGCCTGTGCGCAGCCGATGACCGAGGCGAATGTTTGCTCAGGCAGCGAAGTGATATTGCCGAATTTGGTGCGCGTTTCGTCGCAAACGTCGGGTCTGGCCAGCCTGGACTTCAGATACCCTCTCAAATCATTGCCGTCGCCGGACAACAGACGATAGACCCCGCCCAACGTGGGGTATGGCGCTTCCTGATTCGCTCCCGCTCGCTGGGCGTGCTGCCAGACATCAAACAAGAGACTGGCGGCAGCGACAAAGCTGGCGCGTGCCGTATTGGTCCAGAACGGGTCCTGCCCAGGTGCCACCTTGTACAGACATTGGGCAATTGCTTGAATATCCGAGGTGCGATGCAAGGCTTCTGTGCGAACGTAAGCAAACGGATTCCAGCGATGGGTTCGCAAGTCGTCGGCAAAAGGATTGAAAAGATAGACAGGCCCCCATTGAGAACGGCACTTGGATGAGACTTCGTGCCCCTCCTGCTTCATGTCCACCACGACCAGAGATCCAGCGTAGTGCAGAAGATTCGGCATGACGAAGCTCACGCCCTTCCCAGCACGGGTTACAGCCGCCAACAGGATGTGAAACGGACCGACCAGGCGCAAAAGGCGGCTACGGTGTTTGCCAACGATCACGCCATATGGGTTGTCGTTGACGAGCTTCGACCTGGCGATGTCACCATCCAACGCGAAGCGGGCATCACCGTGCGTGGCCCGTTTTTTCGGACGAAAGAGAATGTGCAGTGCGCCGAGCCATACCAAGGCGAAAACGCCAAAGCCGAGGCCGCCAGCAAGGTGGATTCGAGTGGCATACGGCTGATAAGCAGGCAGTTCGAGTGCTTGATGGTAGTTCCAATATGTGAGAGCGGTGAGCGGGCCGTTGACCTGAAGGAACAGATAGGTCAACCAGCCTGATAAGTAAGCTCCGGCCAGAATGGCTAGCAACAAGCCGGCCATAGCGACACTCGCCTTGGTGCGGGTGCTCATGGAAACAGGTACTCCCTGGACTGATTCTTATGACGATGGGGTTAAGCATCCCCCGATCTCATCGGCATACCAGTCGGGATACGGCTACAGAAATGAGCGGAAAGCCCCGAGACTGACGTCAGGATTGGATGCGAAAAGCAAGCAAATCCTTTCTTTTGACGGCCCGCGCATACCAAATACTCGCCAAGATATTTCGACCCTTTGTTGGGTTACGCTGCGCTAACCCAACCTACGCGTCACGATGGCCTGATGCATCACGACTCACCCGTCATCCTGCTCCTTGCCGCCGGCGATGGCAGCCGCTTTGGCGGTGCCAAGCAATTGGCTGATATTGCCGGCGAGCCGATGGTTCGGCGCGTGGCGCGCAGGCTGCTGGAAACGCATGCGCCGGTGCTCGTGGTAACCGGCGCACATGCCGTCGGCGTGGAAGCGGTGCTCGACGATCTGCCGCTGGGCGTGGTGCGCTGCGAGGACTGGCAACTAGGCATGGGCAACTCGCTCGCCGGAGGCATGCGCGCGCTAACCCGTGCGTTTCCACACGCTTCGGCCGTGCTCATCTGCCTGGCCGATCAACCACTGCTGGATACGGCAACGCTGCACACGATGCTTCAACGCCACCAGGCGGCACCAGAACGCATTCTTGCCACCGGGCACGACCGCACACAGGGGCCGCCGGTACTGTTCCCGCGCGACTGTTTTGCTGCATTGGCCGCGCTTTCCGGCTCTTATGGCGCACGCCGGCTGTTGAAGGCGGAAGCATCGCGCGTCGAAGTCTTCACCGCGCCAAGCGGGATCGACGTCGATACGCCGGAAGACCTGAACCAGGTGCGAGCCTTAGTCGGATCAAGCAGCAGGAAATCCTGAGCCACCGGGACCGCGACAAAGCGGAACGACCCTTGGCACTGGCCTGTCCGGACATCTATCCTTTTTGTCATATTTGAGTAAAGTGCCCCCATTCGCATCGACTTTTGTTTGTCACAATTGCTGCATTGCAATAAAACGTGTCCAGGGGCATTCCTGCCGAAGCTGATTTAAATCAAGCGGCGCCATAACCATGGCAGCTTGACTATCTTGAGCTTGGTGCCGAACTCGCGGGGAGTCGGCATGTTTTCACGGAGCCATACGCGACGGACAACGGGGAGCACGCACTCCATCCATTTCTTTGGGGAGGTTCCGGCAATGAGCAGCGAGCAAGCTATTGCGCGATTCTCGAATCCAGCGCCACTAGGCCTGGCGGGTTTCGCGTTGACGACGTGGTTGTTGAGCATGATCAACGCGGGCTGGTTCACCGGCGATGCCATGAACATGGTGCTGGCCGTGGCCATGGCCTATGGCGGCACGGCGCAGATGATCGCAGGCGTGATGGAACTGCCGCGCGGCAACACCTTCGGCGCAACGGCCTTCGTCAGCTACGGCGCATTCTGGTGGTCGTTCGCACTGTTCGTGCTGTTCCTGCACGACAAGGTGCCCGGCGCGTTCGTCGGCTGGTATCTCTTCATGTGGGGGGTATTCACGTTCTACATGTGGATCGGCACGCTGCGTGCCGCACGCGCCCTGCAACTGATTTTTCTTGCGCTGTGGATCACCTTCTTCCTGCTCGCCGCCGGCGAGTGGACCGGCATGCCCGTCCTGCACACGGCCGGCGGTTACGTAGGACTGCTCACGGCCCTCCTGGCGTTTTACCTGTCGGCGGCCGAGATCATCAACGAAGCCCACCAGCGGGTCGTGCTGCCGATCGGTGCGCCGCGTACCGCGTGAAACAACTGGCGATAACGATAAGGAGAACATCATGAAACGACATGCCCTGTTCCTGTCTCTCGCAGCCATGGGCCTTACCGTCACCGCTCCCGCCTTCGCCGCGCAGAAGACCGATAGTCGGGATGCGCAAATCAAGGCGCTGAAGGCGCTGGTGGAAAAGCAGCAGCAGCAACTCAACCAGCAACAGCAGGATCTACAGCAACTGCACGACGCACTGAGCCAGTTGCAGAACCAGCAGACACAACAGCAAACGCAAATCCAGCAGACCCAGCAAGTGCAGGCCGAACAGGCGAAGACCATCGCGGCCGTACCTGCCAAGCCGACGTTCAGCAGCGCGCCGGGGGTATCGGTGTCGCTCCACGGCTTTATCGATGCCACCGCGTTTACGCAGAGCAAGAGCTTCACCTACGGCAACGGCCAGAACGCTGAATATCCGATACCCGGATCGAACGGCCAGCTGAGCGGCGTGGACGTGCGCAATACACGCTTCTGGCTGGACCTGACCGGCGGCAAGATCGCCGGCGACTGGATCGGTGGCGGCCATCTGGAAATGGACTTCTTCGGCGGCAACAACGGCACCAGCGGTTATTCGATGGAGCAACCGCTGCCGCGCCTGCGCCAAGCCTACATGACGCTGGAAAACCCGGTGACAGGCAGCAGTTTCAAGATCGGCCAGATGTGGGATCTGATCTTCCCGCTGGATGACCTGCCCAATTCGATCAGCCATATCGCCTTTCCGCTCGGTTATGGCACCGGCATCATCGGCTGGCGCTTCCCCGGCATGATCTTCTCGCAGGACCTCAACCACGGTTCCAGCGGCCCCCTGTGGCGACTGGATCTGGGTGCGTTCTCGGGCACGTGGAGCGGCCCGGGCAGCCCGATCAACTACGTCAGCGCCGGCAACGCCAACTTCCGCCCGCAGCTTGAAGCGAAGTTGCACGTGCAGGAGCCCAAGCAATGGATGCTGTTTGCCGCCGCGCACTGGAGCCAGATCAACCTGGCCGGCGTGGGTGGTACCGAACCGACGCCGATCAAGCGCCAGTTCTCCAGCACGGCGTTCGAGGCGGGCGGCGAATGGACGCCTGGCCCATGGGTATTCCGCGGCGTGGGCTACACCGGCCGCGGCATCGCCCAGATTTTCGGCGATCTCTCGCAGTTCGGCGATATCAAGAACACCGGCGGCTACGTGATGGGCGGCTACAAGTTCGACCAGAACTGGAGCACCAACCTGTTCTACGCGATGAGCAAGCCCAGTACGACCGATGTGATCCGCTGGTTCAACAACGGCTCGACCGGTTTGCTGAAGGATCGCCAGGAGGCTGCAAACCTGATGTACAGCGTGGGCGACTACTCGTTCGCCCTGGAATGGATCCACGCCATTCTCGACTCCACCAGCAATGGCGTGAACCGAAAGCAGACCAGTGGCAATCAGGTGAACGTGAGTGCGTTTTACAAATTCTGATGCGATCTACGCCCTCTCCTCATGCTGAGGAGAGGGTGAGGTGCGAATAGACGTAGGCCGGGATGCAATCCCAGCTTTATTGAGGCTCCCGATGCTGGGATTTCGCTCCGGCCTCCACGCTCAATAAACGAACACCGAAGCATCGGCCGGCAACACACGATCGCCGGCAAGCTCACGCGCTTTGCTGAGATACGGCTCGGCATACGCCGCCTGCCCCAGCGCGCGATACACGCATGCTTGCGTCCACGCCGCGCGCCAGTCCGATTGCCCCCAAGGCGACAGCTTGCCGCTGACGGATGCGGCTTCTTCCACTTTGCCCGCGATCAGCAACGCCTGTGCATACGCCTGGCCGACATCGACGATGTATTCCGGCACGCCGAATGCATCGGCCTTGCTCATGGCGAGCTTCAACTGATCCAGCGCACGGTCGCGTTGGCCTTCGCTCCATGCCTCCGTCGCTTGCGCACGCAGTAGCAGGATAGCGATCGCTTCATCCTCGTCCGTCGATCCGGCCGCCCATGCCTGCATGGCGGCAACGGCATCGGCGAGCTCCTTGGGCTTGCCGGCGCGTTGCATCACCATCACGTTGGTGAGCAACGCGTTGACGTAATCCTTCGTTTCGTTGCCCTTTTTCAACAGTGCCGGTACCAGGGCCTTGGCCATCCATGCCTGGGAGGCCTGGATGTCATCCTGCTCCAGCGCAAGCTTGGCCAGCAATACGTAGACCGTGTCCTGCAGGCCCGGCTCGCCCTTGGGATCAGCTTCAATCTCCGCCAGCAACTGCTCCAGCAGCTTGCCTGCCTCCCGCGTGCGGCCGTTGTCGGCCAGCGCATGCGCGCGCTCGTACGCGAGGATGTGCCGCTCAACCTGCTCGGTGAATGCCAAGTGCTTCTGCTCGAGCGGCCAGTAGCGGTCGGTGGTGGCCAACTCGTCGCGAAACTGCAACAGCATCCGTTGCGATATGAGCCGGTCCTGCAGGGGATAAGCCAGAAATTGCGACATGCCCATGCGCTGGTACGTATCGTAGGCGCGCTCGATCACCGGAAGTGCCTGCGCGTATTGCCCACGCTGCATGGCCAGATGCGCCATGGATTCATCCATGCTGAGCGCACCGACGGTATGGCCGGCCAGCGCATAGTTGACGCGGGCCAGGCCGAAATCCGACTGTGCCTGGTCGAATTTGTATTCGAGCTCCTCAAGCTCTCCTCGCTGTGCATAGGCAAATGCCAGGTACACGGTGTTCTTCTGCTTTTGCAGCAGTTGCACCGCTTCCGTCAACGCTGCCGCACCCTCGGCATACTTGTGCTCGCGGAAGTAGACGTAGTATTGCTGCGCAAGCACCCTGCCACGTAATACGGGTTGCTCGTTCGCGGGCAAACGCTGCAACAGATCGGCCAAGCCCTGCTTGCAAGGCGCGTATTCCCCGAGATTGCAATGGAACGAGGCCTTGGCAAGGTCGAACTCAGGCATCTCGCGAACAGCGGGCGGCGCCTTGTCGATCAATTCGCGCTCGGCGTCGACGGAACCGGCATCCTCTGCCGCCTCGATGCGCATCAAGTATTCCTCCCTGGTGTCGCCGGTAACCAGGCCGCCGTGCCGCGCCGCAAAGCCGATCTGCGGCAACAGCAGATCGTCCGCCAGGCGGGCCGCCTTCAACACGTTGTCAGACGACGCCTCGGCCTGCCATGTACGTCCTTGGGCGCTGGTGGCGTCGAGATGGACGTGCCAGACGTTGTCGGCCAAGCTGACGCGCGGGCGGATCACCAAGGCGAATGCCGCAAACCGCTGCGGACCTTCCGTATCGGTCCGGTCGAGCAATTCGAGCACGGTCTGGCTGCTTTCGACAGGAACGTGCGCGGCGCGCAAATCGTTGGAGAACAGGTCCATCAGCCCCAGGCGCAGCCACTTCCAGTCCTCCGGCGCATTCACGTCCGCGGGCAGCACGATGGCGGTGCCCTGGTTGAATGGAACCGGCCGGTGCTCATGCCCCGACCGCCGCCACCAGACCACCGCCGCGGCGAGCACCAGCAGCAGCGTTATCCCGATCGAACGGCGTA
>NZ_DATJMN010000377.1:0-8706 GCF_035508675.1 Dyella sp.
CGTTGGCCTTGCGCCCGAACCTCAAGATCGTTGCCGGGCGCATGTTCCGGTCGGGCATGCGCGAGCTGGTGGTGGGGCAGGGCGCGCAGCGGCAGTTTGCGGGTCTGCAAGTCGGGCACGAGGTCAAGCTCGGCGCGCAAACCTGGAACGTGGTGGGCGTGTTCGCGTCCGGCGATGCGTACGATTCGGAAATCTGGGGCGACGCCAACGTGATTGCCGACACCTATCGCCGCGGCAGCAGCCGCACGTCGGTATTTGTGAAGCTGGCCGACGCCAAGGCGCTGGATACCTTCAAGGCCGCGCTGGCCAGTGATCCGCGCTTGCAAGTGGACGTCGACACCACGGTCAACTATTTCAGCAAGCAGTCGGAGGGCATGAGCAAGGTGATGCGCATCATGGGCATTACCGTGGGTTCGATCATGGCAATCGGCGCCATCTTCGGCGCGCTCAACACCATGTTCGCCGCGGTCGCTGCGCGTGCACGTGAAATCGCCACGCTGCGCGCCATCGGATTTCGCGGGGTACCGGTGGTGGTGGCGGTGATGCTGGAAACGATGATGCTGGCCTTGCTGGGCGGTGTCGTCGGCGGCCTGCTGGCCTGGCTGATCTTCAACGGCTGGACCGCATCCACCTTGGCCACCGGCACCACCGGGCAGTTGGCCTTTACGTTCAAGGTCACGCCGGCGCTGTTGTGGGAGGGCCTGAAATGGGCGCTCGCGATCGGCTTCGTCGGCGGTCTGTTCCCGGCCTTGCGTGCGGCGCGCCTGCCCGTCACTACGGCCTTGCGCGAACTCTGAGTTGGTGACGTAGGTTGGGATCCCTGCATTAGAATGCGAAATGCTGGGATGGCCATCCCAGCCTACGTCATTCCATCGCCGCAGTGACCGTGGATGCAGCGCCGCGCTTCACGCGTCCCATACCTGTCGACAGCAAAGCCACCAGCAACAGCGCGCCGACGTTGCAACCGAGTCCCGTTGCAAACGCGTCCGCATAGGCTCTCACACCGGTTTGCCCATGCAGCACGCTGTAGAACACGCCACCGATGATCGCCACGCCCAGCGCCGCGCTGATTTGCAAAGCCGTAATCACCATGCCGGAAGCCAGGCCGGCATGCCTGGTTTCCACGCCGCTGATCACCGCCCGAATCAAGGCGGGCATCGCCACGCCAAAGCCGAATCCCGCCACCGCAAGCGCTGGCACGAGCGCGGCATGCGGCAGTGCGTGCCGCACCGTGGCGATCAAGACGCCAAAGCCGAACGCCTGGCATGCGCACGCCAACGGCAATGCGCGATGACCCAGCGCATCGATCAAGCGCGAAGCCAGCATGGAGCCGCAGAAAAAGCCGATGGTGAACGGCACCGTCGCCCACCCCGCCTGCAGCGCACTGTGTTGCAGGCCGCTTTGCAGATAGACCGCGTAGGTGAGGAAAAAGGACGAGGTGAGATAGATGCCCAGCGCCGCCACGATGCCCAAGGAAAAGTCGCCTTCGGCAAACAGCCGCACGTCGATCAGCGGCGAGCCGCCGTGCCTTGCCACATGCGCTTCAAACCGCACGAACGCCGCGAAGGTGGTGAGCGAGCCGATCAACATGGCGTAGGTCCAGGCCGGCCAGCCTTGTTCGCGGCCTTCCACCAGGGGATACACCAGCAAGGCCAACGCAATCGACAACAACGCCACGCCACCGAGGTCCAGGCGCAATGCGTGCTCCGCGCGCGATTCGCGCAACAAGACGAACCCGGCCATCAATGCCGCCGTGCCGATCGGCAGATTGACCAGAAAGATCAGCTGCCAGCCCATCCCCCATAGATGGCTCGATACCAGCGCGCCGCCGAGCAGCGCCCCCAGCGTTGCCGCCACGCCGAACGTAGCCGAATACAGGCCCAGGGCACGCGGTTGCTCGGCATCCGGAAACATCACGCGGATCGAGGCCAGCACCTGCGGCGCCAAGGCCGCTGCCATCATGCCTTGCAGGATGCGTCCGGCCAGCAGTGCTTCGGACGACCACGCCAATCCACACAACAGCGATGCCAAGGTGAAGCCTGCGATGCCAAGCAGAAACATCCGCCGCCGGCCATACAGATCGCCCAGCCTGCCACCGGTGATCAGGAACACAGCGTAGGTCGCCGCGTACGCCGAAATCACGAACTGCAATTGCGCAGCGCTCGTATGCAGCGCTGCGCGGATCGAAGGTAGCGCCACGTTCACGATGAAAAAATCCAGCGGTGGCAAAAACGCGCCCGCCAATAACACGGGTAAAGCCAACCATCGCCGCGGGTCGCCTGCGGCGTCGTGTGTGTTCATGCCCAGCTCCTATGGCAAAACCAGCTTGGCGTCCATGCTAGTTCCATCCTAAGATAAGTAACACTCATGATTGAGCGATTTAGTCATGACAAATGAAAATGCTTACCTGCGCCGCCCGCTGGACCTGGATGCCGTGCAGGCTTTCGTGCTGGTGGCCGACCTCAACAGCTTCACCCGCGCTGCCGAAGCGATCGGCACCACGCAGTCGGCCATCAGTCTGAAACTGAAGCGCCTGGAAGACCGGCTGGGACATCGCCTGCTGGAGCGCACGCCGCGCCGCGTACGCCTGCTGTCCGAAGGCGAGGCCTTCCTTGGCGCCGCGCGCGAACTGCTGGACGCGCACGAGCGCGCGTTGCACCGGCGCGTGGCCGCACGGCTGAACTTGCGCATCGGCATCAGCGACCAGGCTGCCGGTACGGATCTGCCTGCCTTGCTTGCCAAGCTCGGCGCTTACGACCGTTCGCTTTGCATGGAAGTGCGTGTCGGCGCATCGCACGGCCTGCTCGCAGCGTACGACCGCGGCGACGTCGATGTGGCGATCGTCTGCCGCGATGGTGTGCGTGGCGATGGTGAACGCCTGTTCGTGGAACCGTACGCCTGGTACGCGCTGCCGGGTTTCGAATGGCCGCGCGAAGAACCGCTGCGCATCGCCTTGCTGGCCGCGCCGTGCACCATCCGGGCGCGCGCGCTGAAAACCCTTGACGATGCCGGCGTGCGGTGGACGGAAGTGTTCGTGGGCGGCGGTTTGCCCGCCGTGGTGGCGGCTGCCGCCGCCGGACTCGCCGCTGCACCCTTGCCGCAACGAGTCTGCGCGCCAACCCTGGTCGATGTTGGCGAGCGCCTGGGACTACCGCGCCTGCCACTGACCGAGGTGATGCTGCATCACCGCGTGACCGATCCAAGAATGCGCGGTGCCGTACGTATCCTGGCCGCTGCGTTGCGCGCAAGTGCCGGGTGAAGATAATGACGCTGCTGGGATGAGCCGCAGCATTGGCAAGCAATGACGAAACACATCGCGGGGAAAAGAATGCATCGCGGATTGAGAATTTTTACGTTGGCGCTGTGGGTGGCAACGCTAGCTTTTGGGCAACCGCGGACGTCGGCTGCGGCAACTATTCCGCCAACGGGTACGACGACGGTTTTGTTGTGGCCGTCGGGCGCTCCTGGAGCGCAGGGCAATGAGGACGTCGACAAGCCGACGCTGACGATTTTCTTGCCGAAGATGGCCAACGCGACGAAGACGGGTGTGGTGGTTTTCCCGGGAGGCGGCTACCAGAATCTGGCGATGGAGAAGGAGGGCTACGCGATTGCGCGCTGGTTGAACGAGCGCGGGGTGGCGGCGTTCGTGCTGAAGTACCGGCTGGGACCGAAGTATCACTATCCCGTCGAGTTCGAAGATGCGTCGCGCGCGATTCGTCTGGTGCGTGCGCATGCGGCGGAATACGGCATTGCCGAAGATCACCTCGGAGTATGGGGATTTTCCGCCGGAGGGCATCTTGCCGCGACCGTGGGAACGCAATTCGACCCGGGCAATGCGGCGTCGAGCGATGCGGTGGAGCGCGAGAGCAGCCGCCCGGATTTCCTGATACTGGCGTATCCGGTGATCACGCTGATGGATCCGCTTACGCACGTAGGGTCGCGGATTAATCTGTTGGGGGATCATCCAGACCCTGCACGGGTGCGCTCGCTTTCCGCACAGACGCGAGTGACCAAGCACACGCCGCCGACGTTTTTGTTTGCGACGACGGATGACAGTACGGTTCCCGTGATGAACAGCGTCATGTTCTACGAGGCGCTGGTCAAGGCGGGCGTGCCGGCCGAGATGCATCTGTTTCAGCATGGAGGGCATGGCGCGGGGTTGGCGGCAGCCGATCCGGCATTGCGCGTGTGGCCGGACCTGTTGGCAAAGTGGATGCGTGAGCGCGGCTATGCGGCTTCCATGCCGTAGGAAGATCGGATGCCGATGGCGGAGTTTTCAGTTACTTGCGATGGATTCCGGCTTTCGCCGGAACGAGGAGATTGGACTTCTGGTGGTTGAAACATCTCTAAGTTCGGAGCGTTAGGGCTACCAGGGAGGCGGTCACGCCCTGGAGAATTGCTGGATCGCTTCCCTCGCGCATGAGACTCTCAATGACGATGCCCTTGGCACCTGATTTTTGCGCGAGGCAAGGCATGGCTCGAACTTATCTATAGTATTGATCGAATAGCTTGTTGATCCAATAGCTTGCGTCCGTTGACGGGGTTGGTGCTGTCTTGGGGGTCTGCTGCGTACAAACGTTCGATGAAACACCGATATACAGCCTGGTGTTGGTGTGCTTGACGACGTCGGCTAATCACTTTGCAATGACGTCATGTCGCGCGATTTTTGGCTCGTGGCCAGTCGTATCAAGACATCATCCAGTTCAGTAGTTGCGGAGCAATCTTGGGCTTGATCTCTTCGCGCAACTTGACCGATATGGGCTTCGGCACCTGGTCAATCAGGTGAAATCCAAAGATAAAGCCTGCTGGGCTGCCCTCGGAATAACCGTCGGTGTTGACCGGCGTGGCCCGAATGGAGGATAGGCAGTGATCTTCATATGCAGCCGTATATAAAGGCTGGGTAATGTTTTCCCTGTCTGGCCCGTATCGATGCCAACGGCCACTCTTGCCAAGGAGCAAGGAGACGCGGTCGATGGTTGCCGCCGTATGACCCTCAAGCTTGCTAAGGTAGTCATCACCCAGGTTCAGGGTGTGCTGTTGTCCTTGGAGCTTTCCGGCTTCCAATCGGCGTAGATAGTCCGATTGCCCGGGGACTTCTGCATACGTCATGGCGAACCCGCTTACATAGGTTGTTCTCCACTGAGTACGGGTCCAGATATGGAGTGTCTTCAATCGGGAGGCCGGCTGCTTCCAGTCAGGAATTCGATCGGGCGCTCGAGACGACGGTGGCCCCCACCAGCCGACAATCGGGGAATATATTTCGCGTACAAGCCGTACCGATACGGGTCCCGTATTTTTGTGCGCGTCGAATGCCTGCCAAATGTCCCGCAGGTCGAGAACTGAAATCTGGTATGCCGCACTGGCTACGAGCATAGCGGACAGCGGCTGATTACGAGTGGTGGGCGAACGAGACGGATTCTCCGTTTTAGCCCGTTGGATCGCCTCGGCTGCGTATCTATCCGCGTGTTGCGTGTATATGTCGATTCTGTTGCGAAGCTGCTGCTTGTAGTTTGCTACCGACTGATCGTTGAGGCCGATGTCCCTTCCTTTCACTGCGATATCCCTCAGCAGGCTCAGGTGCATGGTTGCAGCAATGGCGAACAGCGGAAGCAGCCGGACCTCCTCGCCATGGATCTGAAAGCGTGGCAGGAGGCCAGTAAACAGCACGTTGACGGAAATGCTCGTTTCCCTGATTTCTTCCTTGTCACCGGAAGATACGGCATTCCGATAAAGCTCGGCGCTATTCGTGAGACCGACAAGATCCTGTTGTACTGTTTTGAATAGGCTTTCCGAGATAAGCGCACTTACGAGCCCTTTCCACATCTGCTCGGGCGATTTGCCGGGTTGGGGAATGAATAGCGCTCCAATGTATGATAGAAAGCCGCCCACCACGGGAACTAGATTGAGGCTGGCGAGTGTAGATTCGCGCAGGTATTTGGGCAGGGATACGGAGAGGTCGGTGGGTGCTAGTACAGGCGCCGGTGCCTCGAAATGTGGGGAAAGGGCTCCATCAACGACTTGGATAGGATGGAATGGTTTGCGTGTCATGGCGTCATCTCTCAAGGTCAAGTTGAACGGCGGATCAGGTCAGTAACACGGTCGATCTTCAGGTCGGCTTCAACGCGAATACCTCCAGCTCGGGCGAACGTTTCGCGCGCCTGCTACAAGGCCAAGGCCTGTAATGGGTTACTGCGACTCGACATCAATCAGGTTTGATATTGAGCAAGCGGAAGTCCATGTGATGATGTGCTTGGTTCACCTCCCGGAGAGTTGCTGAATTGTCTCTGCCGTACAAAAAGCTCTTAATGACGATGCCTTGGACGCCTGATTTTTGCGCGAGGCAAAGCATGGCCCGAACGTATCTATGTATTGATCGAATAGCTTGCGTCCGTTGATCGAGTTGGTGCTGTCTTGGGGATCTGCCGTGTACAAACGTTCGATGAAACGTCGTGGGCCTAACTCGAAATGCTGACAGCCGAGTGGGTCGTTCCAATAGCCACCCCATGTCAGGAAGCCATGATGCGCAAACAGATCGGCCATGCCTGGGGAATAAAAGCCATCGTGTTCCGAACGTGCCCTATAAATGTTGCGATTGAGATAATTGTTTTAACGACTTCTTCGGCCACTCCGCGTATCCACGCCTGTACTTCTGGAAGTCCAGGGTCGAGCACAAATCGGTTGTAGGACGTTTTTATCCATTCCGGATGCTGCTTGAAAACGCTTGCAGCAGACTCGGGGAAGACGCATTCAATTCGTCAATGGTAGAGGATCTCGTGTCCATCGAAACCCTTTGCGGATTCAACCATGCATGCAATTTGATTCCACGTGCATGTGCCTGGTCGATAGCGAATTCAAGCGGATCGAAACCGGGTGATTTGCCCAATGCCCCGGTCAGATAGCTCGACCATGGCAGAATATCGGATCGGTAAAGCGCGTCTGCGCAAGGCTTGACCTGAAAAATAACGATGTCCATGTGCAGCTCTTTGATTTCATCGAGAATCTTGAGATCTGATTTCTGCACCTGTGTTCGCTCGGTGTCGTTCTGGATGCTCAAGCTTGCCTTGGATGGCCAGTCCAGATTTAGGGTGCTGGCTACCCAGCTGGCTCTCAATTCTTCATTTTTTTGGCGATGCATGACTTTATCTTCTTTGACGTGTCTGCATCACGGAAAATATTTATCGACCAGGGCGTATAGAATGGCTGCTGTCTCGGCGTCTAAATTCCCGTCATAATTGGACGATCTGAAGTGAAGCTGAAAAGCTCTGACGAGATTTCTTAAGCCACGCTGTGACTGCACTGAAGAAGTGTCGTAACCGTATCTTTTGAATTTATTGATCACTTCACTCTGATTGGGATGTTCATGGCTAAATCGTTGATGGTATTTTTTCTTGGCTTCCTCGTCATACCATGCGCCAATGCCCGCTTCATAAAGATCTTTCCAGGGAAAGGCTGGGCCGGGGTCGCTTTTACGATCGGGGGCTATATCGCTATGACCTAGTATGTGAGTTGGCTTGATATCGGGATAACGTTGCAGGATATTCGATGAAAGCCGTTTGATCGCATTGATCTGTTCGGGATGGTATGGGGGAAAGGTAAATATGCCGCCATTATCCGAAGCGAGATTTACTATTTCGATGCCAATGGCGGTGTCGTTCAGGTTATTGCGGCCGTCCCAGTAGCTGATGCCTGCGTGCCAGGCTCGCTCGCTCTCATCGACCAGGTTGAAGATGCGCATGTCCCTGAAGCCGCTGTCCAGATAACTTTGATCTGCGGGGTCAGGAACCAGATAATGCGCGCTGACTCCACCATTTCCAGCGAGCGCGCTTACGGATGCTGCAAAATTTACTGCCGTGTAGTGCATGACAAGAAAGCGAGTACGGCGATTGTATCCTTTGATGGCGCGGTAGCTGTTGTAGTCAATGCTGTACATGACGCGCTCCTTCATGAGTGGGTCTACCTTCAGGTAAGAAGGCCAAGGCGACGCAACGTCGAACGTGCCTTTCGAAGTTTTTGTGCAATGGCTTGGGCCGAGCACTATGCGTGAGAGAACGTACTGCGCGCGGACTGCGGTTGTGCGCTATCTATTGCAAGGTTGCTTGTTTCACGGGGCCTTCGAGAGGCGCACCACTTTGAGAAGTTGTTCAAAAAGCTACCCAACATTCGTTGGGCGATGAATGGCACTCCGCTTATTTCTCATTGGGATAACGGCGCCGTTCTATGTAGGCGCCGCTATGTCAGCGGCGAAGAACTTCTCTGCTTGGCAGGGAATCGCTTTCCGGAGTTGGGTCCGAACTCGAGGAGAGGCACCTGAAATCGCGCCATTCGATTGGCGTAGAAGCCGGTGTACAGGCAGGGTTGTCGCCGGGGTTCGTGACGATGCCGTCACCTCGCATGGCGATCAGCTGAGGGGGCTCATGGGATCAGCGGCGGCATGTATCTCAGCGTAAGCCCGAATAGCCACAACAGGCCCAGCACCAGCGGCACGTGCACCACCAGTTGCATGAAGGTAAAGCCCACTATGTCACGCGCCTTCAATCCCAGCACGCCGAGCAGCGGCAGCATCCAGAACGGATTGATCAAGTTCGGCAATGCTTCGGCGGCGTTGTAGACCTGCACCGCCCAACCCAGATGCACGTGCAGGTCGTTCGCCGCCTGCATCACGTATGGCGCTTCGATCAGCCACTTGCCGCCACCCGAAGGCACGAA
>NZ_DATJMN010000378.1:0-13130 GCF_035508675.1 Dyella sp.
TCAGCATCACGTGCTCGGCGCGCTCTTTGGGATCGGCCAGCAGTTCCTCTTCGAGCGCGCGATCTTCTTCGTCCGTGGCGCCGCGTTTGCGGGTGCCGGCGAGCGGACGCACCACCACCTTGCCGTCTTTCATGCGCGCCAGGATTTCCGGCGAAGAGCCGACGATCTGCGTATCACCCAGGTCGACGAAATACATGTACGGCGACGGATTCATCGCGCGCAGGGCGCGGTACACATCCACCGGGCGCGCATGGAAGCCGACGCTCAAGCGCTGCGACGGCACCACCTGGAAGATATCGCCGGCGCGGATGTATTCCTTGGCGCGCTCCACCATCGCCTCGAACGCTTCGCGGGTGAAGGAGGATTTGAAATCGCTCTCGTCGAGCGCCGTCGACTGCGTCAATTGCGGATAGGCCGCGCCGCCCTGCCGCAAGCGATGGGTAAGTGCATCGAGCCGGCGTTGCGCATGCGCATACGCTTGCGGCTGCGCCGGATCGGCATGCACGATCAGGTACAGGCGCCCCTTGAGGTTGTCGAAGACAGCGACCTCCTCGGCCAGCATCAGCAGCACGTCAGGCGTGCCGAGCTCGTCGGGGCGATCCCATTGCGCCAGCCGCGGCTCGATGTAGCCGATGGTCTCGAAACCGAAATAACCGACCAGGCCACCGCTGAACGCCGGCAGCTGCGGCAGGCGCGGTACGTGGTAGTGCTGCCGCAGTCGCTCGATCTCGGCGAGCGGATCATCCAGATGGCGACGCTCGACGATTTCGCCCGCGTCTTCCACCTCCAGTTCATGCCCGCGCAGGCGGTAGATGCGTTTCGCCGGCAGGCCGATGATCGAATAGCGTCCCCACGTCGCGCCGCCCTCCACCGATTCGAACAGGAAGGTGTACGGGCCATCGGCCAGCTTGAGATACACCGACAGCGGGGTGTCCAGGTCGGAGAACACTTCACGCACCAGCGGGATGCGGGTGTGGCCTTGCGCTGCCAGCGCATTGAATTCGTCGCGGGAAATCACGTGTGGAACGTCCGTGAAACGCAGAAAGGGGAGATTGTATAGGTTGGCCGTGGCTTTTCTCCTCCCTGCGTGGAGGAGCGGCTTGCATCGAGGGACATTCATGCGACGAGCTTCCACGGCGCCGGTGCGCGGTACGGGGATTTCAGCAAGGCACCCGTGAAGTTGGAGACGAGGCCGCCCGCTTCGCGCGGCCGATTCAGCCGGCGAGGCGTTGCCTCGGCATGCCGTAGAGCTGCAAGCGGAAGGCCACGCCGCTGCCGTCCTCCAGATTCCGCGCCGAAGCGACGCCGCCGTGGCGCTCCGCCACCAGCCGCACCACGTACAAACCAAGACCGAGATGCGGCGCATCGCCCGGCGTGGCCTTGTCGCGCAGGCTGACCAGCGAGTCGAACAGGCGTCCCTGCATGGCGGCCGGCAGCGGCGGACCCTGGTTGGCCAGTTCGATCTCCGCGCCGCCGTCGAGCGGACGCAGGCTGAGCCGCAGCCAGCCGTCGGCAGGGGTGAACGAAAGCGCGTTGTCGAACAGCTTGTCCAGCGCCTGGGCGATCAGCTCCGGAGCGCCATGCAGATGCACGGCCTGATCGGGCAGCACGCATTCCAGTTGCCGCGAACCGGCCAGCGGCCGGTAGGCCTCGGCGCATCCGCCCACCACGTCCACCAGGTCGACGTCTTCCGGCTCGGCGGCGGCAATGGCACGCTCCATCCGGCTGGCTTCGCTCATTGCGCGCACCAAGGTGCCAAGGCGCGCCACGCCATCGCGGGCACGCGCCAGGTAGGGCTGCGCCTCATCGGAGAGTTCGGCGTGCTCGAGGTTATCGAGCGAGGATTTGACGATCGCCAACGGCGTATTCAATTCATGCGAAAGCTTGGAGGCCAGCGTGCGCAGGTAATCGGTGTAACCGCCCACCGCTTCGAACAGGTTCTGGAAGCTGCGGGCCAGGTCGCCGATCTCGTCTTCCGATTCGGCCATGGGGAAATGGCCCTGGATCATTTGGCCGTCCAGACGGCCGTCACTGACTTGCGCGCGCTCGACCGCATCGCGCAAGCGGCCCAGGCGCAGGCTAAGACGCGTGGCAAAGAACAGCAAAATGGCGCCGGCCACCAGCATCACGCCAAAGCTGGTCGCCAGCAGGCTCAGGAAGGCGCGATTGGCCAGCAAGGGCACGGCGCGACTGGCCTGCTCCAGCAGCAACACGCCCACCACCGTCTGGCCGCGCTCCACCGGCACCGCCGTCGCCAGCACCACGCTGTCGCGCTCTTCGCCTTGACGCCATACGGTCGCCACCTGGCCGTCGCGGGCGGCTTTTACTTCGGGCAGATCCAGGCGCGGTGCGTCGCTGGTCCATGCTTCGGCTTCCTCCAGCGGATTGGCGAGCAGCCAGTGGTAGATCACCGACGACCACCAGCTCGGCTGCGGCCCGGAGGTCTTCAAGCGGCCGCTGCGTGCAAGCAGCCAGCCTTGCGGGGTGACCAGCCGCACGCGCGTTCCGCTTGGCGCCAGTTGCGCGAGTTCCTGCGAGAGATCGGCGGAATAGCGCCAGAGCGGACGAACATCCACGGCGAGCGGATCACCACCATCGGCTGCGGTATAGACGCCAACGCCAAGCGCACTCAAGCCGAGGTCCCGTTGCAACCGCAATTCGGCGTGATAGCCGCTGCCGTCTTCCTGCCACTGGCCGATGATCCGGTCCGGCAGATCGCCCGCGGGGGGATCAAGCGTGAGCGCCGTGAATGCGCCGGGTGCCGCGCTGGCAATGAGATAACGCCGGTGCTGCTCGCCCTGCAGCAACTCCAGCAGCACATGGTCGGCCGAAAGCGCATTCACATCGCCCGCATCGGCCCGGGTGCGGCGCGCGGTGCGCACGTCGATGTAGAGATAGAAACCATTGTCGTCTTCAGCCAGCAGCAACTTGTTTTGCTTGCCGAGCGACTGGCTCCACGGTGTCATCGGTGCCCAATCGTCGCCGTAGCCGTCGACGACGATCGGGTTCACTGCCTGCTGCACATACCAGCCGTTGCCTGGCTGCGGCAGCGGGACGTCCGTGACGGCAAGGCTGCGGGCTACCGCCGTGGCGGTCGCGGTCAATGCCTGCTCCTGTCCCTGGCGCAGCAGGGTTTCCATCTGCCGCACGTACAACCAGCCAGCAATCGGCAAGGCCAGCGTGCACAAGGCAACGAGCAGCAGTTGTTGGCGCAGGCTCATGCTTCAACGATACCGGTCTGCACACGCGGCCTATGGCGTTGCGTTGGTATGTGCCGCTGCCGGACCCTGGACGTAGGTCGTGTAGCTGGAGTGCTGCACCACTTGCTTGAACGTGTCGAGCAGCGCTTGCCGCTGCGGATCGGTCGCGCTGACTGTCATCGACCAGCTGTAGCGAATCCCACTCGCCTTGCCGGGATCGCAGAACACGACCACGTCATCGAGGTGATCGGAACCTTGATAGAGCACGCCCTGGCACGCCATCGCGCGCGGGCTGGTGACCGGAAAGCCATTGGCTTTGCCATGCGGGTCCGACTGCAGGTAATGCTGGCGATCGTCCTGCATTTCCATGGCAAGCGTGGGTTGCTTGGCCGGCCAGACGTTGAGCACCATCACACGCTCCGGCTTGCCGGTCCATTCGCCCTGGTAAAGCACCAGGTTGACACCGATGCCTCGGGCATACATGCAGCAATCATGCGTCCAGCCGTTTGGCAGGTGGGTGCTGATCGTCCAGCCGGGCGTGTTGCCGTCCGCGTTGCCATGCACCACCACGCCCTGCGCAGGCACGCTTTTGGCCGATGCCCACGGCGCCAGCACGCTCAGCAGCAACACCAGCCACAGACGCCGCATCACGGACGCCACCGGTAGCCGACGCCGTGCACGGTTTCGATGGCATCGAACTCCGGCGCCACCGCGATGAACTTCTTGCGGATGCGCTTGATGTGCGAAGTGATGGTGGCGTCGTCCACCACCAGTTCCGCTTCGCGCATCAGTTGATCGCGGTTCTTCACGTGGCCGGGAAAACGCACCAGGGTATGCACCATCCAGAACTCGGTCACGGTGAGCGGCACTTCCACGTCGCTCCAGGTGACGCGCATGCGCTCCGACTCCAGTTTGAGCGGCCCGTGCCCGATCACGGTTTCGCTGGAGGCCGGCGCCTTCAGCGATTCGATCCGGCGGAACAAGGCCGCGATGCGCGCCGCCAGCTGATGCAGGCTGGTGTCCTTGCTGAGGTAATCGTCGGCGCCCAGGCGCAAACCGGAAATCACGTCGAAGTCGGAATCGCGCGCGGTAAGGAAGATGATTGGCAGCGTGGCCGATTTCGCCCGCAGCTCACGGCAGAGATCGAAGCCGCCTTCCGGCTCGTCGCCCAGGCCGATGTCGATGATCACCAGCTCTGGCAGACGGATGGCGAAGGCGTTGGATGCGTCCTGGCGCGAGCCGTAGCCGCGGGTGTCATAACCAAAGCGGTTGAGGGCTTCAACGTAATTGGCGCGAATAAGGGGTTCGTCTTCGACGATGGCGATGCTGCGTCCCATGTGGATTCCTCTGAGGATGACGGAGGGTGCTATGCGGGGGGGCGCTCGCGCAAGCCTGGCATGCGGCTTGCCCGCGTTCTGCCACATTCCATCGGCCGCACGCCCTCGGGGCGTCGCGCGCCGGCCCCGGGCCGGGTGTTTGATAGCTCCAACGCCACACCGCCACGAGCCTTAGCCATGCGCGCAGATCCCTCGATCGACCCGAACGCCGAACTCCGCACCTTCGAACCGCTGCGCGTGGTGCTGGCCGTTGGCTCCCTGTTGCTGGCGATCCTGATGAGCCTGCACTGAGCGCCCATGGTGTGACGTTGCCGTGGAAGGCAATGGGCGCGACCGGTGCGGCAAGGATGGACACCGGTCGCGCCCCCCCCGGCGAGACGAATCAGGTAGCTCAACGCATCACCCAACCCCTTTTCCCGGTCAATGCTGGTCCTCTGGCATGCCTTCCCCTCCTACCCCCGGAGGGGATTTTTTTTGGCTCGAAAATTTTGCTCGCGCGGGGGAACCATTCGAAGCTGACCCGGTCCGACTACATGGCAGGCGCATAGTCCATTGCCGTGGAACTCGCCGAGGTCTGATGGATGGCCGAGCCTCCCGTCCTTCAGCCGCGTGCAGGCTGCAACTGCCGATGGTGTCTCCTCTAGCGTCATTTCGACGCCCCTCCAGCCCGGCACAGCCTTCCCCCTGTGCCGGGTTTCTTTTGTCAGGCGTACCGGCTCAGCCGATGGCCGTGCGCATCTTGCCGATCACGGCCGCGTAATCGTGTGCGCCGAAGATGGCCGAACCGGCCACGAAGGTATCGGCGCCGGCCGCTGCGATGTCGGCGATATTGTCTGCCGTGACGCCGCCATCGATCTCCAGACGGATGGGGCGGCCGCTCTCGTCGATCAGGCGGCGCACGCGGCGCAGTTTCTCCAACGCTTCGGGGATGAATTTCTGCCCGCCGAAGCCAGGATTGACCGACATGATCAACACCAGGTCGAGCTTATCCAGCACGTGGTCGAGCCAGTTCAGCGGGGTGGCCGGATTGAACACCAGCCCCACCTGGCATCCGGCGTCCTTGATCATGCCGATGGTGCGGTCCACATGCTCGGAGGCCTCCGGATGGAAGCTGATCAGGCTGGCGCCCGCCTTGGCGAAATCCGGTGCAATGCGGTCCACCGGCTTCACCATCAGGTGCACATCGATCGGCTTGGCAATGCCGTAGTCGCGCAACGCCTTCAGCACCATCGGGCCCATGGTGAGGTTGGGCACGTAATGGTTGTCCATCACATCGAAATGTACCCAGTCACCACCGGCGGCCAGCACCTTGGCGGTGTCGTCCCCCAATCGTGCGAAATCGGCGGAGAGGATGGAGGGTGCGATGACAGCAGATTGTTTGCTCATGGTTTAAGGCTGCAAAGGGGGAATGCCGAAAGCCATTCTAGCGGGCTGCGCGCATGCGCCGTTCCTGGCTTACTTGAACCCCCGCTCCGCCTTGATCCGCTCGTACGCCGCATTGATCTCGCTGGCGCGCGCCTCGGCGCGCTTGCGCATCTCGTCCGGCAGATCGCCCAGGCGATCGGGATGGTGCTCGGAAATCAGCTTGCGGTAGGCGCGCTTGATGGCGCGTTCGTCGGCGTCCCGGGTGATGCCGAGCACGGCGTACGGATCAGGCCCTTGCGTGTTCCGCTGCGGCGGCACGTAACCGCCACCGCTGCCATAGCCGCGCCCGCGCGTCCCGGCAGCGCCTTGCCACACGTAGCCCTTCATCGCCATCAGGGCCATCAGCTCCATGTCGCTGATGCGCAGGGCAAAGGCGAGTTGGCGCAGGATGGCCATTTTCTCGGGCGACGGGCTGCCTTCGGCCAGCACTGTTTCGATCACTACATCGAGCAGCGGGAAGGCGTGATCGCGACGCAAGCCCACCCATTCGCGCAATGCAGTGATTGGACCGGTGACATCGAACTCGGGCTGCTTGCCCTGGTTGAAGGCGTGAATCGCCTGCTGGCGTTCGTTCGCATCCAGGCCCATGCGTGCCATGAGGCGTTCGGCGACGGCAATTTCCGCTTCCGATACGCGGCCATCGGCTTTGGCAATCGCGCCCAGCAAGGCAAACAGCGGCGTGACATAGCCACCGGCCTCCGGAATCGCAGTGCGCCGCTGGCTGTAGCGCAAGTTATCGAGCACGAAGCCGATGATGGCGCCCACGCCCATGCCGACAAAGCCATGGCCGAGCAGCAGGCCCACCATGGCGAACCAGAAGGTGTAGGTGTAACTCATGGATGGGCGGCGGCCTGTGCCTGTGGTTGCGGTTTCTGCGCGCTGTACCAGCGCGCCAGCTGATCCAGCTCCGCGTCGCTGAGCGGGCCGATGGCGGCGCGCATCAGCGGCACGGCGCGCGTGCCGTCGCGGTAATCCTTGAGCGCCTTGCGCAGGTAATCCAGACGCTGGCCCGCCAAGTTGGGCGCACCGGACATCTGCGCCATACCGGTTTCACCGTGACAAGCCGCGCACAAACCCAGCCGCAACGGCTTGGGCGGCAGATCGGCGGCGAGCGCTGGCAGGGCACAGGTCAAACCGAGTGCCGCGATCAATACGAATCGCATCGGAAGCACACAGGCATCAAAGCTGCCGATTCTAGCAGTGGTGACCGGTACAATAGCGGGCTCGTCAGACCCTTGGAGCGCACCGTGCCCACCACCCTGCTGCAATCGAACCTGCCCGGCCTGGAGCTGATCCACCGCGGCAAGGTGCGCGACGTTTACGCGCTGTCGGGCAACCGCCTACTGATCGTGGCGACCGATCGCCTGTCCGCCTTCGACGTGGTGCTGCCCGATCCAATTCCCGGCAAGGGCGAGATGCTCACGCAGATTTCCAATTTCTGGTTCGGCAAGACCGCGCACATCGTGCCCAACCATCTGCTGCATACACCGCTGGAACAAGTACTGCCGCCGGGTACGGACCCTGCGCTGTACCGCAAGCGCGCCGTGGTCACCAAGCGGCTTAAGCCAGTGCCGGTGGAAGCCATCGCGCGCGGCTACCTGATCGGCTCGGGCTGGAAGGATTACCAGGCGACTGGTTCGCTATGTGGCATCACGCTTCCTGCGGGGCTGCGCCAGGCCGAGCAGCTGCCCGAACCCATCTTCACCCCATCGACGAAGGCCGCCGTGGGTGACCACGACGAAAACGTGAGCTTCGATGCAGTGATCGCCGCCGTCGGCAAAGACCTGGCCGAACAAGTGCGCGATGCCACGCTGGCGATCTATAAGTGGGCGGCGGCTTATGCGGCCGAGCGCGGCATCATCATCGCCGATACCAAGTTCGAATTCGGTACCGACGAAGACGGCAAGCTGTACGTGATGGACGAAATGCTGACGCCCGATTCGTCGCGTTTCTGGCCGGCTGATCAGTATCGGGTGGGTATCAGCCCGCCCAGCTACGACAAGCAGTTCGTGCGCGACTACCTGGAAACGCTGGACTGGAACAAGCAAGCGCCGGGTCCGCATGTTCCTGCCGAAGTGATCGCGGGCACGTCGGCCAAATACGCCGAGGCGTTGCAGCGTCTTGCCAGCATCACCCTGGAGTAAAGGCGTGAATGCCTGGGCTTACCTTGGCGTGGCGATCGTCGCCGAGGTCATCGCCACCAGTGCGCTGAAAGCTTCCAGCGGCTTCACCCAGCTGGTGCCTAGCATCGTGGTGATCGCGGGCTACGGCACGGCTTTTTATTGCCTGAGCCTTGCCCTGCGCAGCGTGCCGCTCGGGGTCGCGTATGCGATCTGGTCAGGAGCGGGTACGGCCTTGATCGCGCTGATCGGCGTGGTGCTGTACAAGCAGAAGCTCGACCTTGCCGGTATCGCAGGCATCGGGCTGATCGTGGCGGGCGTGCTGGTGCTCAATCTCTTTTCCAGGAGCGCTACGCACTGATGGCCATCGAGCACGGTCAACGCAGCATGCACGACTGGCTCGAACGTTATAGCCAGGATCACCAGCACTCCACCAATCGACTGCTGCATTGGATCTGCGTACCGCTGATCGCTTGGAGCGTGCTCGCGCTGCTGTGGACGATACCGGTGCCGGCCTCGTTGTTGCGCCCCGGCGCCTGGGCCGTGTTCGCGATCGTGCTGGCGTTTGCCTGGTATTGGAAACACTCGCATCGATTGGGCGCCGCGTTGCTGGTTGCGTTGGCGATCTTTGCGCTGATCTGCGCCGGCGTGTTCGAGCGGCTTGGGCCTGTGTCGATGCGTTGGGTGGCTGTGTGCGTATTCGTGGCAGCGTGGGTCGGCCAGTTCATCGGCCACCTGTTCGAAGGAAGGCGGCTTAGTTTCTTTACCGATCTCGCCTACCTGCTCGTTGGCCCGGCGTGGCTGATGGATAAACTACTGAACCGAATTGGCTTGAAGGAAACACCATGACAGGCTTTCTCGCCCTGGTCAGCAGCCTGATCTGGTGGGTGCTGTTCAGCAGCATCGGCGCGGTCGGGCCGAGTGTGATCGCATGGATCGTACTGCGCTGGAGCGAAGGCGCGCCGGTGGTGTTCAACCGCACCTATCTCGCCTGCCTGATCTGGAGCCTGTTTACGCTGCTGATCAGTGCAGCCGTTGCAGCGCACCTCGGCATTACGCGACCGCCTTTGACGCCATTGCTCGCCAACGGCACGTTCCGGATGTCCCTGGCGCTGTCGATGTTGGTCGGCGTGATCGCCTTGTGGCGTTTGATTCCGCGTGTAGACGCACGGCGCATTCGTATCGGCAGCGCATGCGTGGTGGTAGCGGTGGTGATGGCGATTGGTTTTGGCGTGGTTACCACGCTGGCAATTGCGTAGGTAGAGGCTCGACTTTACGGCAAGCCTTGCGCAGCTCATCTTCACCCTCTCCCCGCAAGGGAGAGGGTGAAGCCATGCATTAACCGACTACGCGTTTCACCGCGTCCACCACATGCGACACGGTGAAGCCGAAGTACTCAAACAAGGCCGGCGCCGGCGCCGAAGCACCGAAGGTGGTCATGCCCACCACGTCGCCGTCCAGGCCCACGTACTTGCGCCAGAAATCGGCGCTGGCCGCTTCCACCGCCACGCGCGCACGGCACCAGCCGGGCAGCACGCCTTCGCGGTATTCCAGCGGCTGGGCATCGAACACTTCGTTGCAGGGCATCGACACCACGCGCACCGGCACGTTCTGCTGCGCCAGCGTGCGCGCCGCCTCCATGGCGAGTTCCACTTCCGAACCTGTCGCGATCAGGATCGCCTTGAACTTCGTATCGGCCGGATCCAGCAGCACGTAGCCGCCGCGCTTGATGTCGGCCAGCTGCTGCGCGGTGCGCTGCTGATGCTTGAGGGTCTGGCGCGAGAAGATCAGGCATGAGGGGCCGTGCTTGTGTTCGATCGCCTCCTTCCACGACACCGCCGACTCCACCGCATCGCAGGGCCGCCACACGCGGTTGTTG
Organism: Dyella sp.; assembly: GCF_035508675.1. Taxonomy (GTDB): domain Bacteria; phylum Pseudomonadota; class Gammaproteobacteria; order Xanthomonadales; family Rhodanobacteraceae; genus Dyella_B. The sequence continues at coordinate 9,962 of NZ_DATJMN010000378.1, forward strand.
GGAATCAGGCGCAGCGAAGCCAGATGTTCCACCGGCTGATGCGTGGGGCCGTCTTCGCCAAGGCCGATCGAATCGTGCGTGTACACGTGAATGGCGTGCGCGGGAATCAGCGCGCTCATGCGCACCGCGTTGCGGGCGTAATCGGAGAACACCAGGAAGGTGCCGTCGTACGGAATAAAGCCGCCATGCAGCGCCAAGCCATTGGCGATCGCACTCATGCCGAATTCGCGTACGCCGTAATGCACGTAGTTGCCGTCCGGACCGGTGATGCTCTTGCTGCCCTTCCACATGGTGAGGTTGGAACCGGCAAGGTCGGCCGAGCCGCCGATCATTTCAGGCAGCAGCGGGCCGAACGCATCCAGCGCCATCTGCGAAGCCTTGCGTGAGGCGACATCGGGGCCATCGTTAATGACTTTATCGACGTACGCCTGCGACAGCTTCGCCCAATCGGCAGGCAACTCGCCGGCCATGCGGCGACGGAATTCTGCGGCGAGCTCCGGATACGCGGCTTCGTACTTGGCGAAGATGTCGTTCCACTGCTGCTCGCGTTCGGCACCGATCTTCTTCTTGTCCCACGCCGCATAGATCTCTTGCGGAATTTCGAACGGCGGATGGCGCCAATCAAGTTCGTCGCGTGCGGCCGCGACCTCGTCCTTGCCCAGCGCTGCGCCGTGCGACTCTTCCTTGCCCTGCTTGTGCGGGGCGCCGAAGCCGATGATGGTCTTGCAGCAGATCAGGGTGGGTTTTTCGCTCTGCGCGGTGGCACTGGCGAGCGCCTTCTTGATCGCTTCGGCATCGTGGCCGTCCACGCCACGGATCACGTTCCAGCCATAGGCTTCGAAGCGCTTGGGCGTGTCGTCGGTAAACCAGCCTCCCACCTCGCCGTCGATGGAGATGTTGTTGTCGTCATACACCGCAATCAGCTTGCCCAGCTTCCAGGTGCCGGCGAGTGAAGCCGCTTCGTGGGAGACGCCTTCCATCATGCAGCCGTCGCCCATGAAGACGAAGGTGTGGTGATCCACGACGGTATGGCCCGGGCGGTTGAAATGCTGGGCGAGCAGTTTTTCCGCCAGCGCCAGGCCGACCGAGTTGGCGAAGCCCTGGCCGAGCGGACCGGTGGTGGTTTCCACGCCTGGGGTTTCGCTTGCTTCCGGGTGACCCGCGGTCTTGGAATGCAGCTGACGGAAGCGCTTGAGTTCCGCCATCGGCAGATCGAAGCCGGTGAGGTGCAGCAAGGCGTACTGCAGCATCGAGCCGTGGCCGTTGGAAAGCACGAAGCGGTCACGGTTGGGCCACTTCGGGTTCACCGGGTTGAACTGCAAGTAATCGTTCCACAGCACTTCGGCGATATCAGCCATGCCCATCGGCATGCCTGGGTGGCCGGACTTGGCTGCCTCCACGGCATCCATGGCGAGGGCGCGGACGGCATTGGCGAGTTCGCGGCGAGAAGTCATCAGGGGTTTCTCCGAAGGCGGGGCGAAAAAAGAAATTATTGTCGCCGATCGTCCGCTGTCTGTCGTCCAATGCCGACATCCCCCTGATTTCATGGCTTAAACACCGCCTTAATTCGCTCCCGAGCAGGGCGCGATTCCCGACGGCGCTCCCTTCTAATACCGGCGCTGCACCTCGCAGCCGTTCCCCCCGATCGCCTTCCCCCCCCCGCGATTCGGACTCGGAGACACAAAGACAAAACGGAGTTTTCCCATGCGCAAGATCCTTCTCTCCGCGGCGGTAGCCGCTGCGGCCCTCACCGCCCTTCCCGCCTTTGCCCAGGACAGCTCGGGCTATCTGCCCACGCAGACGATCGGCTCCGGCAACTGGTTCGTCGACGCCGGTGTCGGCCGCACCGGCAGTGCGACCGACGGCGGCTTCGGCTCCAACCTGGGCAACGACTTCAACTTCGGCAAGAGCCAGCGTGGCCGCAAGACGGGTTACAGCCTGCTGGGCGGCTACCGTTGGAAGCTTGGCCCGAACCTGGCGCTGGGCCTGGAAGCCGGTTACGCGGACCTCGGCAACTTCAAGCTGCAGAACACGTTCAACGGCGACAAGATCGACCAGACCACCACCACCCAAGCCCTGCACGGCTGGCTGCTGGGCGCCAACGGCCGCATCAACCTGGCCACGCAGTGGTATCTGTCGGCGCGCGGCGGCTTTTTCCACGCCAACAACTACAGCCACATCTACGACAACGTCGACCAGAACCTGGGCGAATTCACCACCGCCAAGGCCGGCCGCGATGGCTGGTACGCGGGCGTGGGTACGGGCTGGGATATCGATGAGCATTGGGGTGTCGGCCTGAGCTACGACTACTACCACGCCAATGCCGGCCGAGTGCGGCTGGCCGATCAGGACATTGCCACGCTCAAGCGTTCCACCAGCATCCTTTCGCTTACCGGCGAATATCGATTTTGACCGTCCGGGATGAGCGGTATTTATGTCCGCTCATCCCTTCTCGCACGTAGTCTTAATTAACTCTTAATACTGAACTTGTCGGTATTGAATCTATCGGACACGTCCTTATTTCATGCGGGCGCACGCACAAGCATGCGTACGGGGTCTCGGCTTCCCCCTAGTGCCGACCCGCCCCGATCAAAAAGCATGACAAGGAGTACTCCATGAAGAAGACGTTGTTTGCTGCTGCTCTAGCCACCGTGGGTCTTGCCGCCGTTCCGGCCGCTTTCGCCCAGAGCTCCTCCGCCCCGACAGCCCAGCAGGGCTGGTACATCGACGGCGAAGTCGGTTACGGCCAGATCAACAAGGGTCCGTACGATTCCAACGGTGATGCCATTGGCGGCATCAAAGGCGGCTATCGCTTTGCGATCAATCCGGAGATGTCGGTCGGCGTAGAAGCCGGCTACCAGTACCTGGGCCGCATCGACGCGCGTTATTCGAATGATTCCTCGCTCCGCTCCAAGCTGTATGGCCCGACGTTGGGTGCAAACCTGCGCTACAACTTCACGCCGAAGTGGTACGGCGAACTGCGTGCCGGTGCCTTCTATGCGCAGGGCCAGGGGCTGACCGATAGCTACGACTCGAGCTATCAGCGCTTCGATCGCACTCGCTATTACGCTGGTGTGGGCGTGGGTTACAACCTCACGCAGAACTGGAGCGTGGGCGTGAACTACAACTACTACGACGGCTCCAACCACAACCGCGGCGTGCAACTGCA
>NZ_DATJMN010000379.1:0-3199 GCF_035508675.1 Dyella sp.
GCGCGACATCACGCAGTACTTGTCCATCCCGAAAGCGGTGCAGGCCAATCCACTGTATCCCGGCGGCGTAGTGGCGCCGGACACCAACTATGGCGGCGTGGATCTGCGCTGGACGCACGACGGACAGCTGTTCGGCCGCGATACCGAATTCGTGCTTGGCGGCGGCGGCGATTGGCAATGGCAGCGGCGCCTGGGCTACCAGAACTTCGCAGGCAATATGCTCGGTGTGCAAGGCGCATTACGCCGCGACGAAAACGATGATGTGGGCAATATCGATGTCTACGCGCAATGGTATTGGTACGTCGCCGAGCAATGGTCGCTACTGCTGGGCCTGCGCCATGACGGCGTGCATTTCGACGAGCACGATTTCTACATCACGCCGGCCAATCCGGATAACAGCGGGCATGTGGATTATTCGGCCACCACACCCGTGCTCGGCGTACTGTTCCATCCGCTGGATAACCTGCAGCTTTATGCGAGCTTCGGGCGCGGCTTCGAAACACCCACCTTCGACGAACTGGGTTATCGCAGCGATGGCCAGCCCGGCCTGGCCTTCAACCTGCCAGCCACGCGCAGCGACAACGAAGAAGCCGGCGTGAAGTGGCAACCCATGCAGGCGCTGGATGTCGAAGTGGCCGCCTTCCGTGCCGACACCCGCAACGAACTGGCGGTCGACACCAGTGAGAACGGGCGTTCCACGTATCGCAACGTCGGCGCCGCACGGCGCCAGGGCGTGGAGTGGTCGGTGAACGGCAGGTTCGCGCCGCAGTGGCGCATCGCCGCGGGCTTCACCCATCTGCAAGCCGTGTTCCGCAGCGGCTTCCTGGCGTGCGCCGGCACGCCATGCACTGCACCGAACGTGCCCGTGCCACATGGTGCGCGCATTCCCGGCGTACCCGGCAACTACGGTACGCTGCGCATCGAGCACGGCGGTGAGCTTGGCTGGCAGCAAGGCATCACTTTCACGGGCGCGGGCAGCGTGATGGCCAACGATACCAACACCGCCCGTGCCGCTGGCTACGGCCTGGTCGGCATCGATCTCGCCTATGTGTTTGCACTGGGCGGATCGAAGCGGCTTCGCGTAAGCGGCCGGGTCGACAATCTTACGGATCGCCGCTATGTCGGTTCGGTGATCGTCAACGACAGCAATGGCGGCTATTTCGAGCCGGGACCGGATCGCACCTATATGTTCGGTACGCAGGTGAGTTTTTAAATACGGATACCCTATCCCTGGCTGTGTACAGCGTGGCTCGATGGTTCAATGCGTACCACCGTAGGCTGGGATGGAATCCCAGCATCAGGCCATCCAAAAACAGCTGGGATTTCATCCCAGCCTACGCTGATGACGTTGCAAGGCATGCACCTCGGTATTACGTTATCGAAAACCGATAGTCAACCAAGATTCCCCATGTTGCTCGGGCATGATTTTGGGATTTCCACGTGGCCAAGCTGTCGCGCTACGACTTCTGGAGCATGGCGCACGAAGCGCGCAATGATTTCTGCATGCTGCTCGGGGCGATCTATTGGCTTATCGAGGGCGCTGGACAATGGTCCCTCGATGCCCAGCTGGCGCGCCGATTTGCCAACCGCAGGTTCCACTTCTGAGAACGTCCATGTCGATCGATCGTCGTGAATTCTTGAAACTTGGCGGTTTCGCTGCCTTGGCGGGAGGCTTGCCCAGCTTGGCAAAAGCCGGCACGCAAGCCGCCACGTCAACCGCCATGCCAGTGGGCAAGGCCGACTACACGCTGCACATCGCGCGCAGCCTGGTGGAGCTATCCCCGGATCACATCGTGTCCACCACGACCTACAACGGCCAATTTCCGGGGCCGCTGATTCGCCTGAAAGAAGGGCAACGTGTCGTGGTCGATGTCTACAACGATACGGACATGCCGGAGCAGTTGCATTGGCACGGGCAATTCGTGCCAGTGGACGTCGACGGCGCGGCAGAAGAAGGCACGCCTTACATTCCACCGCGCGGCATGCGCCGCCTGTCGTTCGTGCCCGGGCCGTCGGGGTTCCGCTTCTATCACACGCATGTGGTCGCCGGCAGCGATCTGAGCATGGGGCAATACAGTGGCCAAGTGGGGCCGGTGTATATCGAGCCGCGCCGCGAGCCCGGCAGCTACGATCGCGAAGTGTTTCTGGTGCTGAAGGAATTCGACCCCTTCTTCAGCAAGGGCGGCGACATGGCGATGGATTTCCTGCGCCCCGGCGATCGCGAGCACTCACTGGAAGAACGTGGCGAATCGGCGATGCAGGCGTCGCTGGCAAGCGGCAAAGCCAAGGGCTACGAAGTGGGCTATCAAGCCTTTGCCATCAACGGCCGCATGCTTGGGGCTGGCGAGCCGATTCGGGTGAAGCCCGGCGAGCGCGTGCTGTTCCACGTACTGAACGGCAGCGCCACGGAGATACGCAGCCTCGCCTTGCCTGGTCACACCTTCAACGTGGTGGCACTGGATGGCAACCCCGTGCCCCACCCGACCGACGTGCCGGTGCTGTGGATCGGCACCGCCGAACGCATCAGCGCCATCGTCGAGATGAAACATCCAGGCACGTGGATACTTGGCGATCTCGACGACGATGATCGCGGCCACGGCATGGGCGTGGTGGTTGAATACGCCGGCTATCATGGCAAGCCGCAGTGGATCAAGCCGCCACCCTTCGGTTGGGATTACCGGCGCTTTGCGCTGCCGAATGCCAAACCCACCGAGCCCGACCACATCATCGAGATGACGTTCGCCAAGCAAAATGCCGCGGATCATGGTTTCAATCGATGGACCATCAATGACGTGGCTTTCGACATGACGAACATGCGGCCGATGTTCCAGCTGCAATACGGCAAGCGCTACCGGCTGCGCATGCACAACGCCAGCGACGATATCCATCCGATGCATTTGCATCGGCATAGCTTCGAGATCACGCGCATCGCCGGGCAGCCTGCCGCTGGCGTCATCAAGGATGTGGCGATGCTGGGCGGCTACCAGAGCATGGAAGTGGATTTCACCGCGGACCAGCGCGGCTTGTCGCTGTTTCACTGCCATATGCAATTGCATATGGATTTCGGGTTCATGGCGTTGTTCGATTGCGCATGACATCGCCCTCTTTGCCACCATCCCCGTCCCAACCAGCCACCACGCAGGGCACTCCCTGGGAAGTCGGCACCGTCTTCCTCAAACTCGGCCTGACGTCGTTCGGC
>NZ_DATJMN010000380.1:0-4557 GCF_035508675.1 Dyella sp.
GCATGAATCTAGGCGAACTGGAAACTGTCACCACCTACGGCCTGCCGCTGAAGGTCGTGGTGCTCAACAATGTCGGCGACGGCATGGTGCGGCAGTGGCAGAAGCTGTTCTTCAAGGGACGCTTCGCTTCTTCCGACAAGAGCCTGCACCGCAAGGATTTCGTGCGCGCCGCCGAGGCCGACGGCTTCGGCTGGGCACGCCGCCTGGAACGCCGCGAAGACCTGGCCGCCACCATCGCCGAATTCCTGGCGTTCGACGGGCCGGCCTTCCTCGAAGTGATGATCGACCCGGACGCCGGCGTGTATCCCATGGTCGGCCCCGGCGCCAATTACTCGCAAATGATCACCGGCGATTTCATCCCCGCCCGCCAGGCGGCGCAGACCGGCGAAGCCGCCGCCTCCGACGCCTTCTGAATCCACCCACACACGCACGCGACACCGCCACACAGGAACAGGTCATGCAACACACGCTTTCCATCCTTTTGCAGAACGAAGCCGGCGCGCTGGTGCGCGTCGCAGGCCTGTTTGCGGCACGCGGACACAACATCGACACGCTGACCGTGGCTCCCACCGCCGATCCGGCGGTATCGCACCTGATGCTGACCGTGCGCGGCGACGATGCCGCGCTCTCCCAGATCCTGCAACAGACGCGCAAACTGGTGGACGTATTGCAGGTTCAGCACGCGACCCACGCATGAACGCACGGCTGGCCGACCAGGCACCGGCACCCACCGCGGCGGCGGTAGTGCGGCGCGCCGAAGTGGCGCGCGTGTACGACGTGGCGCAGCGCACGGCACTGGAGCGTGCATCGCTGCTCTCGACAAGGCTGGGTGCGGAGGTACTGCTCAAGCGCGAAGACCAGCAACCGGTGTTTTCGTTCAAGCTGCGCGGCGCATACAACCGCATGGCGCAGCTTGATGCGAATGAACGCGCGCGCGGCGTGGTCGCCGCCTCCGCCGGCAATCATGCGCAAGGTGTGGCGCTGGCCGCAGCGCGCCTGAAGATCCACGCCGCCATCGTGATGCCGGTGACGGCACCGCAGGTGAAGGTGGATGCGGTGCGGCGCCTTGGCGGCACCTATGCAGAAGTGGTGCTGCACGGTGATTCATACAGCGATGCGCAGGCCGAAGCACAGCGGCTGCGCGAGGAACGCGGCGCCAGCTTCGTGCATCCGTTCGACGACCTGGATGTGATCGCCGGCCAGGCCACCATCGCGCTGGAGCTGCTCGATCAATACGAGGGACCGCTGCAGGCGATATTCGTGCCGATCGGCGGCGGCGGCCTGGCGGCCGGCATCGCCTCCGTCATCAAGGCACGCCGCCCCGGCGTGCGGGTCATCGGCGTGCAGGCCAGCGACGCCGATTCGATGGCGCGCGCGCTCGAAGCAGGCGAACGCGTCTCGCTGGACGAAGTGGGCTTGTTTGCCGACGGCACCGCGGTCAAGCAAGTGGGAAGCCTGACGTTCTCCCTGTGCCAGCAGTATCTCGACCAGATCGTGCGCGTGGATACCGATGCGATCTGCGCGGCCATTCGCGACATCTACCAGGACACGCGCAGCATTCCGGAACCTTCCGGCGCGCTGGCGCTGGCGGGCTTGAAGCACTACATCGCCACGCATGGCGCCGGCGAAGGCGCACTGGTGGCCGTAGTGTCCGGCGCCAACATGAATTTCGATCGCCTGCGTTTCGTGGCCGAACGCGCGGAAGTGGGCGAACAGCGCGAGGCGGTGTTCGCGGTGACCATCCCCGAACAGCGCGGCAGCTTCCGCCGCTTCTGCACCGCACTCGGGCAACATTCGATCACCGAATTCAACTACCGCATCGGCGACGCAAAGGCCGCGCATATCTTCGTCGGCATCCAGACGGCCAAACACGGCGAACGCGAGGCGCTGGCAGCGGCCATTCGCGCCAATGATTTCGGCGTGCTCGACCTTACCGACGACGAACTGGCAAAACTGCATCTGCGGCATATGATCGGCGGCCGCTCCCCACTGGCGCGCGACGAACGGCTTTACCGCTTCGACTTCCCGGAACGGCCCGGCGCCCTGGCGCGGTTTCTCGATCGCATGCATCCGGACTGGAACATCAGCCTGTTCCATTACCGCAACCATGGTGCGGATTACGGACGCATCCTGGTCGGTATCCAGGTGCCGCCGAGCGAACTGGCGCTGCTGCAGGACTTTCTGGCCACGCTCGGTTATCCGTACGTGGACGAGAGCGACAATCCCGCCTATCGCCTGCTGCTACGCGAGTAGCGTGCCGAACGCATCGTCCATCGAGCCGCCGGCATCCAGCTCGAACACGTGGTTGTCGTAGTCCATGAAATAGAGTGCAGTGTCTTCGCGCGCCATGAAGTGTTCGACGTCGAAAGTGTTCAACTTGTCCGCATAGACCCGCAGTTCGTCGCGGCTTACCTCGAAACCGATGTGGTCGCCATTGCGGCATTGAGGGCCTTCGCCCTGTTGCAGCACGAACCACACCCCGCCGAACTTGGCGAAGGTTTGCAGATGTCCTTCATCGTCGGACTGCTTGGCCGTCACCTGTGCACCGAGCACGCCGGCCAATAGCTCCGCGGTGCGCGCAGGATCACGCACGATGAGGGCGATGTGACCAATGGAAGTACTCATGAAAACCCCACCCCGATACGGTATGAACGCCTGGGCCGAATCCCTTAGCGCGCACACTTTACTACCGGGGCGGGCGGAATGTTCTGGGGCCTCGCTCCCCAATGCTCCGAGCTTCAGGAGAGCTCCATGCACTCTTTGATTCGTCGCCCCGGCGAAGGCCGGGGCGACCGTCTCGGGGAGTCCATCCTTAGTCGGAGCATTGCCTCGCTCCCCCAGCCAGGACAGGAGACGCGCAACAACGGCACGCTACACTTGGCGCATGGCCCCGACATCCCGCAAGCGCCCAAGGCGCACGCCTCCCGCACCCGCCCCGCACCGTGCGCGCGCCGCCGTCGCGCCTAGCCGAGTGCCGCCGGCACGCCCCGCCGATAGCTCCACGCGTGCCGCCCGGGTATTGGATTGGTTACTGCAGAAACTGCCTGCACAGCATCGCCAGAAAGCGCATGACATGCTCGTGCTCACCCGCATGGACCGCCCGATCGGCGCCGTGCTGCTGCTATGGCCGACCTGGTGGGCGCTGTGGCTGGCCAGCGGCGATTTCCCATCCTGGAAGCTGCTGATCATCTTTACCCTGGGCGTCTTCGCCATGCGCGCAGCCGGCTGCGCCATCAACGACTACGCCGACCGTAAGCTGGACCCGCAGGTGGCACGCACGGCCGGCAGGCCGATTGCTTCCGGCCGCATAACCCCGCGCGAGGCGCTGATCGTTTTCGCCAGCCTGCTGGTATTTGCTTTTCTGCTGGTGCTGCTGACCAATGCGCTGACGATCAAGCTGTCCTTCATCGGCGCCGCGCTGGCCGCGCTCTATCCCTTTACCAAGCGCTACACCGACCTGCCCCAGGTGGTATTGGGCGCAGCCTTTGGCTGGGCCATCCCGATGGCCTTCGCCGCCGTGCAAAACACGGTGCCACCGCTGGGCTGGTTGCTGTTCATCGCCAACATTCTTTGGTCGGTGATCTACGACACCGAATACGCGATGGTCGATCGCGAAGACGACATCAAGGCCGGCGCACGTTCCACCGCGATCCTGTTCGGCGATGCGGACTTGCTGATCATCGGCGTACTGATGGGCACGCTTACGGTGGCCCTGGTGATGATCGGCACGCGCGCACACCTCGGCTGGCCGTATTGGTTGGGCGTGGTTGCCGTGGCCGGCTTATTCGCCTGGCAGCAATGGTTGATCCGCCACCGCGAACGCGATGCCTGCCTTGCAGCGTTTCGGCACAACAATTGGGTCGGCCTGAGCCTGTGGGTCGGCATTGCGCTGGCGCTGGCGATCCGGTGATTCGCTCCGTGTAGCGATTACCCAACCGCCCTCACTTCCCATCGCCGAAGCCAGCGCCCATGCATCCACATGTCACGGAAGAATAGTTACCGCCAATCTCCTCTAAGTAGCGACAATTTAACATTGCTGCCCCCGTTGTAGTGGCTTCTTGGCACGGTCGCCAGTAAAGGCCACAGACGAAGATGGGTGAACCAGGTCTATTACCCCAGGCGTTGCTTGAATACTGCCCTTGCCGCTGCATTCATTTTCGTAATGGCCGCCTTTGCCACATCCGTGATCGACGCTGGAATTGCAGGGTTGCCGAAGCCGATCAAGTAAATGGCGTGATCCGTGGCGTACAGCCTCCTCGTTAGGCGACCGAGGCAACTCGCCGCCCTTTCCTGGTCGGAAAACTTTCCACGGAGAAGGGCGGCGATGCCGGATACAAGCAGATCGGCAATCTGCACGCCACGGTTTCGCGTGGAATCGACGAACGCCTGTCGTTCACGATAAACCCGCTGTGCGTTGACCATCACATCCGCGCGTGCCAGCCCCGGACTCGTCGGCCGAAGCGCAGCAGCGCCCCCTCGGATGAATCGCCCAAAATTCGAATAATCGGCCCCAGCAACGAAAGGCATCGGATTGGCTCTGGACATTTCGCTAGCCAG
>NZ_DATJMN010000381.1:0-15888 GCF_035508675.1 Dyella sp.
GAGCACGCTGGCGGACGTCTTCTCCGGGCTGGCAATCAATGTCGAGCGCTCTTTTGCGGCAGGCGACTGGATCGCCACGAAAGATGGCGTGGAAGGCCAGATCATCGAAATCAACTGGCGTGTGGCGCGCATCCGGACCGGCTGCAACGACCTGGTGGTGATCCCCAACAGTCTGGTCGCCAAGACGATCGTCACCAACCACTCCCGCCTCAGCACGCCGCATATCGGCACGGTTCGCCTGGGCATTCATCACGGCGTGGCACCGGCCCGGGTCATCGAGATCCTGAAACATGCCGCGGACAACGTCGAAAGCATGGCGGCCGATACCACGCCTTCGGCATATGCCTGCGCGTTTGACGACACCATGGTGACGTATGAATTGGATTTTGCCGTGAGCGACTTCACCGTGCTGGCCGAGGTGCAATCGCGCGTGATCCAGCAGGTTTTGGCGGGGCTCCAGGCGGCGGGTATCGCGGTTGGCCGCCCCGTCACCGACATTCGGGTATGGTGCGATGCCATCGCCGGCCGGGAGCACTGACATGGGTTATCGTGAGGAATTCATCCTGCAGCCAGGTTCCAGGCTGCATCTGGCGCGTATCGATCCATCCTGCAAAGGCAAGCACGAGTCGTCCGAGAAGGCGGCACCGGTGATTGCCGAATCGCTGGCGCGCATGCGGGCATTGCAATACCTGCTCTATGCGGATGCGAGCCAGTCGCTGCTCATCGTGCTGCAAGGTCTGGACGCTGCCGGCAAGGACGGCGTCGTCCGCCATCTTTTTGCCGGCATGAATCCGCAGGGCACGCGGGTTGCCAGCTTCAAGCAGCCCAGCGCGGAAGAACATGCGCATGATTTTCTCTGGCGCGTGCATCGGCACACGCCAGCCCGCGGCGAGGTGGTCATTTACAACCGTTCGCACTACGAAGACGTACTGGTCGTGCGCGTCCACGCGCTGGCGCCGCGCGAGGTGTGGTCCAAGCGCTATGCGCTGATCAACGATTTCGAGCAGATGCTGGCGGAAAGCGGCACGCGCATCCTGAAGTTCTATCTGCACATCAGCCCCGAAGAGCAGCTCGAGCGTTTCAAGCGTCGGCTCGACGATCCGGCGCGGCAGTGGAAGATCAGCGAGAGCGATTATTCCGAGCGAACGCTGTGGCCCAAATATATCGAAGCCTACGAGGAAGCCATCGAGCGGACCAGCACCAAGCTGGCGCCATGGTTCGTGATCCCGGCCAACCACAAGTGGTTTCGCGATCTGGCCGTTTCGCAAATTGTCGCCGACACAATGAGCGACATGAAGCTGAAAACGCCACCGCCGCGTGTCGATCTGGCTGACATTCGCAAGAAATATCATGCGGCGGCGCGTGAGATGCGATGATCTCGCAGGCCGGTATGGAATCCGGCGCGGCACCAGCCAAGGATCGGTCTAGCCGTCCTGCTGGTTGATCACGATCGCGTCGTCTCGCAGTACATCCGCGGCGAGTGCCTCTCGCTCTTCGCGCCGTAACAGGCGGATGAGGGGGCGAACGATGGCGCGCGCCGCGTCCGCCAGTGCTTCGGATTGATCGCAGGCGCTCTGCACCAACTTTGCTTCGAGCTCCCGTTCTTTTTGCAAGCGCTCCACGCGCACGGCGCCCCAGGCATCGACGGTTTGTAAAAAGGGATCGAGCAACCGTTGTTGTTCGCGGCTTTGCTGCTGTACGGCAAGAGTGAGCTGCTGAAGCGACGCGCGCAATTCATCCATCCAGAATTTATTGCCGCTGCCCGCGCGAGACACAAGCCGGACCACCTCCCGCAGAGCATGGCGTACCTCGGTATGGCGTTGCATCACCGCTGCGCGAATGGCTTCGGCACCTGGTTTTTCGGGTATGGCGTTCATCGATATGCTTCCTGGCGGCCCTGTGCTGGCAAAACGAGCTGCTGGGCATGACTTTCCCAGATCCAGGACGCGGCATATTGACCTTGATCAAACCTGATAGGGCTTCGGCGTACATTTGCCGTCGTGGTTGCGGGCGTGCCTCGCCCGGCGCCAGCTCCGGCGGACGGTTGATGCATATCAATATCCGGCGGGCACTACGGGAGCATGTTCGGCCCAGGTTTTCAAACAGAAGCCAGGCGCGGCCGATATTGGAGGCATGAGCCATGTCGATCGTTACGGATATCATCTTCGTTGGCGTGGACGAATCGGACCTGCTGCTGAAGACCGTGAGCCGGCAAGTGGCACGGCTGGCATGGCGCCGCGAGGCCATTCGCGGGTGCCTGGTAATTATCAAGTCAAATCTTCAGCGCGCCCACGGCAGCGACCACGTAAGCGTGAGCATCCGATTGCTTATCAAAGAGCGTCCTTTGGTGACCCGTCATCTTTGCCAATCGGGTATTGGTGGCGATGACGCCAATGACGTGGTGGTGAACACGTTCGAGGCCATCATGGCGCGCATCGCCTGCAATACGGGGGCGCGAAAGCAGCAGGAGGCGTGATTCATCGATGCAGATGACCATGCATGTGGCCCTGGCAAAGACACTCTCCATCCGCATCGATCGTGCCGAACATGTTGTGCAGCAGCGCCTTGCTGGGGCTCCATTCGCCGATGGCCGGATGAATCAGCAGCGCCTTGCGCGCGGTCAGCCGGGTATTGCTCAGCGCAGCCTCGATCGCGGCGCGTTCGTAGGCTTTCACCGCATGCACCAGGCCGCGCACCGCGTCGGGCAGCGGCGCGATCGGTTCCGGTTCGATGGCATCCAGGCTGATGCGCGCAGAGGTTTCCACGATGTCGTTAGGCGGCAGGTCGGGCAGGGCGCCGCGATTGCGCGTGTTGACCACGATGGTGGCGGGCTTGGCGCCGGTCAGGGCGCTCATCACATCGATGGCGATGCGGTGGTAGCCGGTGGCCACGCGGAACGGGTCGACCTGCAGGCTCACATCCGGATCGAACGCCGAACCGCCTTCCGCTTCCAGTTTCATGTAAGAGCCGGAGCGCTGGTTGAGATAGGCTGCATAGGTCGCTACCGCGCCATCGCCGTCGCCGGCCTGCAGGCGGTTTTTCAAATTGTCGATCAGCACCTGATTCAACTGCTGGATTTCGGCGCCGCGGCTGCCGCCTTGCTGCAACTGGTTGTGCAGGGCGCGCCGCCGTTCGTAGTAGAAGAACAGGTATTCGGTGGGAATCAGCCGCAGCGAGCGGATCATGTTGAAATCGAACAGCGGCGCGAGATAGAGCTGGCGCAACAGGTCGTCGCTGGCCAGCAATTTGTCTATCACCTCTTCGCCGCGCACGCGCACGCCGCGCACCCAGCCCAGGTGGTTGAGGCCGACGTAGTCGCATTGCACATCGTCGAACGGTTCGCCCAGCGCCTTGGCGATGTTGTGGAACAGTTCGGTGGGCGTATCGCAGATGCCGACCATCTTCACGCGCGCATGATCGGTCACGGCCTGCGTGATCAATCCGGCAGGATTGGTGAAATTCACCAGCCAGGCATCCGGGCTCAGGCGTTCCACCAGGCGCGCCTGTTCCAGCGCCGCCGGCACGGTGCGCAAGGCCATGGCGACACCGGCCGGGCCGGTGGTTTCCTGCCCCGGATAGCCCTGTTCGATGGCCGCTTTCTCATCGGCCGCACGGCCGGCAATGCCGCCCACGCGGATGCTGTTGAGCACGAAGTGCGCGCCTTCGATCGCATCCTCGGCCGAGCTTGCTGCGCGCAAACGCAACGAACCGCCGGACTTGGCCACGATCGCCTTGCCCAGTGCCACCATCACCGCCAGGCGCTCCTGGTCGGGGTCGTACAGCACCATTTCCGCGGCGCCCAAGGCTTCGGTCGCTTCATCGACACCGAAGATCACCAGCGGTGCGCGTACACCTCCGCCACCGATCAGGGCGATCTTACGTTCCATAGGTTTGCTCATAGATGCTCCGTAACGACAAGGAATCGGGTAAACCTTCCAGCGCGCCGGCCCGCGTCGTGCACAGGGCGCCGCAAATGCATGCGCGCCGCAGGCAGTCTTCGGTCGACTCGCCGTTCAATACGCCATCGATAAAGCCGGCATCGAATGCATCGCCGGCGCCGGTCGTGTCCATCGCCTCGATGCGCGGTGGCGCCACATGCAGCAGCCGGCCGTTGACCACGGCGGCGGCGCCCGCCGCGCCCAGCTTGATCACGCCATGCGGCATGGCCATGGACACGATCCAGTCGCGGAATGCCTCGGCGCTGTCGCCGCCGCTCAACCGCTGGGCTTCGGCTTGGTTGGGGAAAAAGTAGTCGACTGCGCGGCAGGTCCATGCATTGGCCCGGTCGCCCAGCCAGTCCGGGCTGAAGCCGACGTCCAGCGACGTGGTGCATCCGGCCTTGCGCAACAGCGGAAACAGGCGCTTGGCCAGCTCCGCCGGCAGCGGCATGGCGAAATGCACATGGCGCGCAGCGATCAGCTCGGCCTGCACGGACGGCTCGTCCAGCACCTCGGCCAGGCGGCGATTGGCACCCAGGTAGGTATAGAACGAGCGGTCCTGCGCGGTGGATACGCTCACGGTCACGCCGGTGCCCAGCGGATCGGCGCGCAGGCCATCGGCCGACAAGGCAAAGCCGTGCAGGCGCGTTTCAAACCAGGCGCGATCGGTTTCGCCGATCAGCCCGATCAAGCGTACGCGATGCTGCAAGCGCGCCAACGCGCACGCGGTGTTGACCGCGCCGCCACCGAGTTCGCGCAGGTAATGCTCGGCGTGCACTTCCTCGCCGGGTGCGGGCCAGCGCTGAAAGCCGCTGAACACGTGGTCCGCGTAAATCTCGCCCACCACCACCACGTCCCAGCGTTTCATGGGCTCTGAAAAGGCCATGCCTTCTTTCTCCATGCGTCGATCGCGTAAATGAGCGTGCCGCCCACCATGGTCGCCACGCCGGCCAGGATGTGCCGCCATGGACTGGTGCAGACGATGTACAGCCAGCCGAGCACACTGATCAGCACCGGCAACGGATACAGCGGCATGCGGAACGTGTCGGGGCTGTACGGGGCGCGCCGGCGCAACAACACAATGGCAAGGCACTGCGCCATGTACTGGAACATGATCTGGATCACCATCAACGACGCGATCAGATCGTCCAGCGACAAGGTGCACGCCAGGGCCGAGGCGGCGCCGGTGAACAGCAGCGACACCGTGGGGAATCCGCCGCGCGGATGCAAGCGCGCAAACGCGCGGAAGAACTGGCCGGATGCCGCCGCGGCATACGGCACGCGCGAGTAGCCCAGCAACACCACCAGCGCCGATCCCCAGCTGGCCAGCAGGATCAGCAGCACCGCGGTGATGCTGCCGGTACGGCCGTAGATCGACTGCATGAAATCGGCCACCACCGCCTTGGATTGCGCCGCCTGTTGCCACGGCAGTACGCCGAGCACTGCGATGTTCAAGCCCATGTAGAGCAGGGCCACGATGGGAATGGACACCAGCACGGCCAGCGGAATCGTGCGCCGCGGCCGTTTGATCTCCCCGCCCAGCATGCACACGTTGTTGTAGCCGCCGTAGTCGTACACCGCGATCAGGCTGACGGCGCCCAGGCCGAGCCAGAACCCGTGTTTGGAATCGCCGCCCGCGTGCAGGAAACGGGCGGCCAGATGCACGTCGAAATGCAGCAGGCCGCTCAGCACGATCCACACGCTGGCGCCGATCACCACCACGCTCACCAGCAGCGAAAGACGTTGCACCGAATCCACCCGGCGATACAGCAGCGCGGTATTGACCAGGCACAGCACGGCCGCCGCCAGCATTTGGCCGTAATGGCCCAGGCCAGGAATCAGGAACGCCAGGTATTGCGCAAAGCCGACCGCGGCCGAGCCGATCGACAAAGGCGCGGTGAGCACGGTTTGCCAGAGATAGAGAAAACCGAATAGACGTCCAAGCCGTTCGCTGCCGTAGGCGCTGCGCAGGTAGTGGTAAGGGCCGCCGGATTCGGGAATGGTCGAGCCCAGCTCCGCCCACACCATGCCGTCGCACAGGCACAGCAGGGCGCCGGCCAGCCAGCCGACCAGCACCATCGGACCGGCCAGCGCCGATAAGGCCAACGGAATGGTGATGAACGGCCCGACGCCGATCATGTTCAGCAGGTTGGCCGAAAGCCCGCCCCAGAAGCCCATCACGCGTGGCGGGGCGGCGCTGGGCAATTCCTGGTTTTCCGGCGATGCCATGATCAGCGTTGGGTCGCCGTGGCCGGTGGCGATGGGCGCCGTGCTGGTTCGCGAAGAGTGCCCGAACAGATTCATCATGCCGTGCCCGTCAGGTTGTCAGCGCAGCGTACCGGCGCGGCATGCGTCTGATGCAGATCCAGGATCAGGATGCGGTTGTCACCCGCGGTCAGCCATTCGCTGGGGCAGTACAGGCATTGCTGCGGGCCGATGTGCCAGTAACGTCCCAGCAGATGGCCGTTGACCCATACATAGCCCTTGGTCCATGCGCGCATATCCACATACACGTCGCCCTGCTTCTGCGAACGCAGGCTGGCCTGGAAGAACAGGCCGGGGCGATCAGGCGAGGTGATGAGGGGTTTCAGGTTTGCGACAAAGGCGTCGTTCAACGGCAGCCCGTACACGTGCCAGTCGTAGATCGGCTTGCCATCCAAACGTACGCTGCCGACCAGCCCCTTGCGGTCGCCCAGTTGCGGGCCGAAATTGATGTGACCGAAGCTGTCGACGAGGATATCCAGCGTCATCTCGCCGCTGTCGAAGCTATGCGCCAGCGGCAACTCCGGCGACGAATGCAGCCGCGGATCGTGCACGCGCGAAATGCTGCCGCGCTCCATCTGGTCGACATGCACCACCGCGTAATCGCGCACGCCGTCGATGTGCAGCCGATGACCGCGTTCGAGCGTTTTGCGATATACCACCAAGCCCTGGTTCTGCCGCAGCAACTGTTCGTTGCCGGCCGGTGCATGGGTGGGCACCGGCGTGCTTGGCAGGTTGTCCCACAGCGATGCGAACACTATCGGCGTGACATCGGCGAACGAGCCTTTGGGGCAGGGCGGCGGCAGGGGCGATAATGCACCCGCGTTGGCACCGCCGATGATTTCGCGCAAGACGTGATAGGCCGGTGTCGCATCGCCGCGTTCGTCGATGGGTGCACCGTAGTCGTAACTGGTGATCACCGGCTGGAAGTTGGAGCCGTCGTCGCCCGCATTGGCGCCGGCAGTCAGGCCAAAGTTGGTGCCGCCATGCACCACATACAAGTTGAAGGAATAACCGCCGGCCATGATCTTGCGCAGCGCCTCGGCGCAATCCTTGTGCGCCATGTCATGCTCGCCCCAGTGCGTGAGCCAGCCGGGATACGCCTCGCCCACCCAGACCGGTGCGTGCGGCGCAAAGTGCTGGCCTTCGCGCAGTTGCGGCGGTTCGGCGCCATCCAGGCCGAGTACCGCGCCGGGCGGATACGCGTGCCGGCGCTTGAGATCGGGCAGCACGTCGGAAATGGAGAACGGTCCATCGATGCCGTGTGCTTTCCATGCATCGCGAATCGCTTCCAGATAGCCGACGTCGGCGGCAAACGAGGAATACTCGTTTTCCACCTGCAGCATCAGGATCGGACCGCCGGCAGCGGCCATCAGTGGCGCGATCTTCGGCGCGATGGCCGCGATATAGCGCTGCACGGCGGCCATGTAATCCGGATCGTGCCGGTCGCGCAGCTTGATGTTCCGGTCGCGCAACAGATAAGGCGGCAGGCCACCCATGTCCCATTCGCCGCATATGTACGGACCGGGACGCAGATACACCCACATGCCTTCCTGCTGGCACAGCGTGATGAATGCGGCGAAATCGCGGTTGCCGGTGGTGAAGTCGAACACGCCCGGCTCACGCTCCAGATCGTTCCACATGATGTACAACGCGATGGTATTGAGGCCCATCGCCTTGGCCATGCGGATGCGGTGCTGCCAATGCGACCTGGGAATGCGCGCGGGATGCATTTCGCCGCTGCGGATCTGGAAGCGCTCGCCATCCAATACAAAGTTGTGGTCGTGCAAGGCGAAGCGATGCGGCTTGCCGTCCGGGATCGGCGTCGCCACGCCGCGCGCCGGCGCAGCATCCGCGGCGAGCAGGTGGCGATCCAGTGCAAGCGCGGACAACAAAGTGAAGCGGATGAATTGGCGGCGTTTCATGTGCTCAAACTGCCATCCGTGGGTACGCGCAAGGCCAGGTCATAGCGCGGTGCCGTAGGTTGGCGGTGAGCGCATGCGAACCCCAACGGCGGGATGTGCATGGCAACGTTGGGGTTCGGCTGCGCCTCACCGCCAACCTACGCCGTCCAAGTCCGGAGCATTGCCCCAAACCCTTCCCCGCGAGCGGGGAAGGGTTTAGCGTTGCGCGACCCATGAAGCAAGCTGCCGATCGCATCAAAAGTTGTACTTCACAGTCAGCAACGACGTCATCCCCGTATCGACAATGTCGGAAATCGTCAGATTACGTTTCCCGATGTGCGCCCAATAACTGTAGTTGTCGGCCAGATTGGAAATGGAAAAATCCACCTGCAAGCCATTGTTGAAGGCGTAACCCGCATGCAGGTCCAATCGCTTGATCGGGCGTATCCACAAGTCGTCCCACGGCGCACCCTGGTTCAGGAAGTCGTAGTTCGACAGCCATGCGCTGGTGTAGTGATAGCTCAGGTTGAGCGAAAAGCCGTACTTCTCGTAGAACACTTCCGCGTTCGCCATGAAGTTCGGCGCGCTTTGCATGACTTCGTTCTGGAAGCCGGGTACGCCCAGATCCACCTTGGTGTTCTGGCGCGTGGCGTTGAAACCGACACCCAGCCCATCGAACGGAGAGGGCAGGAACTTGAATTTCTGGTGGGTATCCAACTCGACGCCGTAAACGCGGCCGTTACCGCCGTTTTCGGGAGTCTTATAGAACACCGTGCCGGTGCCGTTGGTATTGGAGTTGGCCTGCCCGCCGCCGGCATCGTAGATGTAGTGGCTCAAATGCTTGTAGAAGCCTGCCACTGACGCATAACCGCCGTTGTCGTTGCTCCATTGACCGGAAAAGTCGAGGTTGGTGGCCTCGATCGCTTTCAGGTTGGGATTGCCGCGCGTGATGGTGGTGATGCCATCGGAGGTGCTGATCGAGGAGCTGCTGCCCAATTGGTAAAGGGAAGGGCGTGTGTAGCTTTGCCACAGGGCGACGCGATAGATGCTGCCGTCGGTGGGCCGGTAATTCAGGAACACGCTGGGCAGCGGTTCGTTATAGACCGTGTGGTTGCTCTGGAAATAGCCGAGCAATTCGTTGCCCGAACTGTCCTGCGGCACCACCCAATAGGTGTTTTCGATACCGGTGTGCTCGAAACGCAAGCCGGGAATGATTTCCAGATTGCCGATGTTGAAGGTGGCCTTGGCGTAGATGGCACTGACTTCCTCCCGGCCGCGCAGAGTGTCGCAGTTGTAGTTGTTGGCGTAGAGATTGTCGCCGCAGGTATCCAGGTCGCTGTCCACCAGGTACTGCTGGATCAGGTTGGCCACGCCCGACTGGCTGACCTTGGGCGATTTCCAGTTGTACTGTCCAGGGAAAATCGCGTTCCAGTTACCGTTGAAGATGCCCAGGTCGCCCAACGTGGTCACGCCATCGTTGATGCCTGCGGTCGACCAGTCGCGATCGCTGAAATTGCGTACGCTATCGCTGAACTTGGCCCCGAACTGGATCGAGGACAGGCTGCCGTCGGTAAAGTCGTAGCGCGCATCGATCTTGGCGCCGCCCTTGCGCTGGCCGGAATAAATTTCGGTAAGTTCGCCGTTATCGTTGGCATACAGCGACGGGATGTTGTTGACCTGGGCCAGCAGCGCCGGCGTCAGCTGCGGATACGGAAAGCCGCCTGCACCGTAACTCATCAGCGTGCTGCCGCTGTAGGGGAAGTTGGTCTGCGAGTACTTGTCTTCGCGGCCGTCGATTTCCACATGGTTCGGGCGATCGTTGTCGCCGAAGCTGTAGAACACATTCGGCGAGATCGTCCAGCCCCCAACGGTCTTGTCGGCACCCCATTGGAAGGTCGCCAAATCGGCGATTTCCGGATTGGTTTCGAACCAGTAGCGCGCGGCAATGCGGCCGATGTTCGGTGTATATACGCCGCTGGTGCCGACTTGCTGATAGGTCACGTTTTGCGGAATCAGCTGGGTGAATGAGGTGTTTTCGGTGGTCTGCGCGTAGGCGTAGCTCATGCGCAGATAGGTGCTGAACGTATCGTCGATCTTCCAGTCGAATGAGAAATTGCCGCCATAGCGGCGCTCATAACCCGGCACCACGCCGACGTCCATGCCGGTGCTGGTGAGGTTGCTGGCCGGGTCATAGCCGGGAGCACTCTTGCCCGTGGCCGTAGTGTGCGCAAATTGCCAGGAGCCATCGTTATAAGCGCTGGTGGCAGCGGCCTCTTCGCTATTCACATACGTGCGATAGTCGTAATACGCGCTGGCATACACGCCAAATTGCTTCTCGCTGCCGAACTTGGTCTGGAAGTCGGCCGCGGCGCCACCACCCAGGCCGCTGTCGCCATAATCCCGCGCACGGCTTTCCATGCGCCCGCTGACCGAGACGCTGCCGCTCGTGTCCTTGGCGAAGTCGTACGCCGTCGGCGTACGAAAATCCACCGTGCCGCCGATCGCATCGCCATCCATATCCGCGGTGGAGGTTTTGTTCATCACGATGGTCTGCAGGCCCGAGGGCGGCAGCAGGCTCAATTGCACGCTGCGGCTGTACGGCATGCCTTGCGCCACGTCGACGCCGTTGATCATGTTGACGTCGTAATCGGCCGGCAGGCCACGCACCGTGGCGTAAACACCTTCGCCGCGCGCGGCACCATCGACGCCGGAGAAGTAACCCGAGCCGGTGTTCGTGACATTGACGCCGGGCAACAGGCCCAGCGCTTCGGCCACGTTGTGCACGGCGGTGTGCTGCAAACTCGCTGCCGACAGCACGTTGATGCTGTTGGGCGCGTCCATCTGCATGGTGGAGGCATCGTAGCGATTGGCCGCCACGATCAGGCCCTTGAGCTCGGCCACCTTCTTCAGACTTACGTTGACGGTGGCGGTACCGCTGCTGCCGACCGTCAACGGCGCATGTGCGGTGGCGAAACCCGATTGCGACACGGAAACGGTATAGCTGCCTGCCGGTACGTTGGCGAAAACGAAATTGCCTTCCTTGTCTGCGGTGGCGGTGTAGTGGGTGCCATCCAGCGCCACCCGCGCATTGGCCACCGGCTGCCCTGAATTATCCTGCTGTAAATGACCGTGTACGTCGGTCGCCAAGCTCGGCGTCGCTGCAAACGCAGCGATGATCGAGATGGCGGCCGCCAAATTCTTACGCTTTAAACCAGCCGTTTTCATTCGGGTTCTCCGACTAAGGATGCGACCGTCCGACGGGCTCTCCCCCCGCAGCGTTCGGCCTATATGTGTGAGTACGACGCGACGGTCACGGCCTGCGCTGCAAGCCGCTGGCGCGCCTGTCGATGGCGATCGAAAAGCACGATCAGCAGACCGGCAAGCGAGTCGTCAGGTCGATATCAAGTCGACAAAAGGGATGTTCAGGCGGCCGATGGCGGCGGCGAATAGCCGGCAATGCATTTGCCACGGGCGCGAAGCGCGCTTTTCTTGGCCTGATCGCGTACGGAAATGGATTTGCACTGTCCCTTGGCGGCACAGGCACGGGCGACCACTGCCCAGGCGCAGCCTGGTGAACTTTCAGTATGGGAACAGCGGTTCATGTAAATACCGTTCCTACCAAGCCCTATGAGCGACAGTGGTCCTAACGACGGGAGGGCTAAGCCTCATGATGATGTGTCTTCTTTCCCCGTTGGAAAAACACATCAGTCCATCTACTACACCAACCTATCATCCACATAGGCAATTAGGGTTTTACCCTTTGGTCGTACTGTAAGTCAACAAGTTTCGCGTCGAAAAAACGCTGGTATTTGGTGAAATCGTTCTCGGCGTATGGGTGGGGCACTGCAATATTGGTTTGGGCAGAAAATATCGGGTCGAAGCAGGGCCAAGACATTGTCATTACTGACTGGCATGGCCATTAAATGGTGTCTGATGACAAGCGGCCGCCGTAGGCTGGGATGAAATCCCAGCAAGCCGTGCTACAGGGTTCGCTTGCGCATGGATGACGTATAGCCATCGTCCAGCGTATGCAGGAACGCAATGATGTCCTGGATATCCTGCGGCGTCAGTGCCGGCGCATCGCCGGCGTGGCGGTCGAATGGTGCGTCGGTGATGTCCACGTTCTTTTGGTACGCCGCCGGGATGTCGTCGTACATCGCCAGCTTTCCGTTGCGATCGCGCGGATAGATCTTTTCTGGCGCCACGCTGCGTAAATTATAGAAGTCCAACACCTGCGCGAGGCTGTGATAAACACCGTTGTGGAAAAACACCGCGCGGCGGTCGACGTTGCGCAGGGTAGGGGTGAGGAACATGCCGCAATATTGGGTTTGATGGGCGAGATCCTTGCGGAACGGGCCGCACAAGCCCAGATCGAAAAAGTGCGGATCTTTGTTGAGCGTCAGATCAGGATTGCGCGGTACGCCCAGCGCTTCGTATTGCGTGTCGGTAAACAGCGGGGGCAGGCCATCGCGGCTAGGCTGGCTGATGTGGCAGGCAGCGCAATTGCCTTTTTTCGGATTGTTGAACAGCGCCAGCCCGCGCATTTCCTGCGGCGTCAGCCGGGCCTGACCTTGTAGCCAGGCGTCGTACTTGCTGGTGAAGGGGTGAAAGGAGCTGTCCTCCATTTCGAAGCGGCCGATCGCGAACATCGCTTCGTCGACGAGTTGCGGCCGGTCATGCAGGATGCCGGGGCCGAACAGTTGCGCGAACGATTGGCGATACGGGCTGTTCGCCAGTTTGCGGGCCACTTCATCGATGCTGGTGTTGGCCATTTCCACCGGATTGAGCATCGGGATGATGGCCTGGCGTTGCAGCGAATCGGCGCGGCCGTCCCAGAACAGACCACCTTGCGGCACCATCGGAACGGTGGCCGGTGCAGTGCCTGCCGATTTGCGTGCGCGCGGATCGTTGCGCGCGGATGCCGCGACGCTATTGAGGTTGACGGGCACGTCGACGTCGGCGGTATCGGGTCCGATGCTGAAAGGCATTTGCCGATATAGATAGGCAAGCGACAGCGGCGGGCGGAAGCCGGCTTCTTTCATATGTGCGCCGCCGGGCTGCACGGTAAGTGCATTGGGCGGGTTGTAGCCATGCTTGGGATCGTGACAGGAAGCGCAGGATTGCTTGCCCGAGCCCGACAGCATCGGGTCGAAGAACAATGCTTTGCCGAGCTGAGCGACCGCGCTCAGCGGCGCAACGGGCGGAAGCATCAAATGCACCGGGTGCGGGTTGATGCCGCTGGTATCCGCAGGCGAGGCGTGTTCGATGAAGGCGTAGCTGGCGGCGCAACTGAATGCGCCGATGGCGCAAAGGGCGAGTTTCAGTAAGCGGTTGCGCTGCATGGTGTTGGGATGCTTTGTGGGTGAGAGGAGGCGGGATGCAATCGTAGGCTGGGATGAAATCCCAGCATCGCCATGCAAAGCGAAGCTGGGATTTCATCCCAGCCTACGTGCTGCTTGCGGTCAGACGTCGTGGCAGCATTCGGCTACACGCTAAAGCATGTGCAACCCCACCCCAACCCTCCCCTGCTATCGCAGGGGAGGGGGCGGTCACCGCGAACAACGCGCTTCTTGTCACCTACCGTTTTTTTCCATCAAGAACGCCACGGCTTGCGCACCGGCGTGCCCTGGTCCGGATCAAGGAACAAGGTGCGCGCATGCTCATCGCCGACGTGGCGGTGGAAGTCGAACATGTCCATGATGCTGCCGGTGGTGGCATCGTTGGAACCTTCGCCGATGCGCTCGCCGTGCAGCCAGTTGTCTTCGATGAAGCGCACCACCGAGGCCTGCGTGATGCGGGTATCGTCGACGTAGTTCTCGCGTGCATACGGCGAGATGACCAGGAAGGGAACGCGCGTGCCGGGACCGCAGCGGCCATTGACCTTGCCGCCGTTCACGCCCACGCCCTGCTTGGCGTCCGGGCTGTTGCAGATGCCTGGGCCGTTGAGCTGGTCCGCACCCACCACCGAACCTTGCGGCGTGGTGCTGTCGAAGGACGAGGTGGTCGGCGCGGCGTAGCGGTGGTCGTACCAGCCGTCCGAGTCGTCGTAGGTGATGATCACGGCGGTGTTCTTCCAGTCTGGCTGGCGCTGCAGGAAGTTCAGCACCTTCACCACAAAGGCCTGCTCATCGAGCGGATCGGAATTGCCCGGGTGCGCATCGCCCACGGCGGGGGCCTTGAGGTAGCTCACCGACGGATAATTGCCCGATTCCACCGCCTTGAAGAAATCCTGCACGTCGTACTCGTGGTGCACCGGCGTGGCGCCGCCGTCCTTGTCGTCGGTATAGCCGATTTCCGCCAGCGAGGTCGGACGCGCATGCGTGGGGTTGGCGGTGGAGGCGTAATACTGGAACCAGTTGTGATGCGGGACGTAGTCGGTCTTGGTGGCGCCGAGCACGTTCGAATAGGTGCTGCGCGTGCAACCGGTGGAGCCGTTGGCATTGACCGCCGCCAGGTCGAAACCGCCCATGAAGCCGCCCCAGGTGATGTGGCGGGCATTGAGCAGGTCGCCGATGTTCTTCGACGTCATCATCACCGTGCTGGACGTCGACGAGCACATGTCATACGCCGGGTCGGTGTCGCCGATCAGGCTCAGGCCGCCCTGGCCGTCGGGAATGGTCGAGGCCGAGCCCAGCACCACCTTGGCGCCGTTGTTGGTGCCTGACACCACTTCGATGGCGCCGGGGGTCGATGGACCGTAGGTGTCGGTATAGGCGTTGTCGTCCATGGCAAAGTGCTGCGCGTAGTTCCACATCGCCGTCACGGTATTGCCGTCGAAGTAACCCATCACCAGGCCATGCGTGCCGAAGGTGCCGGTGCTGCTGACGGTGTTGTTGCCGGTGTACTTGGGAAAGAGGTCGGCCTTGCCGTTGTCGTAGGCCTGCTGTTCCGGCGTGTAGCTGTGGTTCTGGCCTTCGGTGTTGGCCTGGGTGCGATCCAGGCGGAACGGGTTGACCGCATTGACGCCGTTGGCCGGGTTGAGCGCGTTGGGGTTTTGCGTGAGCAGGTCGGGCGTCAGGCCGTCCACCTGCGGCGTCCAGGGCTTGGCCTTGAACGCGGGTTCACCGGGCGGATTCGCCGCCACCGGATAGGTGCCGAAGTAATGATCGAACGAACGGTTTTCGCCGAAGATCACCACCAGGTGCTTGATCGGCGTAGCGGTGGGCAGCGCGTCCTGCGGCGAGCGCCATGTGCCGGGCCACTGGAAATGCGCGTCATCCTGCTGGCCGGAGGGCGAATCGACCTGGGCGGAGGCGACCACGGCAAAGCCCATGACGACGGCGATCGACGCTGGCAGCCATGCTTTTCGTAAGGTGCGAAGACTGAACATGTAAAAACTCCTGAGATGGATACAACGACACAGGACTGACATCAGACCCGCTGCAGCGAATTCCCCCATGCCGAAGGGCGCAGCCCGTGGCATCGCGCGTATTGAACTACTTGAATATGAAGGTTCCGGGACAACCACCCGCCTGCCGCGCCGGCGTGTCTGCGCCGCGGTGAGCCCGGCGGGCTTCAGGCCGGCCCGCCGCCGGCCGATATGCCGGTCATATGAACCAGGTCATGCGCACATCCGTTCCATCCAGCCTGTTTGGCGCCTTGGCCGCCACCATCGCCCATGCGCACACGCTGGAGTCGCTGGCCCGGCCGCTGCTGGAACTGCTGCAATCGGCCACGGGGCTGGAATCGACCTACCTCACCCGGCTGGACGAGCAGGCGGGCATGCTGCAGGTCATGTACGCCCGCAATACCCATCGCCTGACGGTTCCGGAAGGTCTGTCGAC
>NZ_DATJMN010000382.1:0-19097 GCF_035508675.1 Dyella sp.
AATCGGCAAGGCATGCCCGATGCGGCGCGCCTGCTCGATGGCGATCGCGGTGCCCAAGGCCTTGGGCAAGTGCGAGGCGATGGTGGAGGTTTGCGGCAACACCCACAGCGGCTTGCTGCCCCACACCTTGTGGCGGCCGCCGGAAGCGGGGTCTTCCTTGCTGGCGGCGAAGGACAGCGCCGAATCCATCACCGGGTCCATGCCCGGCAATTTGCGAAAGCGCTCGGCCATGAAGCCGCCGGATCGGTAATGCAGGAACGCCGGATCGGTATGGCGCGTGAGCCGCGCCACCATCGCATTGCCTTCATGGCCGGAACTGCCGATGGTGTAGAACACTTTGTTCTGCACGCGCAGCACGCGCGCCATCAGGTCGAGGTGGCGCGAGATCAGCTGCGATTCCAGCAGTTCGCGAAAGCCGCGCGCGTCCAGCGCGCTGCCCGGCAGAACGGAGTCGCTATCGTGCGGCCGGGCGCGTACCTGGCCCTGCCAATGCTGCACGAACTCGATGAAGTTGTGGTCGACGATCTCGGCGCGGTTGAAGCCCTTGTGGCGGGCGGCGATAGGCGTGGAGGACATGATGGCGAGGTTCTCTATGATGACCGGTCTGGCGCGCCATGCTGTTGCAGCGCGCGCAACATGTCGGCCCGCGCAAGGTCTTTGGCGCGGCCGAAGCTTTCAAGGATGCGGATTTGTTCATCGCGTACCGGAATGGGTACGTCGATGCCCGCGACATTCACGTGCATGACATGGTTCACGCGCACGGCTTGCCAGCCGTCGGAACCGTGCAGTTCAAGACCGCCCATGACTTCCAGCGGCATGCCGGGAAAGTGGAAGCGTGCGAAGCGCGAGCGAAAGCGGTCGGCGCCGGCGGGTATGTAAGCGGTGTCCAAACGCGACGGCCACAGCTCGATCAGACGTTGCGCATCCGCGACGCTGGTCAACAGATCCAGGTCGGCGGCCTGCACGTCCGCGCCGAGCAGCGCAGCCGCCGCGCTGCCAATCACTGCCCATGCGTCGCGGCAATGCGCATGCAGCTGCGGCACGCTGGCGGCAATGACGTCACGCAAGGCTGAGCTGAGTTGCATCATGGGCAGTGCATTCCGGCGTTCGAGCGCGATGCATGCGCGGCGTGCCAATGCGGACAGGCGATGACGGATGGCAGACCGAGCTTGCTCACGATCATGGCTTGCGCTTCAACGCGCCCCTTGCCTTTGCAACCACTCCTCGCGCGTTTGGCCCCAGATTTCCACGGTGATGTCCTGGTAGGGCTGCGGCAAGCTGGCATGGCGCAGAAAGCGGGAACCGAGGCGCCTGGCCAGCGCCAGCGACGGATGATTGTCGGCGTTGATGGAGTGGATGACATCGGACCAGCCCAGATGGGCAAACGCCCAATCCGTGGCCGCGGCAGCGCCCTCGTAGGCATAGCCTTTGCCCCATGCCTCGCGTACCAGGCCCCAGCCCACTTCGGTGCCGGGCCAGCCTTCCGGGTACCAGGGGCCAAGCCGCCCGATCCAGCGCCCGGTGGATTTTTCGATGACCGAAAACATCGAGTAGCCCTGGATCATCCAGGCGCCCGCCAGCGAGAGAAAACCGCGCCACGCCAGCGCCCGCGATTGCACGCCGCCGATGAAATGCGCTGCTTCGGCATCGGCCATGTTGCGCGCGTACGCGTCGAAATCCTCGCGAATCGGCGGACGCAGGATCAGGCGCTCGGTTTCGATGATGCGGACGTCGTGGCTCGACACGGTGGGCTCCCGAAAGCTGTCGCGATACGCCTCTGTTCCGTCATGCCGCAAATGCGAAGGCGCTTTCGCGGGCATGACGGCCGGGCAGGATCAAGCTGTACGTTTAGAACGCGTTGATGCCGGTCAGCTCGCGGCCGACCACCAGCTGGTGCACCGTCTCGGTGCCTTCATAGGTAATCACCGATTCCAGGTTCAAGGCATGGCGGATGGCCGAGTGCTCCACGGTGATGCCGGCGCCGCCGAGCATGTCGCGGCATTCGCGCGCGATGTCGATCGCCATGCGCACGTTGTTCCACTTCGCCAACGAGACCTGGGTGGGTTCCATCTTGCCGGCATCCTTCAGGCGGCCGAGCTGCAGCGAGAGCAACTGCGCCATGGTGATGCGGCGGCCCATGTCGGCAAGCTTCAGTTGAATCGCCTGGTTCGCCGCCAGCGGACGGCCGAACAGCACGCGTTCCTGCGTGTAATCGAGCACTTCCTTCAGGCAGGCCTGCGCGGCGCCGATCGGACCCCAGGTGATGCCGTAGCGCGCCTGCGTGAGGCAGCCGAGCGGCCCCTTCAGGCCTTTCACGTTCGGCAGGCGCTGCGTATCAGGCACGCGCACGTTGTCGAAGAACAGCGCGGACGTCACTGATGCGCGCAGGCTCATTTTCTTGTGCACTTCCTGCGCGGTGAAACCCTTGGCATCGGTGGGCACGATGAAGCCTTGGATGCCGTCTTCGGTCTGCGCCCACACGATGGCGATGTGTGCCAGGTTGCCGTTGGTGATCCACATCTTGGCGCCATTGATGACCCAATCGCCGCCGTCCTTCTTGGCATTGGTCTTCATGTTGGCCGGGTCGGAACCGCCATGCGGTTCGGTCAGGCCGAAGCAGCCGATGATGTCGCCCGCTGCCATCTTCGGCAGGTACTGCATCTTCTGTTCTTCGTTCCCATAGGCGTAGATCGGGTACATGCACAGCGAACTCTGCACCGACGCGAAGCTGCGCAAGCCCGAATCGCCGCGCTCCAGTTCCTGGCAGATCAGGCCATAGCTGACGCCGTTCATGCCGGCGCAGCCGTATTTCTCGGGAATGGTGGCACCGAGCAGGCCTAGGCTGGCGATTTCCGGAATCAGCTCGCTGGGAAAACGCCCCTGGTCGAAGCAGTCGCCAATGATGGGCAGCACCCGTTCATCAACGAACCGGCCGACGGTGTCCTGCACCATGCGCTCTTCATCGCTGAGCAGGGAACGGACGTCATACAGATCGAGCGGGTTCAAGCGGGCTGCCATAGGGAATCCGGAAACGGTCGGGGAAGCCCTACATTGTAGCCGTGGGGGCGGAGACCGGTCATGCCGGGGTGCAGCACCCAATTGGGCGCCATGGATTGGCAATACCCCATCGTCACCCCGGCGGACGCCGGGGTCCAGCGCCTTCCAGGCGCCTCAAAGTCGCCGAGTGATTCGCTTTCCCACCCCTTCGGGGCCGTCGGAAAAAGGGGCCTGCCATCCGATCGATTCGCGCTGTAGCGGGATCGTCCCGACAGCGTCATCGCCCCCGCATCCGCGCACTATCAAAAGTAGTAACCGATATTCATGTACAACTGGCCACGCCAACGATTCATTCCACCGGCACCCAGACTTTGCGCATAGTCGCTGCCGCCGATGTAAGGATCGTTGCGGCCTTCCAGCCACTCCACATACACCGCCAGGAATTTCAGCGAGAACGACGCGCCGGTGATCCAGCGTTCCGTATTGCGGAACTGCGGGCTGGCTTTCTGGTAAAGGCTGTAGTTGGAATAGAGCGTGATGTCTTTCACCCATCCGCCCAGATAGCTGCCACCCAACGCATAGCTGCCGTTTACGGAATAAAGATTGCCGCGCGTGGCGATGTTGTAGGTGCCGTCGTAGCCGCCGACGGTCACCACCTGACTGCCGTCCGGATTTTTTGGCGTCATGAGCTGACGCGCGTACTGCAGCTTCAATCCCCAAGGGCCGTTGTTGCCGGCATAGTGCAGGCCGTAGACGAGGCGACGGCCATCGCGCCGGGTGTCCTGGTTGTGCAAGGTGGAGGTAAGCAGCGATGCGCCTGCCTCGCCCTTCCAATGGCCGGTCTGGAGCTGATGCGCAAGGCGTCCGGCGAGCAGGTTGCGCTCCACGTTGCGGGTACCACCTTCCACCCACGGATCGGCGGGCGTGACCACGATGGAATACGTGCTGCCGCGGCTGGTGCCATGCCCCGGCCACGCCGGACGCGCGTAATAGCCGGTCTGCAGGTTCCAACCGTCGATGTCCTGCACGTATTTGACACCGACTTCGGACAGGTCTTCCAACGCAACGGCATTGCCCAGGCTTTCGTAGAAGGTGTCGCCGAACAGGGACTGCACGCCGAACGGCACCTGATTCAGGCCTAGCTCGATGTGCCGCTGCGGATCGAAGCGGTAACCCACCCAGGCCGCATCGAAAAAGCTGATGTCGCCGAAGTGCCGCGTGTACTGGTACGGATAATCCTTGCCATAGAAACGATAGTTGGCCGCGCCGATCCAGCTGTCGGAGGTGTACTTTGCGCCCAGCATGACGGTATCGATGCCGAATTTGCGGATACCGCGAGCACCGTCATGGTCGACTCGCATGCGCACCGCGCCGTTGATGTTCCAGTGGTCGGATACCTCCACCGCACGGACCGATGCGCTGAACGAGGCCATTGCGATGATCAACATGACGAAGGCGCAGGTTTGCGATCGTCCATGAAACATGGGGCGTAATCCTTTCAAAGAGTCGAGGGAGCGTTGCAGCACGCACGCGCAGCGGCGTCCTGGAACATCCTCGGCAGCCTGCCTGTCAGGCAGTACCCGTCGCTGCCCTGAAAGCGCGTAGGTGCACCCATGCGCAACGAATCAGGGCAACTCCCACAGCCTTGTCATTCCCACCTTCCAAGGTATGCTGCACCTGCCACATGCAGGGTTTCTTGCGCCCGGCCGATGCGGAACCAGGACGTCCGCAGGGCCATCGGTCGCATGCGATATCCGCCCTGCTGCAATCCCGGAATCCGCATGGTCAAAGGTATCCTTCTAGGTTTCGCCAGCTTCGCGGCGTACGCGATCAGCGATGCGTTCGTAAAGTCGTTGCACGGTTCGATACCGCCTTATGAATCGGTGTTCTTTGGCGCCGTTTTCGGTCTCTTGGCGCTCCCGTTCATCATGAAGAAAGGGGATCGCTGGCGCGATGTGGTGACGGCGCAGCGCCCTTCCCTGTGGTGGGTACGCGCAGCCGCGGGCGCTGTCGGCAATATCGCTTCGGTGACCGCGTTCACCTTGCTGCCCATGGCCGAGGTGTTCACGATGATCTTCCTGATGCCGATCTTCGTGACCATCCTTTCGGTGATCTTCCTGAAGGAACATGTCGGTTGGCGCCGCTGGTCCGCGGTGATGATCGGTTTTGCCGGCGTGCTGGTGGTGCTGCGGCCCGGCTTTCGCGCATTGGGAGTTGGCGACATTGCCGGGTTGGTCTGCGGCCTCTTCGCCGCGGCATCGGTGGTGGCGCTGCGCATGGCCGGGCCGCACGAAAAGCGCATCAGTCTTTACGGCGCCGGCGTGGTCGGTCCGCTGATCATCGGCGGCTTGATGATGCTGGCGCATTTTCGCTGGCCTAACCTGCGCGAGTGGGGTTTGCTGGCTGGCTACGGCCTGCTCGCGGCATTGGCGGGCGTGCTGCTGATGTATGCCACCTTGATCGCACCCGCCAACCGCGTGGCGCCCACGCAGTACAGCCAGATGCTGTGGGCGATCGTGCTTGGCTATTGGTTGTTTGGTGACAAGCTCGATTGGCCGATGCTTATCGGCATCGTGATGATTCTTGGCGCAGGCCTGTTCACCCTGGTGCGCGAAGAGAAGGTCACGCCGTGGTGGCGGCGGCAGAAGATCGTTTGACGCGCATCGAACGTTCGTGGGCCGGGGTGCAAACGCCTGTATGGCCGTGCGCACAGATAACGGGGAAGGATTACCCCTGTCCCGGCTAAGTCCTGCCTAAGGCATCGGGACTATGTTGCTGCGAGCACATGCGAGGCACATGCTGATGACGCTTGCTATCACAATATGGAACTCGCCAAAACCCCCAGATGACATGTTTGTCCAAGTAGGCCAATGGGTTAATTCACTGCTTGGGAAATGGGATGGCGCCAGGTGGCGTCAACCATGCAAGCGGCGAGCCGTTAAGGAACAATCCGACCGTCGCGCAGACGGACAACTGCTGCCTAAAGCGTTGGCAGCCCACGTTTAAAGATTTTAAAAACCGAGGCGCTCTTGCTCAGTCAGGGGCCGGTATCTGGAGATGGTTATGAGTGCGGATACTCCGCGAACAGCCGGACACTCGCCCCGCAAGCGCGGCCTGTGGCTCGGCGTGGCGATCGCCGTTGCGGTCATCGGCGTGGTTATTTTCCATTTGCTCAATCGTCCGGCGCAGCACAAAGGCATGCCGGCTCAGGTGGTCAGCGTAGCCACCGCCAAGCTTGGCGACATGCCTGAAATCATCAACTCGCTCGGCACGGTCACGCCGGTGGCCACCGTCACGGTGCTGCCGCAATTGAGCGGCTATCTCACCGAGGTGGGTTATCAGGAAGGCCAGGATGTGAAGAAAGGGCAATTCCTGGCCCAGATCGATCCGCGCCAGTACCAGATCAGCAAGCAGCAGGCCGAAGCGCAATTGGCAAAGGACCAGGCCACGCTCGACCAGGCACGCACCGATCTTGCGCGCTACACGCAGCTCTACCAGAAGAAATCGATCGCCCAACAGACGTACATGGACCAGAAATTCCTGGTCGAACAATCTGAAGCGGCCGTGAAGGCGGACAGGGCCAATATCGCGCAATTCGATCTCGACCTGGCCTATTGCCACATCACCGCACCGGTCGATGGCCGCGTGGGCCTGCGCCTGGTCGATCCTGGCAACTACGTCACGCCGTCCAGCTCGACCGGCATCGTGGTGATCACCACCATGAAACCCACCACCGTGCAGTTCACCGTGCCGCAGAACTCGCTGGGCAAGGTGCTCGATCGCATCAACGGCGGCGCCAAGCTGCCGGTGACGCTCTACAACAGCGACAACAGCAAGCAGCTTGCCACCGGCACGTTGTACGCCATCAGCAACCAGATGGCCACCAGCACCGGCACCGTCACGCTGCGCGCGAGCTTCCCCAACGACGACGAAAAGCTGTATCCCAACGAATTCGTCAACGTGCAGTTGCTGGTGGACACACTGCACAACGCGGTGCTGGTACCCACGCCCGCCGTGCAGACCGGCGCACCCGGCGATTACGTTTTCCTGGTGAATGCCGACGATACGGCGTCGGTGCACAAGGTGACGCTGGGACCGAGCAACGGCCAATACACGGCGATCCTGTCCGGGCTTTCCGCCGGGCAGACCGTGGTGACCGACGGCACCGACCGCCTGAGCGACGGCGCGAAGATTCGCGTTGCGCAGGCGCACCCCGCCGCAGCGGGCAGCGCGGGCACGCCGGCGTCTGCATCGTCGGCCGGTGCCGCGCATGGACAAGGACGAAGAAAACACCATGCCAGTGCAGATGGCGGCACGACGTCGTCCGCGTCGTGACGGGCAGCGTGTGATCCGATGAATATCTCACGCCTGTTCGTACTCAGGCCGGTCGCGACGTCGTTGCTTATGATCGCGCTGGTGCTGGTGGGCCTGGTTGCGATGCGCTTTCTGCCGGTGTCGTCGCTGCCCAGCGTCGACTATCCGACCATCCAGATCCAGACCTTTTATCCCGGCGCAAGCCCGTCGGTAATGGCCACCACGGTCACCGCGCCGCTGGAAGTGCAGCTCGGCGAAATCCCCGGCTTGCAGCAGATGACGTCGAGCAGTTCGGCCGGCGCATCGGTCATCACCTTGCAGTTCGATCTCTCGCTCAACCTCGACGTGGCCGAGCAGAACGTGCAAGAGGCGATCAACGCCGCCAACAGCCTGCTGCCCAGCGGCCTGCCCGCGCCACCGACGTATGCGAAGGTGAATCCGGCCGACCAGCCGGTGCTGACGCTGGCGGTCACCTCCAAATCGATGTCGCTGCCGCAGCTTCAGGACGTGGCGAACAATCGCCTGGGCACCAAGATTTCCGAAGTATCCGGCGTGGGCCTGGTAACCCCGTCCGGCGGCAACGTGCCGGCGGTGCGGGTGGAAGCCGATCCGCAGAAGCTCGCCGCCTATGGTCTCAACATCGACGACCTGCGCTCACTGCTGGCCAACGTCAACGTGAGCCAGCCGAAAGGCAATTTCGACGGGCCGGAACTGGACTACACCATCAACGGCAACGACCAGATCCAGGATCCGAAGGATTACCTCAACACCGTCGTCTCCTACCAGAACGGCGCACCGGTGTACCTGCGCGATGTCGCGCGCGTGACACAGTCCGCGCAGAACACCGAGCAAGGCGCCTGGTACAACACCACGCCGGCGATCATTCTCAACGTGCAGCGCCAGCCCGGCGCGAACGTGATCGCCACGGTCGACCAGATCAAGCGCATACTGCCGCAACTGGAATCCACCCTGCCCGCCGGCATGCACGTGGCCATCGTCAACGACAGCACTGGCGAGATCCGTGCCTCGGTGGCCGATGCGGCGTTCGAGCTGGTGCTGGCGGTGATGCTGGTGGTGCTGGTGATCTTCGTATTCCTGCGCAACCTGCCGGCCACCATCATCCCCAGCATTTCCGTGCCGGTGTCGCTGATCGGCACGCTGGCGATGATGTACCAGCTCAACTATTCCATCGACAACCTCTCGCTGATGGCGCTGATCATCGCCACCGGCTTCGTAGTGGACGACTCGATCGTGATGATCGAGAACATCGTGCGTTATCTGGAAGAAGGGGAAACGCCGTTGAACGCGGCATTGATCGGCGCCGGGCAGATCGGCTTCACCATTCTGTCGCTGACCGTGTCGCTGATCGCGGTGCTGATTCCGCTGCTTTTCATGGGTGGCGTGATCGGGCGGCTGTTCAGCGAATTCGCCGTGACGCTCGCCGTCACCATCGTGATTTCCGCCGTGGTCTCGCTCACCCTGGTGCCGATGCTGTGCGCGCGCATCCTGCGGGCGCAGGCCGAGCGCCATCCGAGCCGCTTCGAACGGATCAGCGAGGGCTTGTTCAACAAGCTGCTGCATGCGTACGAGCGCGGGCTGCGCTTCGTGATGAATCACCAGACCGCCACGCTGGTCACCTTCGTGGTGACCATGGCGATCACGGTACTGCTGTACGTGGTGATACCCAAGGGTCTGTTCCCGGTGCAGGACGTGGGCGTACTGCAAGGCATCAGCGTCGCCGACAACTCCGTGTCCTACAGCACCATGGTGGATCGCCAGGCGCAGCTGGCCGAAGCCATCCTGAAAGACCAAGACGTCACCAACCTCACGTCCTACGTGGGCATCGACGGCACCAATACCACGCTCAACAACGGCCGCTTCCTGATCAACCTGAAGCCGCGCGACGATCGCCCGCAAACCGCTGCCGAGATCGCGCGGCGCATCCAGGAAGAAGTCGCGCACGTGCCTGGCATCAAGCTGTATCTGCAGCCGGAGCAGGACCTCACGCTGGATACCACCGTGTCGCCGAACCAGTACCAGTTCGTGCTGCGCGGGCCGAGCCAGCAGGCGTTCCAGCAATACGTACCGGCGCTGATCGAGCGCATGAAGCAGATCACCTCGATCACCGACGTGACCAGCGACCTGAACAACGAAGGCCTGAGCGTCAACGTGAATGTGAACCGCCAATTGGCGGCGCGCTTCGGCATTACCGCAGCAACCATCGACAATGCGTTGTACGACGCACTCGGCCAGCGCATCGTGTCGACCATCTTCAACCAGTCGAACCAGTACCGCGTGATCCTGGTCGCCAAGCCGGAGAAGCTGCCGACCCTGCAATCGCTAGGCGATCTGTATCTGCCCAGCCAGACCGCCAGCAGCGGCCAGGTGCCGCTGAAGGCGATCGCGAAAATCGAAGTGACCAAGTCGCCGCTGGTGATCAGCCATCTCGCGCAGTTCCCGTCGGTGACCATCTCCTTCAACCTGGCCAAAGATGCATCGCTAAGCAAGGCGGTGCAGGAAATCAACCAGGCCGAGCAGGCGGTGCACCTGCCGCCGTCGATAACCTCATCGTTCCAGGGCGCCGCGCAGGCGTTCCAGGATTCGCTGTCCAGCGAGGTATACCTGCTGATCGCCGCGCTGGTGGCGGTCTATATCGTGCTGGGCGTGCTGTACGAAAGCTTCATCCATCCGGTGACGATCCTGTCGACGCTGCCTTCGGCCGGCATCGGCGCGCTGCTCTCGCTGATGATCGCTGGCGCCGACCTGGACATCATCGGCATCATCGGCATCGTGCTGTTGATCGGCATCGTGAAGAAGAACGCCATCATGATCGTGGACTTCGCCCTCGAAGCCGAACGCGATCACGGCAAGCCGCCGGCGGATGCGATCTTCGAAGCCTCGCTGCTGCGTTTCCGCCCGATCCTGATGACCACGCTGGCGGCGATGCTGGGCGCGCTGCCGATGCTGCTCGGCACCGGCACCGGTTCGGAGCTGCGCCGTCCGTTGGGCCTGGCGATCATCGGTGGCTTGACGCTCAGCCAGTTGCTGACCTTGTTCACTACGCCGGTGATCTACCTGTTCTTCGATCGCTTGGCGCGGCGATTCAATCGCAAGCCGTCGCTGGCGGCGGGGGATAGTACGCCGTGAGCACGATCGCCTCGCGTGCCTTGGGTGGATTGGGGTGCATACCCCAACATGGTTACCCTGATCGACATGGCGAGGTTGGGGTTGGCACCCCAACCTACGTGGCTGCCGCGGGAGATGTGGCATGAACATCCCCGCTCTCTTCATCCGCCGCCCCGTCGCCACCACCTTGCTGGCGATCGCCATCCTGATTTCCGGCAGCCTGGCGTACTTCCGTTTGCCGGTGGCGCCGCTGCCGAACATCGCCTTCCCGGTGATCGTGGTGCAGGCCAACATGGCCGGCGCGAGCCCGGACATCATGGCTTCCACCGTGGCCGAGCCGCTGGAAAAACGCCTGGGTGCCATCGCCGACGTCAACGAGATGACTTCCACCAGCACCGTCGGCTCGGCGCGGATCGTGGTGCAATTCGGGCTCAATCGCGACATCAACGGCGCCGCGCGCGATGTGCAGGCGGCGATCCAGGCAGCGCGCGCCGACTTGCCGAGCACACTGCGCAACAACCCCAGCTACCGCGAATACAACCCCGCCGATTCGCCGATCATGGTGCTGGCGCTCACCTCCGACACGCTGACGCGCGCGCAGCTTTACGACTCGGCCGATTCGGTGATCCAGCAGCAGCTGTCGCAGGTGGACGGCGTGGGCCAGATCACGCTGGGCGGCAGCGCCCTGCCATCGGTGCGCGTGGAGCTGGAGCCGGACAAGTTGAACAGTTACGGCATCGGCCTGGAGGACGTGCGTGCGGCGATCAGCGCCGCCAATGCCAACAGCGCCAAGGGCCATATCGACCAGGATGGCCTGCGCTACGAAGTCACCTCCAACGACCAGATCAACAAGGCCGCGCCGTATCGCGACCTGATCATCGCCTACCGCAACGGCTCGCCGGTGCAGCTGCGCGACGTGGCTGACGTGGAGGATTCGGCGGAGAACATCCGCAACATGGGCCTGTACAACGGCAAGCCCGCGGTGCTGGTGATCGTGTATCCCATCCCCGGCAGCAATATCGTCAAGACCGTGGCGCAGATTCGCAAGGTGCTGCCGTCGATCGAAGCCACCCTGCCCAGCAGCATCAAGGTCGGTGTCGCGATCGATCGCTCGGTGTCGGTCAACGCGGCCGTGGGCGATACCGAGCGCTCGCTGTTCATCGCCGTACTGCTGGTGATTGGCGTGGTGTTCGTGTTTCTGCAATCGCCGCGGGCGACGCTGATTCCCTCGGTGGCGCTGCCGCTTTCGATCGTCGGCACCTTCGGGCCGATGTACCTGTTGGGCTATAGCATCGACAACCTCTCGCTGATGGCGCTCACCATCGGCACCGGCTTCGTGGTCGACGATGCGGTGGTGGTGCTGGAAAACATCGTGCGCCACGTGGAAGAAGGCATGGACGTGCGCGAGGCGGCGCTCAAAGGCAGCGACGAGGTCGGCTTCACGGTGATCTCGATGAGCCTGTCGCTGATCGCGGTGTTCCTGCCGATCCTCTTGATGCCCGGCATCATCGGCCTGCTGTTCCACGAGTTTGCAGTGACGCTGTCGATCGCCATCCTGCTGTCGATGGTGATCTCGCTGACGGTGACGCCCACCATGGCGGCCTACCTACTGCGGCCGGGTGCAGCGATGCATTCCAAGGCGCGCTGGGCGGTGTGGTACGAAAAGCAGTTCGAGCGCTTCAAGCGCGGCTATTCGCGCTCGCTCACCGCAGTGCTCGATCATGCATGGCTGGTCGGCCTCACCTTGATCGGCCTGCTCGTGCTCAACGTGTTCCTGTTCAAGCTGCTGCCGTCGACGTTCTTTCCAGAACAGGACAACGGCATCCTGATCGGCCAGATCATTGCCGACCAGAGCATTTCCTTCCAGGCGATGGAAAAAAAGCTGGCACAGCTGCAATCGATCGTGCAGAAGGATCCGGCCGTCGCCTCGGTGGCCGGCTTTACCGGCGGCCGCGCGCTGAATAGCGCGAACCTGTTCGTGGAGCTGAAACCCTTGGCCGAACGCAAGCTCTCCGCCGCGCAGGTGGTCGATCGCCTGCGCCCGAAGCTCAATGCGATTTCAGGCGCAAAGCTGTTCCTGCAGGCGGCGCAGGACCTGCACATCGGCGGCCGGCAGTCCGCGTCCGAGTACCAGTACACCTTGACCAGCGACGACCCCAACGCCTTGTATACGTGGGTGCCCAAGCTGATCACCGAACTCGGCAACTACCGCAGCCAGTTACAGGACGTGAATTCGGACTTGCAGCAGAACGGCTTGCAGACGTACATCAACTTCGACCGCGCCACCATGGGGCGCTACGGCTTCGCGCCGAACCAGATCGACGCCGTGCTGTACGACGCGTTCGGCCAGCGCACCGTGTCCACCGTCTACAACGAGCTGAACCAATACTTCGTGGTAATGGAAGTCGCGCCGAAATACTGGCAATACCCGCAGATGCTCGATCGCATGTACTTCAGCAAGGCGGCCGGCAATCCCACCGGCACGCAGCAGACCCAGATGTCGTCCAGCACGATCAAGGGCGTGCCGGGCTATTCCGCAATAAGCAACTCGGCAAGTTCCACGTCGAGCACCAATTCGCTCAACGCCAATGCACAAGCGAACCAGCTCACCAACGCCATCTCCAATTCCAAGGGCGGCACCTCCAGCGGCAGCGCCGACAGTACCGCGGCGGAAACCATGGTGCCGTTCCCGGCCATGCTGAGCTACACCAGCAATCACACCGCCACCCAGGTGAACCACCAGAGCGGGCTGGTAGCCGGCACCATTTCGTTCAACCTGCCGCCCGGCGGCTCGC
Source organism: Dyella sp. (assembly GCF_035508675.1). Taxonomy (GTDB): domain Bacteria; phylum Pseudomonadota; class Gammaproteobacteria; order Xanthomonadales; family Rhodanobacteraceae; genus Dyella_B. The sequence continues at coordinate 13,233 of NZ_DATJMN010000382.1, forward strand.
TGGGCAATGCGCTGGTGGCCATCCAGCAGGCCATGCAGGCGATCGGCATGCCGGCGTCGATTCACGGCGCCACCGCCGGCGCGGCGCAGGTGTACTCGCAATCGATGTCGACCATGCCGCTGCTGATTCTTGCGGCGCTGGGTGCGGTGTACATCGTGCTGGGTATGCTCTACGAAAACACGGTGCACCCGATCACCATTCTCTCCACCCTGCCCTCGGCAGGCATCGGCGCGGTGCTGGCGCTGCTGATCTTCGGTACGCCGTTCTCGGTGATCGCGATGATCGGCATCATCCTCCTGATCGGCATCGTGAAGAAAAACGCCATCATGATGATCGACGTGGCGATCCATCTGCAGCGCGACCTGGGTTACGAACCGGTCAAGGCGATCCACGATGCCGCCGTGGTGCGCTTGCGCCCGATCATGATGACCACCGCGGCCGCCGTGCTCGGTGCGGTGCCGCTGGCCGCCGGCATCGGACAAGGCGCCTCGTTGCGCCAGCCGCTCGGTATCACGGTGATGGGCGGCCTGGTTCTGAGCCAGGTGTTCACCCTGTACACGACGCCGGTGATCTATCTCTACCTTGATCGACTGCGCGCAAGACTGGCCCGTTGGTCAGCCACCCTGCCGTGGAATCGATCGGACGTGAGTGCATGAACATGAAGACTTTGCATACAGCTCTTGTGACATCACTGGCGATCGTGCTGGGCGGCTGCATGGTCGGTCCGGACTATCACCGTCCGCAGCTGCCGATGCCCGCGCAATACAAGGAACTGCCCGGCTGGACCGCCGCCTCGCCGGAAGCGGATGCGTCGCCCAAAGGCGATTGGTGGACGGCGTTCAACGATCCGCTGCTCAATCAACTGGAGCCGATGGTGTCGGTCTCCAACCAGACCGTGCAGCAGCAATATGCCAACTACCAGGAAGCCCTGGCCAACGTGCAGGTGGCGCGAGCCGCCTTGTTTCCAACCCTTGGCATCACCGGCTCGGCCACCAAGCAGCGCAGCACGAGCAGCAACACGCTTGGCACGATTTCTTCGCGGCGTGCGGTGAGCACGTCCGGCTCGCTGGAAGGGAGTGCAAGCTGGGCGCCCGACCTGTGGGGCAAGGTGCGCCGCCAAGTGCAGGAAAACAAGGCGACGGCGCAGGCCAGCCAGGCGACGCTTGCCAACGCCACCCTGTCCGAGCAGATCGCACTGGCAAACGCGGTGGTCGAGCTACGCATCACCGATGCCGATATCGACCTGTTGCAGAAAACCGTGGATGCCTACACCGAATCCCTGCGCGTGGTGGAAAACCAGGGCATTGCCGGCACCACCGCGCCTTCGGACGTGATCACCGCGCGCACGCAGCTGGAAAGCGCCAAATCCAGCCTGATCGCCTTGGGCGTGGCGCGCGCGCAGTACATGCATGCCATTGCCGTGCTGGTCGGCAAGACACCGGAAGAGCTGGACATTCCCCATGGCACCAGCCTGCCAACTCTGCCAACCGTTCCGGTGGTGATGCCCTCCACCTTGCTGCAGCGCCGCCCCGACATCGCCGTGGCCGAGCGCCAGATGGCGGCGCAAAACGCCGCGATCGGAGTGGCGGTCGCCGCCTACTATCCTGATGTCAGCTTGTCGGCCGCCGACGGTTTTTCGCAGGCGCCCCTGGCCGGCCTGCTGCACATCGCCAACCACGTGTGGTCGCTGGGCGCCGATGCCAGTGAAACCGTGTTCGACTTTGGCGCACGCCATGGCCAGGTGGCCGCCGCCAAGGCGTCCTACGAAGCGGCCGTGGCCAATTACCGCGGCACGGTGCTGACCGCCTTGCAGGATGTGGAAGACGACCTGTCGAACCTGCGCATCCTCGGGCAACAAGCCGAAGTGCAAGATGCGGTCGTGCGCGATGCCTCGCAGGGCGCACAGATTGCGCTCAACGAATACCAGGCCGGCACTGTGGACTACACCACTGCCGCCACCGCGCAGGCCACGCAACTGAGCGCGCAGCAGGGTGCGCTGAGCATCATGCAGCAACGCCTGCTCGATACGATATCGTTGATTGGCGACATGGGTGGCGGCTGGTCGGCCGATCAGCTCGACGCCGCGCAGAAAGCCTCAACCATCCACCGCTAATCCGGTACCCGCATGCCCGCTGACCGTTTCGAACTCTCGCCCGTCGTTGCCGGCCTCTGGCGCATCACCGAATGGCAATTGAGCGTGCCCGAGCGCGTCCGCTGGATCGAGCAAGCGCTGGAACTTGGCATCACCACCTTCGACCATGCGGATATCTACGGCGATTACCGCGCTGAAGCGCTATTTGGCGAAGCGCTGCGGGCAGCGCCGGGTTTGCGCAGCCGCATGCAGCTGGTCACCAAATGCGGCATTCGTCTGCGCTCGTCGCAAAAGCCCTATCGCATCAACTATTACGATACCGGCGCCGCGTACGTCAGGGCGCAGGTCGAGCAGTCGCTGCGTAATCTGCACACGGAACAGCTGGATTTGGTGCTGATCCACCGTCCCGATTACCTGATGGATGCTGTCGCGCTGGCGGAAACCTTCGCCACGCTCACGCGCGAGGGCAAAGTCGCGCGCTGGGGTGTTTCCAATCACAGTACCAGCCAGTTTGCGCTGCTGCACCAGCAGCATCCACTGTTTACCAACCAATTGGAACTGTCGCCACTGCAAATGAGCGCGCTGGACGATGGCACGCTCGATCAGGCCCAGCAACTGGGCCTGCGCCCGATGATCTGGTCGCCGCTGGCAGGTGGACGTCTATTTACCGGCGACGATGTGCAGGCGCTGCGGGCACGCACAGAAATGGCCGCGATCGCTGCACACCACGGCGTTTCGCTGACCACGCTCGCCTTTGCGTGGGTGCTACGACATCCGTCGCAGCCTTATCCGATTACCGGAACAGGCCGCATCGAAGGCTTGCGCGACGCCGTGGCAGCGCTGAGCGTCCAACTGGATACTGAGGACTGGTACGCCATCTGGACGGCAAGCAAAGGCCACTCGGTGCCTTGATGACGCCATCACCTGCCCGAGCAGCAACGGACATGAAATCGAGCGGGCTCGTGAAAAAAAAATGACATGCCGATGATCTCATCTTTACGCATGTGGGCGTATAGCGAACGGGAATTTAGCGCTTCATCGGTGACCTGCTCTTTCGCGTTTCGCATAGCCGCGCGTAGCAGGTCATAGATCGATCACCCTCTGGCGTGAAGCAGCTAGTGAGATGTCACTTCAGGCTGGAAGCGTGGGCGTCGCGATCCTTGGCGGCGGACGCACACAGGCAGTAGCAGTGCGCAACATGCCTATCCTAATGTCAATCGACACTCGGCCGTAATCAGCTAAACAACAGTAGAGCCCACCTTGCCATCTTGAGGACGCAATCATGGCAACCTACACAGAAGAAAGCCTTAAGAGTTTGGTACCTGGAAAAGTATATGTCATTGAAACCCAAAACCTGGGAACATCATTTACAAAGGTCTATTTCAAGTCGGTTTTTGCCGGAAGATTTAACTACACTGATATGAATTTCAAGGATCGCTCGATTGAGCTTTCAGAGCTTACATACATCGTCCCCGGTGGATAACCGAAGACAGAGGGTTATCTTCCGAACCCAGGAATGCTTCAACCGCCGGAAATCCAATCTCGTGGCTCCGATGAACGCCGGAGTCCAGTGAAGAATGGACGCGCGCAGCGCGCAACAGAAAGGTTTCGTGTGCTTTGCACGACGTATTAAAACTGGATTGACCCGTTTCGCTATTGTAAAGCGCCTCGGCGTTCACCGGAATGACGACGCGCTTTGAATCAGATCGACGCAAGCCTTTAAGGATTGCTCACACCATGTGGCACGTGCCCCGTTGCCACATGCTTGCGCGCCGATTCCACGTTCGACGGTGAATCATCGAAAAAAATATCTGCACCAAACGCGTCCAGGAATGGACCTTTGTCGCGTCCTCCGAGAAACAACGCTTCGTCGATACGCACACCCCAGCGGCGCAAGGTAAGAATAACGCGCTTGTGCGCCGGCGCAGAGCGCGCAGTGACCAGGGCGGTACGGATCGGTGAATTCTCGGCGGGAAACGCCGCCTGCAAGCGATGTACGGCGGTGAGAAAACCGCGAAACGGCCCCACCGACAAAGGTTGTTCCGCCAGTTCGGTCTCGCTGCGGTGGAACGCCTCCAGCCCTTCCTCGCGCGATACGCGTTCGCCTTCATCCCCGAAGATCACCGCATCGCCATCGAACGCAATGCGCAGCTGCTCGCTGGCGCGCGGCGGCGCAGTGGAAGGCAGGATGGTGGCGGCGGCGACGCCAGCCTTCAGCGCACGGCCGACGTCTTCGGCATTGGCTGACAGGAACAGGTCGGCCTTGAATGGCGCGATGTAATCGGACGTCGGCGCACCGCTGGTAAATGCGGCGCGGCTGATCTCTAGCCCGTAATGCTGGATGGAATTGAAAATGCGCAGGCCGGTATCCCCGGAGTTGCGTGACAGCAAGATCACCTCGACCGGCGGCACGTCGCCCGCCAATCGGTTGAGGCCCAGCAGCTTCTGCACCAACGGAAAGGCCACGCCGGGCTGCAGGATTTCTTCCTCGTGTTCGATCTGGTAGCCGCGGTAGGCGTCCAGCCCTTCGCGCTCGAACAAGGCATGGCTGTCACCGAGGTCGAACAGCGCCCGCGATGAAATGGCGACGACGAGTCTGTTGTCGCCGGTGGCGCCGAGATCGTGGGCAGTTTTGGTGGGACGCGTCATAAGCGTCAATCTACCGCAAACCCGTAGGTTGGGGTGAGCGTATGCGAACCCCAACGTTGCCATGCACGTCGTGCTGCAAGAGATGTTGGGGTTCGCATGCGCTCACCCCAACCTACGTCAGTCGGCGGCAAATTGCTCGTCGAGAATACGCTGTTCGAGGTTGTGCTCCGGATCGAACAGCAACCGTACACCCTGCTCGCGCGACTGGTGCACGTCCACCGAACGTACGTTGCGCACTTCCAGAAAATCGGCGGTGGCGCTGACCGGGCGCTTACCAGGGTCGAGCACGCGCAGGCTTACCAGCGTGCGATGCGGCAGGATCGCGCCACGCCAGCGGCGAGGACGGAACGGGCTGATCGGCGTCAGCGCCAGCACATTGGCATCCAGCGGCAGGATCGGGCCGTGCGCGGAAAGGTTGTACGCCGTGGATCCGGCCGGCGTGGACACCAGGATGCCGTCGCAGATCAGGTTGGGCAGCTTCACGATGCCGTTGAGCTTCACTTCGACATGCGCGGCCTGGTTGGTCTGGCGTAGCAAGGACACCTCGTTGAAGGCAAGCGCCCGGCGCGTCTGGCCGTCGCCGTCGATCGCCTCCATCTCCAAGGGAAACAGCTCGGCGGCGTGCGCACGCGTGATGCGTTCCGGCAGCTCGTCGAGGTTGTGCTTGTTCATCAGAAAGCCGACGCGGCCCAGCTTCATGCCGTACACCGGCACGCCGATGGCGCGGTGCGCATGCAAGGTGCGCAACATGAAACCATCGCCGCCGAGCGCTACGATCACCTCCGCATCGGTGACAGGCACGTCGCCGTAGCGGTCCACGAGTTTGCGGCGCGCTTGCTGGGCAACGTTGGTTTCGCTGGCGACAAACGCAAATCGCATGGTGTAGGTCCATCTGTAATGAGCGGGAATCGTAAATCGTCAATCGTCAATAGTTAAGAGCGGAGTCCCACAAGCCTGACAGGTTCCGCCCTTCCCTATTCCCGATTTACGATTCCCGCGTGGGTTGGGATCGTAAGGCGTAATTCATACGAGCGGTATGCCGCGCCTTGCCGGCAGCCGCTCCTGACGATTTACGATTCCCGACTGACGTTCTTCACCCCACCGGCACCTGCGCCAATTGCGCC
>NZ_DATJMN010000383.1:0-4107 GCF_035508675.1 Dyella sp.
CAGCGCGTCGGTCAGATCCAGCGAGAAGTTGAACGACGGCAGCACGTCTCGATAACTGCGCCGGGTAAGCGATGTTCCGGCGTCGACCGGTTCGTCGCCGTACGCACCGGGCGCGCCGCTCAAATGTTGGGTGACGTCAAGACCGGTGTGGATCATGCGTACGCCAATATTGCCGCTGTACGGCATGTCGCCGAGCGTGCCGTTGAAATCGGCCTGCAGGTAACCCGACAGCTCCTTCAGTTTTACCGCCCAGGTGGTGCCGGGCTCGCCCACTTCCTCGGTATCGGGGTAGAGCGATTTCCAGTACGAAACCGGATTGATCATGGCGTTCGGGTTGATCGCCCAGAAGTTGATGCCCGAGCCGAGCAGGTTGGTGTATTCCTTCCAGTTGTTCGCCAGCGGCGCGGCGGTATTGGGCATCGATATGGCGGACAGCGGTCCGGCGCGGTAGTAGCCCAGCGCGTTGCCCGCGGTACACGAGCCGCTGTTCAAGACCACATCGGCGCCGACATAGCGCACCAAGCATCCGTTCGGGTCGGTTGCGCCCATGCCTGCATAAACCGGTGTTTCCAGCGTCCAGCCGACGTTATCGGCGTTGCGGATGCTGTTGCGTACGCCGAACTCGAGCTTGATGCCGTCCTGGAAATCGTATTGCCCGTCGAAACGCAAGGCGTTCAGTGCCACCTTGCGGTCGTAGTCGCCGGAGGACTCCAGCGTTTTCATCGTCCAGCCGTAGGGGTTGGCGAAATCGGCTGCCAGCGAGGCAGGCATGCTGACCTTGATGTACTTGCCACCGAAGTCCGCAATGATCGGCACCGTGTTCTGCGGAACGCCATTGGCGTTGAACACGCGGTTGCCGCCCAACTGCGCGGGATAGACGAACGTGCCGGGCGGCACGGCGCTGTCGGGCACGCCGGGCATCAACACATAGGGCCACAGCGCGCCATCGGAATCGGAAATGTTGACGTCGGTTTCCACGTTCGACTGCGACGCCGTGTCATGGATACCGCGCACGCTTGCCGTGAAGGGGCCGCCGTTGTCGTAATCCACCTGCAGGTTGAGGTTCTTTGCCACCGAGGTCTTCTGGATGATCTGCGAGTACGACTCCACATCGCCAGGCCATTTCTCGTACACCTGGGTGGTGTAGATCTGCGAACCTTCCCAACCGGGTTCCGGCGTGCCGTAGGAACCTAGCGCGGGGCTGCCGGTATCGCGCGATTGCAGCGGCACATAGGTGGCGCCCTGCCAGTTGGTGGAGTTGAACTGGATGCCGTAGTTGCGATCGTATTCGCGCTGCTGCGAGTAGAAGTAGTCGGTGGTCATGCTGAAGCCGTCGCCCAGATCCATCTGGAACGATGCATTGCCGGACTTGCGCTTGCGCTGGGTGGTGATGTCGTTGAGGCCGATGTCCTGGCTGCCCATGAACACGCCGTTGGACTTGCCGTCGCCGTTGACGTCCACGCTGCCGTCGGGGTTCTGCACGATTTTCGACGGAATCGGCGCGCCGTTCCACGGCGTCAGGAAGCCGTTGTAGCCGCCCGCGCTGGCGGCGTTCTCGCCATTGAGCACCACGCCGTACTGGTCGAGACCCTCGGTGGCGTTCATGCGCGTGGTATTGGAGAAATCGGCCGCGATCAGCAAACCCCAGCGGCCATGATCGTTGAACGAAACAAGGCCATTGGCCTCAGGGCCCCAATGGCTGGTGGTGCTGCCGCGCTCGCCATTGGCCGAATAGCTGTAGGTAAATCCGCTGGGCAGGTCCCAGGGGCGGTAGGTGTGCAGGTCGATGGCGCCGCTGATGCCGCCGTCGGTCTCGTTGGCGGTGGACGATTTGACCACGTCCACGCCGTGGAACAGCGTGGACGGCAGCATGGTGAAGTCCGGCTGCTGCGAGTCGATCTGATCCGCCGTGATGAACACTTCACCGTTCAACATCGTGCCCACCTGCGGCAGGCCGCGCACGTCCACCGAGGTGCCTACGCCAGCGTCGCGGTTGATCTGCACGCCGGTGACGCGCTGCAGGGAGTCGGTGATGGTGGTGTCGGGCAGCGCGCCGATGTTTTCCGCCGTAATGCTGTCCTGGATATTGGGCGCCTCGCGTTTCAGGTCGATGGCGCGCATCTGCGACGCGCGCACGCCGGAGACGGTGACGGTCGACAGCGTGACCGCGTTCTTTTCCTGATCGTTGCCGGTGGCCTTGGCTTTCTTGGCGTCGGCTTTCTTGGCCTCGGGTGACGAAGGCGCCGGCGTGGCTTGCGCCGTGGCGGCCTGCGTGGCCTGGCCGTTCGCTTGCGCATCGGCGAAGGCCGAGGCGGCAGCCGAAGTCGAAACGACGGCGAACAGCGACGCCGTGATGGCAAAAGACAATGGACGCTTGCGAAGTACCGTGGACATGGGCTTTGACCTCGTTGGTGTTGCCTGCCGAACCTCAACTGCTCCTGGCATTGCGAAAACGCGTGTAGCTCGGCGGTGCCCGCGAGGGCGCGCCGTGGTCATGCGACTTCTCGATGTCTCCCCGGCCTTGGCTCGGGTCCCCAAGGCCACTTACTCCAGTACTGCTGCGCGGAGCGTTCGCCCCGCGTACTGCTTATTTTGAAAACGCGATACGCGCCAACGCCCACTGGCCATCACGGGGATCGCCGGTCGCCACGATGCAAAGGTCGCGAACGCCGGCCCCCGCCGGCGCGGCAAGCCTTGCTGCAAGATGGGTTTGTCCTTTGGCGCGGGTCGCGCTTTGCAGCGGCAAGCTGGCAAGCAGCGGCCCGGTGCAGGCATCGGCATGAATTTCCAGCTCGCCGGCCGCACTGGTCGTGGGGCGCACCACGGCATCCTTGGCTTCATCGCCAAACCGCCATGGCACGCGCTCGATGGCGACCGCGACCTGCCTGCTGTCTTGCAGCGGCGCCCGTGGCCATAGCCAGCACATGTTGCCGATATCGACGGCGTAGACCGGCCGCGAACCTTGTGCCGGCTGGCGGCCATCCAGCCGCGATGCCGGCTGCTTGGAACAGGTGGCCAGCGCGCTGCCGTCGCGACGCAGCAAGCTGGTTTCGTTCAGCACTTGCGTGCGTGCCGCGGCGAGTTCGAAGCCGTCGGCGGCAAACGTCGCGGCGCGCAGGATGGTGTTGGCCGGCAGCGTGAAAGGTTCGGCGTACGCTGTGGATTGAGGCGTGGGGTTCGAGCCGTCCGTGGTGTAACGCAGCGTGCCGAACGCCACCTGGTTGGAAAGCGTCACCCGCCACGCGCCATGCGCGGCTGCCGTCAGCCCGAAGGCGGGCGCGAAGGCGCTGTCGGCATACTCGATGCCCAGTGCGCGGTAGCGCGCCAGTTCGGCCGGCATGCGTTGCAGAAAGCTGTTCCAGTCGTGCGCGCTCGATGGCGACCAGCCCAGCTCCGACAGCGCCGCGATGCGCGGGAACACCGCATGCTGGTCGTGCGCGAAGTCAGGCATCTGCTCGGTCCAGAGGCCGGCCTGCACACCGATGATGTGTGCGGCTTCGGTCGCGCTCGCGCCATCGGGAACCACCGCCGTGTCATACGCCTGCCGCAAGCTTGCCGCGGGCGATGGCCCCTGCCATTCATCGGGCAAATCGGACTGATAGTGATCGAAGTACAGCGATTCCTGCGGTGTCATGACTACGTCGTGGCCCTGCCGGATGGCGGTGAGCGCCACGCGTTCGCGGTCGTCGCCGTGCCACGACATCACCACTTCCGCTGCCGGCAACGTCGCGCCGGCCACCAGTTCGTCATCCCAGCCGACCGGCGTGCGCCCGTGCCGGATGAGATGCGCGGCGACCTGGCTGGTGAACCAGCCCTGCAGCTGGTCCATGTTCGCCAGCCCGAGCTTGCGCATCTGCGCGCGTACCTCCGGCGCTGCATTCCATTGCTGCTTGTCGGCCTCGTCGCCACCGATCGAGATGTAGCGCGAAGGGAACAGCTGCATCACCTCATCAAGCACGTCGTCGACAAACTGCAAGCTTTTGGCATCGGGCTTGAGCAGCCACGGGCTGACGCCCCAGTCGGTCCACACGGGCGGACGCTGGCCCGTGACGCCCAGCCAGGGATAGGTCGCGATGGCTGCCTGCGAATGGCCGGGCAGATCGATTT
>NZ_DATJMN010000384.1:0-5072 GCF_035508675.1 Dyella sp.
ACGCTGACTCTTTATCACCATTGTTTCGAGGTGGTTTGCGATCTCCCCCTAAAAGGCGATCGCGGAGGGCCCGCCTCCATCTTCATGACAGCACGACTCTTCCTGAGTCTTCATGACACACTGGTTACTCTCGATCATACGCACCCGCACGGCTTCGTGCTCCCACCCTGGTGCATTTCTCCTACTTCACCGCGGCGCACACTGCGTCGCGTCGAGCCAAAGTGGGCATTCGTCAAAACGGAAGCAGCTGATTCCGACACAGCGAGCAGGATTTTTCCTGAAAGCCCTTCACGCCGCGTGCAACACGCGGCGTGACCTAAGGATGCTCTGATTAATCCATCGCAGGCCGCAGCGGCCCTGAGTGTCCGCATAGCTTCGGTCCATCGTCTCGACGATGCGCCAGTCTGCCTTCGCCGATGGCCCTGTGCTCTGCGAACACACAGGGCCGCTGCGACCCACGCTGAATTAATCAGAGCATCCCTAAGCGTGTGGAGAAACCACCATGAAAGACATGCAAGGCGGTCGCTACGGACCGCACCTCTATCTATTGTCCAGCGACAGCTATGAAACCCTCAAAGACCTGCAGGACATGCTGACCCTGATGGCGCACATCACCTATAACGAGGACAACGCCGAGAATGGCCACGCCACGATAACCATCGGCCGTGCCGAGTTGTATTTCATCTTTGAAGCGATCAACGCGAAGCTTGACGAGGTGCTGGCGCGGCTGGGCGAGGAGAATTGGCTGGGCACTGGAAGCCAAAGATGGCAGTAGGGGTGTGGTCCCCTTGGGTGACGGTTACGCTTGCACGGACTGGCTTGGCGTGCGCTGCCGAGGACCGGACCACCGTCGGGCGTGAGGCTGTAACCCTCAAGAATTACACGCCCTTGTCCGCTAAGAACGGAACCACCGGGGCGAGGTCATCCTTTGACGTTCCGAAACGACCGAGCGGTTGGGTCGGAACGAGGGCGTAGTCAATGAAGCCTACCCACTTTTTTGACGCCCTCTCGCAAGGCGAACAATAATCGTCGCACTTCCCGCTGGACATCGTCGATATGAAACATCGCCTCCGGTTCTCCGTCGCGTCCTTGCTCATCGCATGCATGTTGCTGCCGCGAGCAGGATCGGCCAAGCAATACGATGTCCGAAGTGGGGAGCTTGGCTTTTCGATTGACGATGCAACCGGTGCGTACACGCTCGACGCCGGTGAACTCCATTTCGCGGGCCGTTTGCCCGGCGGGGCGTCGCACGTCTCAGCATCTGCAAACGGACTTGGCTTTGTGCTGGCCGAGGGCATCGAGGCGAGCGTTTCGCCCGCGCCGGGCAAATCAGGCGCCTTGCTGTTTTCATGGAAAGTCGTGGGTAAAAAAGCGGTCACGCAATGGCCGGCGTTTCCGGATTTCAACGGCGTACCTGCCGGATTGCACTCGCTTTCGCATCGGCAATTGAATTTCGCGCCACCGGTCTTTGATTCACCGCAAGATGTATCGACACCGTGGGTTCTTTTCGACGCCAGTGGCCACGCGCTCATCCTGTCGCCCGCGTCGGATTTCTTCCTCGCAAGCATGCTCGGCGATGCCAAGACGCGCATCGCTGTTGGCTTGAATTCGCAAGTCAAGCAGTTGCCGGCTGGCTTTACGGCGACCGCGCTGGTGGCGGCGGCACCGGATATCGCGACGGCCTATGATGTTTGGGGCACTGCATTACGCGGGATCTACCATCGCCGCCCTACGGCCCCCGATGCCGATGCCACATTACGTTATATCGGCGAGCTTACCGACAATGCCGGCGGCCACTATTACTACAACTATGAATATGCCGAGGGCCTGAATTACGAGGAGTCGCTGGTGCGCTTCATCAAGCGCAGCCGTGCAGCCGGCATTCCCTTTGGTTACCTGCAACTCGATAGCTGGTGGTACGCCAAGAGTGCGTGGAATCCCCATCAACAGGTTGGCCGGATCAAGAACCCGGCGTTGCCTGACGAAGACTGGAATCGCTACGGCGGTCTCATCGAATGGAAGGCGCAACCCGGGGTCTTCCCCAAAGGCATGGCGGCATTCCACCAGCGCGTGAATCTGCCATTCCTTGCGCATAACCGTTTCATCGACAAGGACAGTCCCTACCGAAAGCGCTTTGAGATTTCCGGTCTCGCCGCTGTCGACCGCCGATACTGGGATGAACTTGCCAATTACGCCGCCAACAACGGCATCGCCATCTATCTTCAGGACTGGCTCGACGCCATTTACAAATTCTCGCCGGAACTGCAAAGCGTGCCCGGCAAAGGCGAGCTGTTCACGGATGGCATGGCGTCGGCGATGGCGGCACGCGGCATCACCATGCAGTACTGCATGGCTTATCCGCTGTATATGTTGCAGGGAGTGAAATACCCCAACCTGACCACCATTCGCGCCGCGGGCGACGGCTTGACCCGCGATCACTGGACCCAGCTGGCCTTCAATGCGCGACTCATTCATGAGCTGGGCGCGTGGCCCGCCACGGATGTGATGCCGTCGCACGATACGGCAGCCATGCTCTTTGCGACGCTTTCCGGCGGCCCGGTGGGTGTAGGCGACGCGTTCGAAGATCTCGATCGCAGCAATATCTTCAAGGTCGTACGCGCCGATGGCGAGATAGTGAAGCCGGATGAACCCCTGATGCCGCTCGACGTCAGCTACATGACGCAAGCAAGGCAAACGGGCGCGCCGATCATCGGCGCTACGTTCACCCGCCACGGCAACCACGCCACCGCTTACCTGTTGGTGTTCGCCGACGATCCTTCGAAAGGTCCGGAACGTTTTTCCGTGACGCCGGCATCACTGGGTTTCGGCGGAACGGTGGCGGTGTTCGATCCGATCGCGAAGACGCTCGTCACCGCAGGCAGCACGGATACGATCAGCGGAAAACTGGAAGGCACCGATGCCTTCGCTTATCGTGTCGTCGCGCCCGTTTCCGCATCGGGCATCGCTGTGTTGGGCGATATAGGCAAATTCGTTTCGATGGGGCGCAAGCGCGTGACGTCTTATGAAGAGTTGGCGCAGGGGGTTCGGTTGAAACTTGCGTTCGCGGCCAACGATCCGGCGATTACCGTGGCCGGTTATTCACGGTCCAACGTGATGCCGCACGCCGAGGGCGCAACCATCCTCTCGACGTCGCGCGACCCGCAAACGGGGTTGTTCAAGGTGGAACTGCGAGCGGCCACTTGCACGGCCAGCGAGGTTAGCCTCGTCTTGGACACAAGCAAATGATGTGAAGATAGCGGGCAGGGGCGAATGATGATCTTGCCCCACGATCAAGGGGCATCTGGCTCCGACATTCCGGCGCAAGCGTTCTCGTGAGATTGATACCGTCAATCGACTTGATATTTTAAATGAATTGGACCTATCGGCCCTTGGCCACCTAGTGTTCGCCGGACCAATCGATCAACCGATTGCTTGGCATAGGCATCAATACTGGGGGTTGCATGCTTGTCCATCGTCTTGGGCTGTTCATCGCGTTAGTCGTGCTGGGGGGATTGCCTGGCTACGTCAACGCCGCCACGAAGCGCGCGGAAATTTCCGGAAAAGTCATGTTGGTGGCAGGGCCAGGCCAGAGCCTGGCGCCCGGAGAGGTAACCGATACGCTGGTTTACTTCGTGCCAAAGCACGGCAAGCTGCGCGTGCATCCAGGCACCTACACGATCTACACGGTCAATATGGATTTCAGGCCCGCGGCGATGGCGATTCCCATCGGTAGCACGGTGAAGTTCACCAATCTCGACCAGGTCCTGCACAACCTCTATTCCGCAACACCTGATTCAACCTTCGATTTTCAATTCCAGGCTTCGGGGCAATCCATTGCGCACACGTTCACTCACGCGGGTCCTGTGCTGATCAGCTGCAATGTGCATCGTTCGATGGAGTTGGATTTGTTGGTGGTGCCCACGCCATACATGGTGCAAGTCTCGGCGGACGGAAGGTTTTCGCTGCACGGTCTGCCACCCGGTCCTGGGACTTTATATTTCTGGAATCCACGTGCTGCGCTCTCGCAACAGCCGGTGACCGTGCCTGCGACCTCCATCGAGCAGCAGGTGACTGCCATGAAGCCGCGCGTGGCCACCGAGCTCAATCTGGGGAATAAGCGATGAAGCCGGCTGCACGATTCCTGCTCAGCGGACTTGTGCTGGTTGTCGCACTGACCGCTGCTGCATCCGCGGGCGTCGTTTGGTGCGTCCATCGCGCCGCCGATGAGCGGATGTTGGAGCGCTTCAAGGTCGCCGGCATCGTCGGCGCCGACTTGCAGGCGCAGCAATTGGAAACCCTGCAGTTGCGCGCACAGTTGCTGGCCAGCGATCCGGCTTTCGTCGACTACGTGGCGCAATCGTTGATCCCCAATCCGCAAACGGGCACGGTGGATAGTCTTTCCATCAGCGAATTGCTCACGCAACGCCGACATGGCTACGACGTGGCCATGGTGCTGGATCCGCTCGGCAAGCCCGTGAGCAGCTCGGGCCTGTTGACGAAAGATCGGGCAAGCATTCCGCACGACACGCTGGTGACGACATCCATTCGCGAACTCAAACCCGTCCAAGGTACCTGGCTGGACAACGGGCAGTTGCTCTGGGTCGTCGCAAGTCCGCTTCTGCGCGGCAATACATTGGAAGGTGTGTTGATTACGGCGACGCGGGTCAACGACGCCTTCGCTGCCACCGTAGGCCGCACGGCGCGCAGCCATGTCGCCCTTTTGGCCGCGTCGGGAGGCAGTCTGTTGCCATTGTCCAACAGCGGTCTGGACGTGCGAGTGCTGGATCTATTGTCCAGGCAGAGCGCATCCATTCTTGCGGCATCCAGCACAAGTGGACAAATCGTGCCGATACGGGACGGATCACAGGTGATCACCACCTGGGTTACTCCACTGCGTGCATCGGATGCGCAGATCGCGCTGGTAGCGCTTGATCATCAGGGCGACGGCGAGAATCGGAACCTGCCTGCGGAAGCCGCTTCACTGCTGCTTGGCGTATGGGTGCTGGGCGCGATCGCGGCTCTTTGCGTGCTGGTCCAGTGGCAAACCACCTGGCGTCCATTGCAGCAGGTTG
>NZ_DATJMN010000385.1:0-2772 GCF_035508675.1 Dyella sp.
CAGCACGCCTGGCGAGATCGGCACTTGCGGCACGTCCGGATCGCCCGCCCAACCCCAGTTGATGCCGCCTTCGTTCTTCTTGGTGTCGTCGGAGAAACGTGCGCCGGCGGTGAGGTTGAACGCATCGGTGACATGCCACACTGCCTGGCCGAACAGCGCTTCCGATTGCACGGTTTCCTTCGGCTGGATGAAGGAGCCCTGCCAGTTCACGGTGCCCTGCTGGGTACCGTTCATGATCGGGATGTCGAAACGGATGTTGTTGTCTTCGGCGGAGTAGTACAGGCCGAGAATCCAGTCCACCGTGTGCTGCCCGGTGGATTTCAAATCCAATTCGTGGCTGTAGCTGGAGTAGTTGGAATAATTGGTGCGGTCGTCCTGATACACGCCGCCGGTCGTGAAGCTGGTCGGCAGGATCGCGCCGGCATCCTGGTCGTAATTGCTGGCGCCGGAGAAGCGGTTGTAGCCGGCGATATAGGTGAGCGCCATATCGTCATTGATCTGCCAGTCCATGCGGCTGCGCACCGTCTTGGAAGTGCGATGCAGATACGGCGCGGTGTCGATCAGCGCGGACCAGAAATCCTGGCCGGGGCGCGGATTCTGCATCAGGTTCATGTCCGGCGTGCCGCGATCGAGAAAATACTCGTACGACAGGTTCCACTTGAACGCATCGGTGGGCTGCCATAGCGCACTGATGCGCGCAGCCGACTGGTTCTGCGCGTTGTATTTGTCGCCACCTTGCGTATACAGCGCCTGGTTGATCGGTTGGAAATTCGCCGGGTTGCCGCCGCTGGCCAGATACGTGGCCTGTTGCTGGGCCACCGACGGCAGCTCGCTCGCCGGGTTCTGGTAGTTCACGTAGCCGTCGTGCTGCTCGTGCGCCACCGCCACGCGCATGGCGAAGGTGCTGCTGATCGGCAGGTTGATCGCGACCTTTTGACCGGACTGGCTGTAATTGCCCAGCGACATCTGCGCATTGCCGTAGAAGCCGCCGCCGATGTCGGGCTTGACGGTTTCGAAGTCGATCGCGCCGGCGGTGGAGTTGCGCCCCCACAATGTGCCCTGTGGGCCGCGCAGCACCTGCACGCTGTCGATGTCCAGCAGCAGGCTAGTGGCCGATTCGGCGCGCGGTGCGTAGACGCCATCGATGAACAGGGCCACTTCCGGATCGGCATATTCGGTCTTGGCGCTGTCATTGCCGATGCCGCGCATGGTCAGCGTGGTGACGTCATGGTCGCCCTCGCTGGTGCCTTGCAGGCCCGGTACCAGCTTGGTGATGTCCTGCACGGTCATCACGCGTTCCTTGTCGAGCGTGTCGGCGGTGATGGCCGTGACCGCAACCGGGGTTTGCTGCAGCGGGGTTTCACGTTTGGTGGCAGTGACCTGGATGGCCTGCAGGTTTTTCACTTTCTGTTTGGACGATCCGTTGTCTTTGTTGGTCGAGGCCTGCGGGGTCGCGTCCTGTGCCATGGCAAAGACAGGGGCCGAGGCGAGCACGGCAGCGAGCGCGACGTACATGGCCGAATGGTGAAGCGTCATTTCATCCCCTCCAAAAAAATGAATTTCGCGTTGTCGAGTGAGATCCGCCGTTTTCCCAATCCGCCTGGGCAGGCCCCACGGAAGCGACAGTGCTGTACGATATGACAGCGCTGTCATATGGCGATAATAGGCAGGTTTTGATGCAGAAGCTTGCCGCATAGCAGCATGGCAACCCGGGGAGGGGTGAACACATGGCACGTTTGCAAAGCATCTTGGTGGTAGGCGGCGGAGCGGCGGGCTGGCTGGTGGCCTGCTATCTGGCAAAACATCTGAACGCGTCGGCGCCGGACAGCAGCATCCGCGTGGCCTTGGTGGAAGCGCCAGGCATCGGCTTGCTGGGCGTGGGCGAAGCAACGTTTCCTTCCATCCGCGGCACGCTGTCGGCGATCGGGCTGGAGGAAGGGCGGTTGCTGAGCGGCGCGAATGCGACCTTCAAGCAAGGCATTCGCTATGACCACTGGCTGCGCCCGCCGGGCAGTGCAGGGCCGTCCAGTTTCTTCCATCCTTTCAGCCTGCCCAGCCAGCGTCCGGGCTGTCCGGAACTGCTGCCTTACTGGCTGCTGGGCGGCGCAGCGGACGGCATGCAACTGGCGCAAGCAGTCACCATGCAATACCGGCTCGTTGCACAAGGGCATGGCCCCAAGCGCGCCAGCGATCCCGACTACCAGGGGCCGATGAACTACGCCTACCACTTCGACGCCGCACGCGTTGCGGCGATACTGGCCGAGCACGGCCAGAAGCTCGGCGTGATACGTCACGAGGCCACGGTGGAACGTGTCGAACTGGACGAGCGCGGCGCCATCGCCAGCCTGGTAACGCCGGAGCTGGGCGAGCTGAGGGCGGATCTCTACGTCGATTGCACCGGCTTGCGCAGCCGGCTCATCGGCGGCGCCATGCAATCGCCCTTCCGCAGCCGTACCGATGTGCTGTTCGTGGATCGCGCGGTGGCGATGCAAGTGCCTTATCCGCGTCCCGATACGCCGATCGCGTGTTGCACCATCGCCACGGCGCAGGAGGCCGGCTGGACCTGGGACATCGGGCTGCAGCAGCGGCGCGGTGTCGGTTACGTGTACTCGTCGCGCCATTCCGATGCGACGCGCGCCGAAGAAGTGATCCGCGGTCATCTCGGTGCCGACGCCGACGGCCTGGAGCCTTTGCACATCAAGTTTGAAACCGGCTACCGGCCGGAGCATTGGCGTGGCAACTGCGTGGGCATCGGCCTGGCGGGCGGTTTTG
>NZ_DATJMN010000386.1:0-11967 GCF_035508675.1 Dyella sp.
GGGGCGGATGCCGCGGTCGTCACCGGCGAACAGCGCTTCGGCGACGGCGGTCTTGCCGGCGCCGAGGTTGCAGATCACACCCAGGGCGTTGAGGTAAGTATTCATGCGGGCGAACCCGTAGGCTGGGATGAAATCCCAGTATCGCCATCCAGGTAAAAGCTGGGGTGGTCATTCCAGCCTAGCTGACGGATAGCCGGCTCGACGATCATGCCATCGGCTTCCGCGCCGCCACATTCACCAGCGTTTCTTCACGTTGCCCCGGCGGCGGGGGGGCTTTCAATCCCCACCGTTCCAGCAAGCCGAAATCCTTCGAGCGGCTCCACCACAAGTACGGAAACGACACGTTGCGCGCGTCGAACTCGAAACCCTGCCAGCGCAGCATCTCCAGGTATTCCTCCGCGCTCTTTTGCACCTCCATCGGATGCCGGAAGAACCAGCGGATCACCCAGGTGTCGATGTACGCCTTGGTCGATTCGGCAAACAACAACCAGCCGCCAGGCTTCAGCACGCGCCAGAATTCGGCCAGCGCGCGTTCCTGCTCCACCAGGTGATGAAAGGTCTGGTGGCAGAACACGATATCGGCGCTGCGATCCGGCAGCGGCATCGTTGCGCAATCGGCGGCGTGCAGTTCGATCGGCATGCCTTCGCGTTCGGCTTCGGTCTGCGCAAGCGCCAGGCTGTGCGGGTCGGCGTCCAGCCCCAGCATGCGGGCAGGTTGGAAAGCGTCACGCAACAGGCGCAAGGACTTGCCCTGGCCGCAACCGGCATCCAGCAGCGTGCCGCCTTGCGGTAGCGGCTCGCCGATCAAGCGCTTCAGGTCGTTGATCGCCACACGCAGCACGTGATGCTGCCAGGTGTGGGTACGCAGGAAGTGGAAGCCGATACGCGTTTCTTCGATGTAGGTGGGGCTGGCGTAATTCATGGCTTTTATTCCTGCTCCCCGTCGGAGAGAGGCTTGGAGTGAGGGGCGGGGTTTGCGGTGAGGCGAGCATGGCTGTGTAACCGCCGTTCGACCGCATCGATAAAAACCTTGGGCGATTCCAGCTGCATGTCACCGCTGGCGATATGCACCGCCACCTGCACGCTGCTTGCGCGCGTCACACGCTGGCCGGTGGCGGCATCCCGGATCAGGTAATGAATCAGCAGGCGGTTCTGCCATTCGACCAAATCGGCCCGTACCACCAGCCGCTGGCCAAAGCGCGCCGCCTGCACGTAGCGCAGTTGCAGGTCGATCACCGGCCACGCATAGCCCGATGCCTTCATCTGCACATAGTTGTGGCCGATGTCGTCGAGCAGCGCGCAGCGCGCCACTTCCAGGTATTTCACGTAATGGCCATGCCAGACCACGTCCATCGAGTCGACGTCGTAGAACGGCACAAGTATGTCTACTTCTTGGTGCAGAACGCCGTTAGCGCGCATCGGCGGTCTCCTTATGCGACGCCCAATAGGCGTAGAAATTGAACCATTGCTGGGGCGCGATCAAGCATTGGGCGGCCAAGTGATCCGCGTAGCGTTGCACCCAGTCGTGGATGGTCGCATCGCGACGGCCGCGTTCCCATTGCGCTTGGTCCAGAAAGGTATCGAGATAAATGCGGTAGCGGCCATCCACCTTCAGGCAGCACAACAGGTTCACCGGGCAGCGCAGCAGGCCGGCCATCAGCCACGGGCCTTGCGGAAACGCGGCGCCATGGCCGAGAAAATCGACCGTGACGCGCCGCCCGTCGTTCAATGGCACGCGATCGCCGGCAATCGCCAGCCATTCGCCGCGCTCCATGCGTTGTGACAGATCCATCATCATCGCGGTATCCAGTTCGCTGACCTGGATCAGACGCATGCTGCGGTCGCCCGCCTCGCCCAGCAGGCGATTGAACTGCGCCACGTGGCGGTTATGCACCAGCACGTTCAGCGGCACCTGTTCGCTCAGCTCTGCCATGGCGCGGCAGACGTCGGGATTGCCCAGGTGCGTCACCACCAACATCTCGCCGCGTCCACTTTGGTGGCTACGCAGCAAGCGCGAACGCACGCCGCAAGGGTCGACCAATTGCACCTGTTCGAAACGCAGGCGTCCACGCCATACATCGAGCCGATCGAGCAGGTTGTCGGCGAAGGCCATGAATTGATGGAACACGCTACCCAGCGTCGGCTTCAGCGCGGCATTGCCGCTCCACGCGGACAGATAGGTTTGATACTGCCGGATATGGCGCCGCGCGCTACGCGCCGACGCAAAGAAATACAGCACGATCAAATACAGCACCGGCGCCAGCAGGCGGCGGCCGAATACGCGTACGCTGAAGGCGGTAAGCCACATCAGCACGAAGCTGCCGCGCTCCTTGTGCGCTGACCAGTGACGTTCCTGCACCAATGGCTCGCTCATGTCTGGGCACTCCATGCCAATCGACCGGAAGAATAAGCCTTGTCGCCGTGGCGATAGGCAAAGTGCAATTTTTGCCGCGACGGATCGTGGCGCAGCACCAGCTCCACGTGGTCGCCGGGACGCAGCAAGCGCTGGAATTTCAGCGCCTCCATCAGTGTGCAACGGGCCGGCGTGCCAAGACGCGGTGCCGCCAGCGCCAGCGCCCACGCGATTTGTACGGCACCCGGTAGCACGGGTGCACCGGGAAAATGGCCGGCGAAATAGACCAGTTCGTGTGGAACCTGCAGCTCCAGCGTCCATACGCCATCGTGCTGCTGCTCGGCCAAGATCAGCGGGTCACGCGCCGCGTTCACGCCACACCCCGCAGGCGCCGGCGCAGCAGCCATTCGCCGATGAACAGCGTGCCCATGATGAAGTACACCAGCAGGCCGTTGTAAAGCGTCCACCACTTCAGCGGCGCCCACAGCGTCAACACCGCGGATGCGAGGCCGTTGAACACGAAGAAGCCGACCCACACCCACGTGACCTTGCGCGTATAGGGAATCGCGGCATCGGGCAAATCGGGTTCGCGTACGCGTGCAATACGTTCGATGATGGGCGGCCCGAATCGCAGGCTGAGGCCGAATGCGCACAGCAGCAGCGCGCTGATCAGGGTGGGGTACCAGCGCAGCAAGGCCGCCTCGCCGCTCAGCGCGAGCAGGGCGCAATACACCAGGGCGGCCGTCAGCATCCAGCGTCCGCCGGGTTGTTTCAACAGGCTGGGCGCGCGAATCAGCCAGATCGCGCCCAGCACCAGCGCGAACATCGGCGGCGGCACGCGATCCATGCCGAAGTACACCACGAAGGGGTAGAGCACTCCGGCTAGTGGTAGAAGAATCGAAGTGAGCTTGTTCATGCGCCTTGTTGTGCGTGTACGAACGCAGCAAGCGTGGCGACCGTGGTGAAATGCTGGCGCGCATCCTTGGAATCGGAAGCGATGCGGATGTCGTAGCGCTTCTGCAAGGCCAGCGCCAGTTCCAGCGCATCCACCGAGTCCAGGCCCAGGCCTTCGCCGAACAGCGGCAGGTCCGGCGGAATATCGGCCACGGTAACGTCCTCCAGATTGAGGGTGTCGATGATCAGCTGGGCAATATCCTGTTGCAAGGCGTTCATGGCGCAAGCTCCCTTGAGAATAGTGTGTGCAGATGCTCATTCAGCCGGCGCGAAGCGATCGGCAGCGGCGTCGATGCATGGAAGGTTTCCGGCGCAATGTCCTGGCCCACGCGCAGCGTCACGCGCACGCGCCGTTCCGGAATGCGATACCACGGTTCGGCCTTGGTCAGCGTGGTGGGTTGTACCGTAATGAAAACCGGCGTGATCACGCGTGCGCCGCGCAAGGCGATCGCCGCCGCGCCGCGGTGGAACACCGGCGCCTGATTCGGCGTGGTGCGCGTACCTTCGGGGAATACGATCAGGGTTTGCCCTTCGCGCAGCGCATCGGCTGCTTGCTCGAGCATCTCCGGGCTGCCATTGTTGCTGATGTATTGCGCCCGGCGTACCGGCCCGCGGGTAAACGGATTGCGCCACAGGCTTTGCTTCACGATGCAGTTGGCGTCGCGGATGTGCGCGATCAGAAACACCACGTCGATCAGCGACGGATGATTGGCGAGGATGATCTGTCCAGGGCGGCCAAGCCGCTCGACACCCTGGAACTCGTAGGCCAGCACGCCGCTGCGATACATGAATTGCACGTGCAGGTAGAACGCCTTGCTGATCGCATTGCGCGCGCGGCGGCGCTGCGTGAGCGCATCGCCCGGCAGCAAGCCAAGCAGCGGCAGAATGATCAGCCGCAGCAGCAATCCGCCCAAACCGAACAAGGCAAAGCTCGCACCGGTGGCCACCAGCCGCCAGGAATAATTGGCGCTGTTGGTGCGCTTTATGGGATGCGTTGCCAGATCCACCGACGTGTCTTCCATGTATGTTCAAACGTGTCCTCACCGGCATGCAGCGCGCGCACGAAATCCAAGGCGTGCGGCCAGGCAGCGGGTGCGGACGTCCCCTGATGCGGTTCCAGGCGCAGCTGCCAGTGCGTGCCCGGCGCCGCGTCGATTCCCCCCACTCTCAGCGCCACAGCATACGAAAACGGCACGTCGTCGATCCAGCCATCGTAGGCGGCGGGCGGCCGTTCCTCGGCGATCACCACCAGCACGGTCGGCGCGCCGTCGCCGAGCAAGGCCGCCGCCTCCACCATGGCGTGCTCGAAGGTATCCGCTTCGCCGGCGATGGCCACGGATTCGCCATGCTGCCCGCGCAGGATCGACCATTGGCCGGCGATCGCATTGTGTACCGACAGGCCGAACTGGGTCGGCGACAGCGGCTGCTCGTCGGCGACTTCGCTGAGCAGGGCAAAGGTGCGCGGCGTTTCGCCATGGCGCGAGGCGAACACGAAGGGCAGCTGTTCGTGCTCACCGCAGAGCGGCCAGGCGACGTGCATGGTCATGCGCGCCAGGCGGCTGAGGCGGCGGCGTTGCATGGGGGGAAGAAAGTCGCCGCTGGGTTGTTCGTTGTTGTCGGGCAGGCGAGTGGGGTGGCGAGCCCAGGCTTGCCAGGCTACGTCGGTGTCGAGGGTGGGCGCCCATATGCGCAGTTGGTGGATGTGGAATTCCATCAGGGCACCACCGGCTGCCGCCATGCTTCACTGCCATTCCGGCGAACGCCGGAATCCAGTAAAAAATGACGTGCGAAGCACTCAGCATAAAAAGGTTCAGTGTGCTTCGCACGACGTATTGATACTGGATTCCGGCGTTCGCCGGAATGACGACGCGGGGCATGGGAGGTTATCGTGCGCATCAACCCAACGCCCTGAACACCAGCGACGTATTGATCCCGCCAAACGCGAAGTTGTTGTTCATCACATACTCCGCGCTCATCGCCCGCCCGCCGTCGACGATGTAATCGAGTTCCGCGCACGCCGCATCCGGTTCGCTCAAATTGATCGTCGGCGCAAACCAGCCGTCGCGCATCATCTGCACCGCCCACCACGATTCCAGCGCGCCGCAGGCGCCCAGCGTATGCCCGACATAGCTCTTCATTGAGCTGATCGGTACCCGCTTGCCGAGCACCTGCGCCGTGGCGTGGCTTTCCGCTATATCGCCGCGATCGGTGGCGGTGCCATGTGCGCTGACATAGCCGATGGCATCGGCAGAAAGCTGCGCATCCTGCAGCGCCAGCTGCATCGCCGTCGCCATGGTTTCGCTGGTGGGCTGGGTGATGTGATTGCCGTCGGAGTTGCAGCCGAAGCCGACGACTTCCGCATAGATGCGCGCGCCACGTGCGCGGGCGTGTTCGTATTCCTCCAGCACCAGCGTGGCGGCGCCTTCACCGACCACCAGGCCATCGCGAGCCTGGTCGAAAGGGCGTGGCGTCAACGGCGCCTCGTCGTTGCGCGTGCTGGTGGCAAACAGCGTATCGAACACCGCCACGCCCGGGCCGGAAAGTTCTTCCGCACCGCCGCACAGCATCAGCGTCTGCTTGCCTTGCTGGATGGTTTCGTAGCCGTAGCCGATCGCCTGGCTGCCGGAGGTGCACGCGCTGGAAGTGGGCACGATGCGCCCCTTCAAGCCGAAGAACACACCGATATTCACGGCCGTGGTATGCGCCATCATTTGCACGTAACTGGTGGCGGTCACCCCCTGCATGGAGCCGGTTTCCAGCATGCGGCCCATCACGCGCACCGGTTCCACGCTGCCGCCGGACGAGCCGTAGGCCACGCCCATGCGCCCGTCGCCGATGCTGCGCTCATCCAGCAAGCCGGCATCGCGCAGGGCGCGTTCGCTCGCAGCCACTGCCAGCTGTGCCACGCGGCCCATGGAACGCAGATGCTTGCGCGGCCAGTCCGGTATGCGGAAATCGTCCACCGGGCAGCCCAGCCGGCTGTTCAAGGATTCATAGAAATCCCACTCCGGCATGCGCCGCACGGCGTTGCGGCCTGCGCGCAAACGCGCTTCGATCTGCGACCAATCGTGCCCCAGCGGAGTGATGCCGCCCATGCCGGTAATAACGACGCGCTTCATGGGCGAGTGCTCCCTGCAAAAAATGAGTTCATGGTGATGATGCTCTTGGCGCCGTGCTGGCGGGCACCAGTACGGCGGTGAAACCGATGCCAAGCAAAAGCGTAAGGCCGAAATCCTGCAAGGCAGGCATCGAACTCCACGCCAGCAAGCCAAACGAGAGCAAGGCGGTGACGGCGGAGAGCAGCACGCTGGCATACATCGCCCCTGGGCGATGCGTGACATGGGGTTCGCCCTCGCGCAGAAACACCGCGTAATTCGCGCCCACGCCCAGCACCAGCATCAAGGCCATCCAGTGGAACAGCGTAAGCGGATGATGCAGATAGCCGAGCATCGCCAGCGTAAAGCCGATGCCCAGCACCGGCGGCGCCAGCACGCGCGGCACGCTGCGCCAGCCATAACGCAGCCCGAACACCGGCACGATCAGCAGCACGGCGGCAAGCAGCCACACACTGGCATAGCGGCGATAACGGCCAAACAGGCTGGAAACGCCGGCGGCCTTGTCCACCAGGGTCACGCCTGGCAGATTCGCTGCTGCTTGCTGCAACTTCGCACTGGAGGCGTCACCTTGCGGAATCACCAGCGATGCGGCCCCGTGCTGCCCTTCGTTACTCAGCCACAGATAACGGAACGGCATGGCAGCCGGCGTTTTCAGCCAATCGTGCAAGCTCAGCGGCGTGCCGGGCCATGCCTGCAGGTAACGATCAATATCGGCATCGCGAAAACCGGCCTCATGCAGCCATTGGCGCATGCGCTCAGGCTGCGCAAACAGCGGCGCCAGCAGCGCCTGGTTGGCCTTCTGCCGCTGCTGCGATGGGACCATCCCGGCCAGGCCGATCCAGCCTTGCAACAGTCCGGCATCGGTCATGGCTTGCAGGCGCTGCTCCAGCATTTCTTCGCGTTGCAGGACCTGTTCCTCATCCGCGCCTTGCACCAGGTAGAACTGCGTGCCGTTGCCGAGGCCGGTGATGTCGCGAATCTGCTTTTCCTGTGCGACCAAGGCGGCAGGAGGGGAGATCAGCAGGTGTACGTCATCGTCATGGTGCATCTGCAGCCAGCCGGGTACGGCCAGCAGCAAAGCGAATGCGGCGAGACTTGCGCCGCGCCATCCGGCGGTAAAGCGGGAAACGATGTTCTGCAGCGTCAGCGCACCGCGAACGGAGACATTGCTCAACGGTTCGGCCGTCCGCTGCAACAACGCGGGCAGCAGGAAGAACACGCTCAGGCAGGCCACTGCCATGCCGACCATGGCGAAGCACGCCATCTGCCGCAGCGCCGGGAACGGCACCAGCCCCAGCAGGGCATAACCCAGCAGCGAGGTACCCAAGGCCAGCAGCAGGGCGGGGCGCACCTGCTGCAGACCTTTGCGCGGTTTCCAGGCATGCCCTGCATTGGCGCGTGCGGTGAGGTATTGGATGGAATAGTCCACTGCTTCGCCGAGCAGCGCCGCGCCGAACACCAGGGTAAGCAGATAAATCTGGCCGAACGCCAGCACGCTGACCGTGGTGGCAACCACGATGCCGATGGCGGTGGAAAGAAACGCCAGCAACAACGGACCCGGCGAGCGGAACACCAGCAGCAGCAGCACGGCGATGCCGAGGGTGGAAATCAGGCCCACGCGGTGCACGTCGCGTTCGGC
The DNA here is from genome assembly GCF_035508675.1 of Dyella sp. Lineage (GTDB taxonomy): Bacteria > Pseudomonadota > Gammaproteobacteria > Xanthomonadales > Rhodanobacteraceae > Dyella_B. The sequence continues at coordinate 8,063 of NZ_DATJMN010000386.1, forward strand.
TTCGCTACGTGCGGCAGCGGCATAGAACAAAGCTCCCGTGCGCAGCACGCGGGTGCCAGGATGACCGTGTTCGATCGTGCGCTCGGCCTGATCCAATGCGTCCAGCGCGCGATGCTGAATTGCATCGTCATACGCGGACCCGCTCAACGTTGCGGTCACCAGCACGTAGCTGCCGTCATCGCGATGTGCGGTCAGCAGGTTGTCTTCCGGCAGCAGCGGCGAGCGGCTCCATGGTTGCTGCTCCAGCCAATGTTGCAGCCAGCCGAATGGATCGTCTTGCAGGCGTGTGCCAACGCCGGTGACGAAGGGTTCGTTGATGCGTTGGGCCAGCGCCTGCCTCGGATCGTAGCCGGGTTGTGCGAGGGCCTGGCGGTCTGCATCGCTGAGCAAGTAGAAGCGGTGCGCCAGATAAGGCGTTACCAGTTGCTGCAAATCGAAGGGCGGCAGCTCGGCCATGACAGAAGCAAATACCGTGTTCTTTGCCAGTGCCTGCCCGAGTTGGCGCGCGGCTGCTTTGGCCTGTTCATCGTCGGCGCTGGCGACCAGCAGAATCACGCGGTCGCCATTGGCGTGCGCCAGGCGCTGCGCCGCCACTTCGGCCAGCGGATTGCGTTCCGTGGCCGGCAGCATCGCCAGCAGATCAGTCTGGATCGGCGAACGCCCGCGCCCGAACAGCAGCCACGCGCAAGCCAGCGCGACCAGTAGCGTCGCCACCATGAAGCCGATTGCGCGTAGCCACAGGTTCCGCTCCGTCATGGCAGGCCGAGGGCGTGTTTTTCCTGCGCGCTCAACGAGCCGGCGTCGCAGGTGTCGGTCATCCGGATGTCGGTGTGCGTGCCGTCTTGCATGTCGATGCGGATGCGCTGCAGATACGCGCCGCCATCGAGCTGGATGTCGCGCAACACCTGGGCGACGCGCGATTGCCGGGGCGTGAAGTGCAGGTTCCACTGCGCAGCGGTGCCGCTTGCCTGCACATCGAACTGACGCTCCACCTCATCCAGCCGTCCCGTCAACATCCCTTGCAGCATTTGCGAGATCTGCCCAACGCCACGCTCATTGCGCACCGGTTGCATGCGGCCGGTGGCATCGATGCGCACGGTGCGTGTGCCGGTGAGCGCCAAGGTTTGCTGATAGGGCTGCTGCACTTCCCACAGCATGCCGTGGCCGGTGACGAATAGCAGTTGGCCACTGCTGGTTTGCACCTGGGTAAGGGCAGGCGTTTGGCGTTGCTGGGTGAAGCTGGCGCGGATGGCGGTGTGCTGGCTTAGCTGATTCACGATGGCATGCAGCAGGTCGGGGCCTTGTGCGCATGCGTTGGTGCAAACGAACAGCAAAAAACATGCGATCAAACGGCGCATGCAACGCTCCTTTTCCGCTTGCGCCACAACAAGCCCGGCGCCCGCGGCAACATCCCCAGCAGCAGTCGCGTATGCATCGCGGATATACGCAGATTGTCGTGCAGCATATGGAAATGGGACAGGCCGTTTTCCGGGTAGATCACCCGGGTCGGCAGGTTGCGCACCGGTACGCCGCGCCAGATCAGGCGTACCGCCACCTCGGTGTCGAAATCCATGCGCGCGGGCAGGGGCGCGCGATCGATCTCGGCACACGTCGCTTCCAGCGGATACAGACGGTAGCCGCACATCGAATCACGCAACATGAACGACAGCGTTTCCAGCCACACGAACACATGGGTGACGTAGCGGCCATACAGGCGTGCGCGCGGCACGCTGCGATCGTAGATCGGCTGGCCGCAGACCAGCGCCGTGGTATCCGCGCAGCCTTCGGCCAGAAAACGCGGCACGTCCGCCACATCGTGCTGGCCGTCCGCGTCGATCTGCAAGGCATGGGTGAAATCGGCATCGCGCGCGGCAATCAGCCCGGCGGTAATCGCGCGCCCCTTGCCGCCGTTGCGCGCCAGCCGGATCACTTGCACGTCGGGTGCAACAAGACCGCCAAGCACCGCGCGCGTGGCATCGTTGCTGCCGTCGTCCACGATCACTACCGGCAGCCCGTGCGCGTGCAAGGCCGCAACCGTAGCCGTGATCGTGTCCTTGTGGTTATAGATGGGAATCAGCGCGCAGGGACGGAACGCTCCGGCGGGGGCTGGCGCAAGCGGCATGGCGGCCGGCCCGCGTTCAGCGCGTCAGCAGCGTGCGCACGTTGGCGACCACGTCGCCGACCGTTCGCACGTTCTTGAAATCCTCGGGCTTGATGCGCATGCCGGTCATGTCCTGCACCTGGATGGCGAGGTCCACGGCGTCGATGCTGTCCAATTCCAGGTCGGTGAACAGGTGGGTGTCGGGTGTGACCCGGGCAGGGTCGATCTCGAAAGTCTCATGCAGCACATCCTTGAGCCTGAGCAGGATGTCCTCGTCGCTGATCCCGGTTTCCAACATTGCGTTCATATACACCCAGCCTGCTTGCTACCCTGCATACCTTCCCCACGCCCCTTATCGGCAGGCGTCGACCGCGCTGCAGGGCTGTCAGGGAAGCATCGATTGTTCCTAACCCGCAGCGCGGGTTCCCCTGAGACCTTTACTAATGGAAGCAAGGTCTTACCGCATATGTTCTTGCGGCGAAAAGTCTAGCAGAACTGTCGGGCTCCAACGGCCCGCGTGGACAAAAGAAAACGCCGGTCAGCGACCGGCGTTTTCAGTACTCATGCGTACAGTTTCTACTGCCCGCGCATGCGGCCGGCAAAGCGTGGCGCGCCATTGCCCATGTGCGGCAGCTTGATCTTGCCGATGGACGCGATGCGCTCTTCGGCCAGGCGATCGGCCGCCTTGTAGGTCGGCACGTTCTGCGTCTTGCTGATTTCGAAGATGCGGCCCAGGTTGTAGTAGATGGTGCGCATCATGCGCATCGCACGTTCGCGGTTGTAGCCGTCGATTTCCAGCGACACGTTCATCACGCCGCCGGCATTCACGGCGTAGTCCGGCGCGTACAACACGCCGCGACGCTGCAGTTCTTCACCGATGGCATCGTTGGCCAACTGGTTGTTGGCGGCGCCGCAGATGATCTTGGCCTTGATGCGGTCGATGGTCTGCTCGTTCACCGTGCCGCCCAATGCGCAGGGCGAATACACGTCGGTGTCCACGTCGTAGATGTCATCCAGGCCCACCGCTTCGCAACCCAGTTCGTCCACGCAGCGCTGCACGGCGTCCTTGTTGATGTCGGTGACGAACACTTTCGCACCTTGCTCGCGCAGCAGCTTGATGAATTCGCTGCCGACGTGGCCGCAACCCTGCACGGCATAGCTGTACTTGCCTACTTCTTCATTGCCGTACTTGAAGTTGAGTGCGGCCATCAAGCCCTGCAGTGTGCCGTAGGCGGTAAACGGCGACGGATCGCCCGAACCGCCGTGCACCTGGTGCACGCCCGTGACGTACTCGGTTTCGCGGAACACGTATTCCATGTCGTTCACGTCGATGCCCACGTCTTCGGCCGTGATGTAGCGGCCATTGAGCGAGTTGACGAAACGGCCGAAGGCGCGGAACAGCGCTTCGGATTTGTCTTTGGACGGATCGCCGATGATCACCGCCTTGCCGCCACCCAGGTTCAGGCCGGCCACGGCGTTCTTGTAAGTCATGCCGCGCGACAGGCGCAGCACGTCGTTGACTGCATCTTGCTCGGTCTTGTACGGCCACATGCGCAGGCCGCCGAGTGCCGGGCCCAGCACCGTGTTATGGATCGCAATGATGGCTTTCAGGCCGGCGTCTTGGTTATGGCAGAAGACGACTTCTTCGTGGCCTGTTTTAGCGATGGTTTCGAAAATCATTGGAACTTTAACTCCACGTTTGACGGTGCTGGGGAAGGCACTCGAATGAGGAAAGCGCTGGCCCCGCCAAGGACCTGACGCCTGAAACTCAAAGCCCCAGCAGGTAGCTGGGGCGAGGAGTTAG
>NZ_DATJMN010000387.1:0-20354 GCF_035508675.1 Dyella sp.
GAATGGCAACTCCGCTTTCACCGTTGGCAAGTACCTGTCGCCGCGGCTCTATCTCAGCTACGGCATCGGCCTGTTCGAGCCCGGCCAAGTCATTACGCTGCGTTATCGCCTCAGCCGGCGCTGGAGCTTTGAAGCGCAAAACGCCACCGACTTCAATCGCGCCAGCCTCAACTACCGCATCGAGAAATAGCGCCGGCAGGCTGGGATGGGCATCCCAGCCATGCACCACTCACAGCTCGTAACGCTGTTCCAGTTCGAAGCGATTTTCCACCGGCGACGCAATCACGTTCTGTTGCACGCAGCCCGGAAATATATTGGCGCTTTCGCCGGCATGGTTGTCCGCGTTGTAGAGATACGGCGTATGCGACCAGCAGCGATAGCCCAGGTCCTTGATCGCTTGTACTTCCGCTTCCACATGCTCGATATCGGAAAGACGGTAATAGATGATCGGCCGGTGTTTGCGAATGGTCTCGGCGGCGCCCTGCAGCAGGTCGACCAAGCTACCCGGCAGGTTGATCTTGAGCAAATGCAGGTCCTCCAACTCCAGGCTGTCGACGGTGGTCGTGACCACGGTTTCGTCCTGCTCGCCGCTGTGCAACTTGCCGCCAGTGAGCGAGGAAAACGGCAGCTGCGCATCGGAGCGGCCCAGCCAGCGCGAATGCGTATAGACATTGGTGAGCTGATTGATGGCCACGTTCGCGCACAACTGCTGGAACGGCAGACGGCGCGGTTCGGCAACGTATACAGCGCCCCTTTCGCCTACCGCCTGCGCGAACCACAAGGTATGCGCGCCGTATTCGCCGCCGAATTCCAGCACGCTCTGGCCATCTTCGAGCAAGCCGCTCAGCAAGTTGAGCTCCTGTTCGGCCCATTCGCCGTAGCGCTGCAACGAGCGGCTCACCGGCCCGTTCGGAGCGATGGCGGCCATCATGCCGTAACGCGTGGTCCACAGACGCGATTCGGAAGGTTTCTTTTGTGCATTCATGGTGAAGCCTCTCGATGAAATAAAAAAAGAAAAGTGGAATTGGACTAGCGCATCGCGCTTGCAATGCTCAGCTGCCGCATCGTTTGCTGCCGCACCGCGAGCTGCTCCGGTTTGACCGGAGCAGAAGCCCATTGCCGACAAGCTTCCTGCCAGATGGAAAGCAGTGCCGGTGTGGCGTGGCCGCTGCGCCACGCGTGTTCGCAAAATTCGCAGGCCCGCACGAAATCGGCGCTGCGCAGATAGGTCTGCGCCACGCGCTGCAAGGTATCGGGGTCCTTCACACGCAGAGCTTCCAGCCGCTGCGCAAGCTTGAGGGCAATATCGCTCTGCGCGCCCATGCCCGGCAGGTTTTCATACGCCCATTGCACGGCCAGCCGGCATTGCAGCGCTTGTTCGCGCAGGCGCGGATCGCCTTCGGCCATGAACGCATTCACCAAGGCATGCGAATAAGCCTCCTTCGCCTGGGCCGGCGGCAACACATCGCCGCGCGCCAGCGCGGTAACGGCAACCGCCAGCGCATGGTCCGCGCTGGGCACGCGCGCATAGAGCGCATCGGTCAACGCCTGCGCGGTATCCAGGCTGTGCAGCCGCGCACCGCCTTGCTCGATCGTCGCACGCTGGCGAAGCAATTCGGCGCGGTACCGTTGCGCCGCGTCGGTGCAGGCCGGCAACTCGCCCAAGCGTTGGCAGATCGCCTCGGCATCGGCATACCGCGCCAGTGCGGCATCGCCAAACTGGCACTGCGCCCAGAACATCAACACCTGCACCCAGGCGAACAGGACCGGCGGTTGGCCTTGCGCAAGCTGCGGTGCGTAGTGCGTTTGCATCGCGCGCAGCCAAAGCAGGCGTGCCGCGCCTTTCTTCTGTCTGGCACGGCGCAGATCGACATCCATGCGGCGCGCTTCCCAGGCAGCGCGTTGATCAGGGTCAGCGGCCATGCTCAAGTCGATCCATTCTTCCGCTTCCGCATACAACGTCTCGGCATCCTGCGGCTTGGCCTGCTCGGCACGCAGCAGCAACGCGCTGATCAACAGCGACGGCAACGTCAATGAACGCGCTTCAGCCATGGCCTGGCGCAGCCTGCTTTCCCATGCCTGCAATACGTGTTGCGGCACGGGTTCGCTGGTGGTGCGCACGATCTGCGGCAAATCGCTGCCGCACTCGATCAGCAGCACGGGAACATCGCCCGATTCAGGCATCGCGCTGTGTTCCAGCTGATCGAACAACTGCAACAGCGGATCATCATCGCTCGCGGATTCCGGCGCTGGCGCGTCGTTGCCTCGTTCGATCAAGCCAGCTTGTTCCGCACCCGCATCGACTTCGATTGGCGCAACGGACGCCACGCACTCCACAGACTCCGGCGATTCGCCATATTCATCACTTTCCGCAGTTTCCAACGGCAGCTCCTCCATCTTCCGAGTGCGCTGCCACGCAGAAAGAAAATCCACCGGCGATTCCACTGCCCAATGCTCAGGCGCCTCGAATTTTCCTGGCATATAGCGCCATTCCAAACGCGAAGACGGTATCTGCCCAACATCGGCATGGGCAGTGGACAGCAAGCGGCCTTCAACCAAAAGGGTAGCCATCGGCGCAGGGAGTACGGGTGTTGCATCAGCATCGGATACGGGTGAAGGCATGACATCGATTTCTTTCTGTTTCGGCTCGGATACCACATCGCCGGCAAGCGGCTGATCGACAGAAAAAGCTGGCAGGAAGCCCGCTGCCATGCGCTGGCGGCGCTGACGACGATTGTCAAACGCCAGCGCCAATCCCAAGCCGCCAACAGCAATCAAAGCAACCATCCCAAGCAGCAAGCCCCAATGAAACATGCTCGCCACGCTGTTGCCGGCGGGAGCCATGGCATGCTCAGTTGAAGCAGCGGCACCAATCACTTCGTTCGCGACTACGTGATGGGCATCAGATTTCGCTGCAGCAGCAACGTCTCCTGGAGACAGCGTCAACGATGCATCATCGGTGACCTCGTCGAAAGACGGCGCAGCATGCTTTGGGATGAAGCCAACGGATGACGTGCGTACTGCCTGCGCGCCAGACCCCGCGTAGCCCGATTGCGGCTCTGCCAATGGCGTGGTGATGGCCGACCCTACACGCCGCGTTTCGCTTGTCGCGCTAGATGGACGTCCATTCGCGATACTCGCCGGCGCCGAAGGTACTGCAGAAACGCTGGTTTTTTCCTGCAGTGCCGTCCTATCCAAGGAGCGATAACTGCAAGCCACCAGGCCCACGCACGTCAGCATCAAAACACCAACGCCGCGCGCATGAAGACGGCATGCCGACCCGCGTCGCACACAACACGACAAGGTCGCGAGCTTGGCCAACATGCCTTTGGCGTTGCTTTCCGAGGTCATCTTCGCCGTCCTGGGGCACCCCTGATGGGCACGAATCATCGCACAGCGGACAAGCGATCTGTGCACCGATGCGATGGCGGAGATGAGAGTACGTGCGAAGTGTTCGCTACAACATAGGATGAGTACGAAAGCGCCGGCAACTCAAGCGCTTTCGCATCCGTGCATGGCAGAGCTCGGCGCGTCAGGCATAGCGATTCTGCTTAGGAAATGTCCTGATTTACGAGCGTAACGAGGTTGCTTGCAGGTTGACGGCAAGGCGAAGCCGAACCCCAACATCGCTTTCTGCATCGCAACGTTGGGGTTCGGCTTCACCTCACCGCCAACGTGCTCCGGTTCGATCTGAAGGCAGCACTGCTTCATCCCTGCCTACGCGGCAGCTCGCGACGATGCGATTACTCACTGCATTGCAGCCGCCTGCTCGCCGCCTACCGTCGACACCGCACGCAGAAACACGGCCGCGGCCAGTGCGCCCAACACCGCAAAACAGGCACCCACCAGAAAGGCCAACTGGTAGCCCGACGTCAACGCCAGCATGTTCGCGCCATGCGCTGTTTCGACAGCCTGCGTGCGCGCCGCCGCCAGACTCGCCAGTACGGCCAATCCAAGCGAACCACCCATCATGAACGCGGTGTTCACGACACCCGATGCCAACCCGGATTCGGCAGGCCCCACATCGCTCATCGCCGCCAGCAATACCGGGTTGAATGCCACGCCGGCACCCACGCCTAGCAAGACCATGCCTGGCAGGATATCGGTCAGGAAATGACCATGTTCCGAGGCACGTGAAAAGAGCAGCAAGCCGCATGCCGCCAGCGCAAGACCACCTGCCAGCGGCCGGCGGATACCGAAGCGCATCACCAACTTGGCCGATAGCCCGAGCGAAAACACCGCCATAATCAAATTGGCCGGGATAAAAGCCAGGCCCACTTCCATCGGTCCATAACCCAACACCAACTGCATATACAGCGCAGACAAAAAGAACCAGGCGAACATCGCAGCCGCCCACAGCACGCCGACGACATTAGCTACCGTCAGATTGCGCAAGCGGAACAGACGCAAGGGCATCAGCGGCGTATGCACGCGTGCCTCCAGCCACAGGAACACCAGCAACAAGATCAGCGCGACCGCCAATTGCGCCAGTGTTCGCGCCGATAGCCAGCCTGCCTGGTTGCCGTTGACGATGGCGTAGACCGCCAGCATCAGCGCAGCCGTCACCGTGATGGCGCCCCACACATCCAGATGCCGGGATGCCGTGGTGCCTGCGGACGCCGGCAACAAGCGCAGCGATGCCACCACCACACCGATACCAATGGGCAGGTTCACCAGGAATACCCAGTGCCAACTCAAGCTACTGGTGAGCACCCCGCCCAGCATGGCGCCGATGCTTCCCCCACCCGCGCATACGAAACCGTACACACCCATCGCCTTGGCGCGATCTTGTGGATCGGTAAACAGATCCATGATCAACGACAGCGCCACCGCCGTTACCACGGCACCCGCCAATCCCTGCAGGGCACGCGCGGTTACCAGTGCGATCTGCGTGGTGGACAGGCCGCACGCGAGTGAAGCCAGGGTGAAGCCGGCGATGCCGATCAGGAACAGACGACGGTGCCCGTACAGATCACCCAGGCGGCCACCCAGCAAAAGAAAGCCGCCGTAGGTCAGCAGATAGGCATTCACCACCCAGGCCAGTTGCGTATCGCCGAATTTCAGATCCATCTTGATGGAAGGCAAGGCGACGTTAACGATCGTGGTATCCAGCACGATCATCAGCACGCCCAGGCACAGCACGATCAAGGCCAGCCAGCGGCGGTCGGGGTGCATGGCGGCATGAGAAGGATTTCCAGTGTGGCTCATCCATGGTGTCCTTGCGATGTAAGCGTAAGAGTTTGCTCCTAGGCTCGTCGAATGAGAAAGCGCGGAATCGACATTCGCGTGCATGCCATATCCTCCGAGCGCAATGAAGCACACGAGCGGCAGCGAGTCGGACATGCTGCGCTGCGGTTTGACACTCGTCGTTTAGATCGATCAAATCCGGCGCTTGGTGCAAACTTTCAAGCCCGCAAGCACTCTCTACAGGGGTAACCAGATGCCAGGTTTCACGATCCGCCCATTTCGGCAGACCTTGCTTGTTCTTGCACTGGCTTGCGGCACCGCGGTGGCCAGCGCAGATGGCAACGCCAGCTTCTACACCTCGTTCGAAACGGGCGAGCCGGCGCCGATCGCTGCCCCGGCCAATCCCGCCTTTGTCGTCCATATCGGCAGCGGCCCATCGCTGGACGATGCTTACAGCGCCAAACCCGGCGCGGGGTTCACCGGTCTTCATTCACTGCATTACCAGGGCCACACCGGCGGCAAACAGGAAACCACCTTGTTTGACGTGGACCTGCCGGTGCAGGCGAACACGCAGCTTTCCTATCTGCTGTTCCCGTGTATCGCAACGAACGATCTCGCCGACCCATCCACCTATGTGGCCATCGACCTCGTGTTCGACGACGGCACGCGCCTTTCCACCAGCCTCGCGCGCGATCAGCATCGGATTACCGCCAACGCCAATGCTTTGGGAAAAAGCCGCACGGTCTACGTGAATCAGTGGAACAAGCTGAGCATCGATGTGGGAAGCGTGGCAGCTGGCCGCCGCATTCGCCAGATCGTGCTGACGCACGATGGCCCCGCCGGAAATATCGAAGGCTTCCTCGACGATCTGCGTATCGGCGCCGCAACCGCGCATGCCGCCAGCGAACGGCCCAGCGACTATGTGAACATCCTGCGCGGCACCAACTCCAGCTACCGGTTCTCGCGCGGCAACAACATTCCCGCCGTCACGCTGCCGCACGGCTTCAATTTCTGGACGCCGGTGACCGACGCGGGTTCAGACTGGATGTACCAGTACCAGCAACGCAACGATGCGGATAATCGCCCACGCATCGAAGCCTTTTCGCTGTCACACGAACCGAGCCCGTGGATGGGCGATCGGCAGACGTTCCAACTGATGCCGCAAGCCATCGCGAGCGGTGCGCCGAGCGCGAATCGCGAAAAGCGCGCGCTCAGCTTCAGCCATGACCATGAAATCGCGCATCCGCACTATTACAAGGTGGCGTTCGACAACGGCATCGTCGGCGAGATGACGCCCACCGATCACGCCGCCATGCTTCGCTTCAGCTTTCCCGGCAAGCGTGGGCAGCTGGTGTTCGACAATCGCACGGATCAGGGCGGCATCACGCTGGATCCGGCGCAGCGCAGTTTCAGCGGCTATTCCGATGTGAAGAGCACACTCTCCACCGGCGCCACGCGCCTGTTCTTCTACGCCACCGTCGATCAACCGGTTACCGAAAGCGGACGGCTCACCGGTGAGGGCCGCGATCACGTCACCGCCTGGTTCGGCTTCGACACCTCGAAAACCAAAACCGTGAACGTGCGCATCGCCACGTCACTGATCAGCCTGGAACAGGCCAAGCACAATCTGGCGCTGGAGATCGCGCCGCAGGAAAGCTTTGACGAGGTGCGCGAGCAAGCGCTGAATATCTGGGACAAGCAGCTGGGCATCGTGCACGTGCACGGCGCCAGCCATGGCGAGCGGGTCACGCTGTACTCCAATCTCTATCGCCTGTTCATGTATCCCAACTCGGCGTACGAGAACACCGGCAGCGCCGCCAAGCCGGTATATCGCTACGCCAGCCCGTTCTCGCCCGCGGTCGGCGAGAACACAGCCACGCAAACCGGTGCGCGCATCGTCGACGGCAAGGTGTTCGTCAATAACGGCTTCTGGGACACCTATCGCACCGTGTGGCCCGCCTACGCGCTGCTTGAGCCACACCAGGACGGCGAAATGATCGACGGATTCGTTCAGGAATACCGCGATGGCGGCTGGATCGCGCGCTGGTCATCGCCGGGCTACGCCGACCTGATGGTCGGCACCAGCGCCGATGTCGCATTTGCCGATGCCTGGCTCAAAGGCGTGCACAACTTCGACGTGCAATCGTTCTATCAGGCAGCCTTGAAGGATGCGACGGTGGTCAGCCCGCTCAAGGGCACCGGCCGTAAAGGACTTGAGCGCTCGATCTTCAACGGCTACACCGACGACGCCGTCACGGAAGGCTTTTCCTGGTCGATGGAGGGCTACATCGCCGATTTCGCCATCGGCAACCTGGCGCACGCACTGGCCGCACGCAACGACGCGCACGATGCCTATCAAACCCACTACGCAGAAGATGCCGACTACTTCCGTCAGCGCGCGCTGGACTACGCCAACCTGTTCAACCCCGACATCGGTTTCTTCGTCGCACGCGATGCGCAAGGCAAGTGGCGCTACACGAAGCAAAACTTCGATCCGCTGCGCTGGGGCGACGACTACACCGAAACGAATGCGTGGAACATGGCGTTCCATGCACCGCAGGATGGTGCTGGCCTGGCCGCGCTATACGGTGGACGCGCAGCACTCGCCACCAAGCTGGACCAGTTCTTCGCCACACCCGGCGTCTACCACGTCGGCGGCTACGGCGAACCCATCCATGAGATGCGCGAAGCACAGGCCGTGCGCATGGGCCAGTACGGCCACAGCAACCAACCTTCGCATCACATCATCTATATGTACGACTACACGGGCCAACCGTGGAAAGCACAGGACAAGGTGCGCGACGTGCTTTCGCGGCTGTACCTGGGCAGCGAGATTGGCCAGGGCTATCTGGGCGACGAGGACAACGGCGAGATGTCCGGCTGGTGGCTGTTCAGTGCCGCCGGTTTCTATCCCTTGCGCATGGGCACGCCGGAGTATGTGATCGGCGCGCCGTATTTCCCGCAGATGGACATCGCGCTGGAGAACGGCAAGCACATCGTCATCAACGCGCCCGGCGTGAGCGATACCAACCGCTACGTGCAAAGCCTGCGCGTGAACGGACAGCCGTGGAACAAGCTCACCCTGCCGCATGCCCTGCTCGCGCAAGGTGCAACGCTGGATTTCGTGATGGGGCCGAAGCCGTCCGCGTGGGGCAGTGGCGAGCAGGATTTGCCGCCTTCGTTGACCGCCCACGGCAAGCCTGCGCCGATGCAGGATCTCGTTGGCGCCGGCCAAGGCGAACCGAGCAGCGATCCAGCGATGCCTGATCTCGGCCGGTTATTCGACCACACCAGCGATACCGAAACGTCGTTGCCGGTTGCACGGCCGATCGTGGGCTGGCATTTCCCGCAACCTCGAACGGTGGCGATCTACACACTGACCTCGGCCAGCCAGGCACCCGCGCCATCCAGTTGGACGCTGGAAGCTTCCGACGACGGGCAGCATTGGACAGCGCTGGATGCGCGCAAGCACGAGCGCTTCGACTGGGCACGACAGACAAGGGCATTCGTGATCCGCCAGCCTGGGCAGCATGCCTATTACCGTCTGCGTTTCGATAATGAGGCGCCGACAGCGTTGGCGGAGATCGCGTTGTTGGGGCGGTGAAGCTCAATACTCCGAACTGGGCGTTACGCTTCAACCCGCGACTGACGAAGCTCCCTCTCCCCAACGGGGAGAGGGAGCAACCTTTGGCACCGCTTAGCCGCACCGGTACATTGGTCTCTTAGCCCTAGCCCGAAAGTCATGCTCACAAGCCCGCTGGCGGCCGGCTAAGGTGGTGAACTCGTTCCCCACAATAAAAGGTGATCGCCATGCAGCGATTCAGATGGGTTCTCACCGCCGCCGTCATGACCTGCACCACCACCCTGGCCGCAGCCCCTGCCGCCACGGACAGTACTCCAGCAACCAAAGCCAGCCACCCGGACATCGGCATCGACCTCAAAGGCATCGACCACGCGGTCAAACCCGGCGACAACTTCTTCGACTACGCCAACGGCGTGTGGGTCAAGAACACGCAGATTCCGCCCGACCGTTCCAGCACCGGCACCTTCTTTGAGGTTTACCAGCTGGCCGAGAAACAGACCTCGCAGCTGATCCGCAGCCTCGCCCAGAGCCATGCGCCCGCCGGTTCCAATGAACGCAAGATTGCCGACTACTACGCGGCCTACATGAACGAGGCCAACATCGAGAAGCTTGGCCTTGCACCGCTCAAACCCGCATTCGAACCGATCGACGCCATCAAGACGCGCGACGATCTCGCCCGGGTGCTCGGCAGCCAGATGCGCGCCGACGTCGATCCGATCAACGCCACCAATTTCCACACCGAAAACCTGTTCGGCCTGTTCGTCACGCAGGGCCTGGAAGATGCTACGCACAACATGGCGTATCTGCTGCAAGGCGGCATCGCCATGCCCAGCCGCGACTACTACCTGTCGCAAGACAAGGACATGGTGGAAGCCCGCGCCAAGTACCAGACATACGTGGCATCACTGCTGAAACTCGCCGGTACGCCCGATGCGGAGGCGCAAGCCAGAACCATCATCGCGCTGGAAACCAAGATCGCGCAGGCGCAGGAAAGCCTGGTCGACAGCCAGGACGTGCACAAGGCGAACAATGTTTGGAACATCGGCGACTTCGCGCAAAAAGCGCCCGGCCTGAATTGGGACGCCTACTTCAAAGCCGCCAACCTGGATAACCAGAAGCAGATCGACGTATGGCAACCCTCCGCCATCACCGGCATCGCCAAACTGGTGGGCAACGAACCGCTCGAAACCTGGAAGCTGCTGCTGCGCTATCACGCGCTGGACGATGCCGCGCCCCTGCTGCCCAAACCCTACGCCGATCTCCATTTCGACTTCTACGGCACCACGCTGCAAGGCACGCCCAAGCAACAAGACCGCTGGAAACGCGCCGTCACCAACACCAATACCGATCTCGGCGATGCGGTGGGCCAGCTCTACGTGAAGCACTACTTCCCGCCCTCCTCGAAGGCGAAAGTGGAGGAACTGGTCAAGAACATCGTGGCCGCCTTCGACGAGCGCCTGGATACGCTCGCCTGGATGACACCCGCCACGCGCGCGAAAGCCAAGGAAAAGATCGCCACCCTGCGCGTCAGCGTGGGCTATCCCGACACCTGGCGCGACTACAGCACGCTGCAGATTCGCGCCGACGATCCGCTCGGCAACCATGAGCGCGCCGTGGCGCTGGAATACAAACACCAGCTCGCCAAGCTCGGCCAGCCCGTGGACAAGGGCGAGTGGTGGATGACGCCGCAAACGGTCAACGCCGTCAACCTGCCATTGCAGAACGCGCTCAACTTCCCCGCTGCGATCCTGCAACCGCCGCTCTTCGATCCGAATGCGGACGCCGCTGCCAACTACGGCTCCATCGGCGCCATCATCGGTCACGAAATCAGCCACAGCTTCGACAACACCGGCGCCGACTTCGACGCCCTGGGCCGCATGGAAAACTGGTGGACACCCGAAGACGCCGCCCACTTCCAGGCCGCCACCCAGAAGCTGGTCAAGCAGTACGACCAATATGAAGCCCTGCCCGGCCTGCATGTGAACGGCCAACAGACGCTGGGCGAAAACATCGCCGACGTCTCCGGCCTCACTGCCGCTTACGCGGCTTATCACAAGTCGCTCGGCGGCAAGCCCGCACCCGTGATCGACGGCCTTACCGGTGACCAGCGTTTCTTCCTCGCATTCGGCCAGGCATGGCGCTCGAAGATCCGCGACGCGGCACTGCGCCAACGCCTCGCCACCGACGTGCACGCACCCGCACAGTTCCGTGCGCTGACCGTACGCAACATCGATGGCTGGTACAAAGCGTTCGATGTAAAGCCCGGCGAGAAGCTTTATCTCGCACCGGATGATCGCGTGAAGATCTGGTAAGCATCAAAACCAAAGAAAAACCGCGACCCGCCGCACTCCTTGGAGTGCGGCTTTTTTTCGAGCAAAAAACGCTCAACAGATTTTCGACAAACCTACCGAACAGCACACACAACGAGGACCTGTCAAGACGAACAACGCCGTCTTTTCTGTAGTACGCGTCTTGTTACATTGAGTGCACAGGGGAAATCATCCCATGCCAACGTAAAGGACACACATCATGATCCGCTTTAATCGCCGTTTTGTTCGTCAAGCTATCGTCGCTTTCGCCTTGACGGTTGGTGTATCGACCATCTCCTCTGCGCAGAGTACGAGCAGTGATTCGGCGACGCCCTCCACGAGCGCAACGCAAGCTTTCCTGGATGCTCTCTCCTGCTCCGGCTGCACGGGTGGCAGCAGAATCCAAGCTCAATAACTCAACTGACCCACAAGCGAGGCGGGGTGAAAGCCATCGCGCTTTCCCTCACTCCTTGAGGGCTGTCAAACAGCAGCGCCGTAACTTTTACCGCGTCCGTGCCTTCGTGAATGCGCAGCTCACCATCGAACAATTGGACGAGTTCCCGTAGCTCCTGAAAATCCAGTACGTGGGCACCCAGCTTCGGCGCGACACGCTCACGCTCATTTGCAAGACAAACATTACGCGCAATAGCCAGCTCGCTAAGAGAGCCATTGATACGCAGTGCGACCCAGCGATGGCCACACGTCATGCCTCCACGCATGGTTACGTCAATAGCCGCGCATGTAAGGTCCGAACTCATGGACGCCACGGCAGCGCAAACACTGCGATAAATAGCCGCTTGTATGCCCGGCGAAAGTGATTCGGAACAGCGGCCTTTGGTGCGGAACCGATACAGCAGCCCAGCTCCCCTCAGCACACCTCCAACGGAATCCCGAAGCGCCGCATCCATCCCACCGAGACGCCATGCACTGGGATGTATGCTTTCTGCCAAGTGGTATATCCGCAGCTGAAGGTGACTTGCTTGCTTGTCATAAACCCTCCGCTCCGCCTCTGTTGCGAGGTAACGCAGCTTCTGTGAAACACTGAGCTGCTCTACCTCCAACACACCCAAGACCGACTCAAGCGCGCGCGATGCCTGCTCCAAACGTCGCTCGCCGAAATTCAAACTATTTCTTGCGGTCTTTTTCGCTTGCAGCATATGACTCCTAACTTGGTCTTTCTGCTGGTTCTGTGCAGAGATGCATGCACCAAGCGCATACAGGCATGCCAGTCCGACGACCACATATGCCTGTGCCTGCACCATTTCAAGGTCGATCTTGCACTCGAATGCCATGCAAATGCATGCAGCAGCAAACGTCCCACCAAGCACCGCCGCGCGCCATCCATGCTTAAGCGTAAGCCATGCAACGGGCAATATCATGGTTGCCCGCGCCAACTTGACAATCTCTTCCTGTTCGACATGACTCAACGCAAAGAGAGCGCCAATCATCGGAAGCACGATAAAGAGAATGTCGCGCGCCATTCGATTGGCAAGCAGTTCCTTTATCTTGAAATGCCACTGCCCCTTCCATTGCTCCAAACTGATCAATAGCACCCAGGGCAAGAGAGTGATCATGCCAAGATAATTGCCAAGGAAATACATGGCCATTCCGATGAACGGAGTCACCGGATCTTCCGGTTGCGAGGGCTTCCCAGCAAGATAAAGCAGATGGCTAACCACTGCCCAGGATGTAGACAACCACAACAGGCATTGCAACAAAGCACCCATGTTAATCAGGCGACGTGATGGAAACAGGACAAGCCGGTTTCGGCACCACCATACTATGGGCATACCGATGGCAATAGGCGGTATCGACGCAACAAACACCCAGGTCCGTCCGTAGTCCATACCCTCCATGTAGTTCCACCAGGCCAACGGAAAAAATTCACCTACGACCAAGGCTGGCCAAAGCCGATAGGGCACCAAAACCAGGCATGCAACACGAAGCCCGGACGTAAGCGTCCAATGCGCGTCGGAGAACGGCCGCACCGCCAAATAAGCAAGCGCATAACCCACCGCCACAGCCAACTGCATCAACCACACATTCTCTCGCCATCCCTTTCTCACTTCTTACCCTCCTGAAAAGCAGCCGCAACACGATTTTCCTTGACGCGCGAAGCGGCCAGTCAACCCATCGCCTGCAAAGGCGCGGAAAGGTGAAAAACTACGGCATGCATGATCGCAACCCTATAGGGGATCGCCTGGCATGCGTGAAGGGATTGGCGCAAATTCGAACTAGTCAGAGATAACAAGTAAGTAAGCGTACGAAGCAACAAAACCAGAATCATCCTTCACGGATGTTCCGTTGCGAATCTTGCTGCGTCGCTTGGCTTGCACGGTCGGCGAGTGGTGTCTCAGCCGATGCCCAGACCTTCGATGCCAGCGATGGCTTGCTCATCAAAGCCAGCCAGCGCAGCGAAGCGTCGCCCACGCTCGGCGTAATCATGGAATTGATCGAAACTCGGTGCACCCGGCGACAGCAATACCGTGCCGCCTTGCGGGGTGATGGTGCGGGCCATCTCGATGGCATCCGCCAGATGGTCGACGTCGCCTAGCGGCACATCCGACTTGGCTGCGCGCAGTGCGGCAGCAATGCGCGGACCGTTGGCGCCTTGTGCGACGATGCGCAGCGCCTTGCGCGATCTGACCGCATCGACGAAGGGGGTCCAGTCCAGGCCGCGGTCGTGGCCACCGACGATGACGGTCACTTGCCGATCGTGCAGGCTTTCCAATGCCGCAAGCGTGGCTTGCGGCGTGGTGCTGATGGAGTCGTTGATCCACTGCAGGCCATCGCGCTCGCCCAGTGGTTGCAGGCGATGCGGCAGCGGACGGAATGAAGCCAGCCCTTGTGCGGCGGCAACTGCGTCGATGCCCATCGCTTCCAGCGCGGCAAGTGCGGCGCAGGCGTTGAGTGCGTTATGCAGGCCAGGGACGGACATGTGCTGCAGTGGGAATACGCTTTGTTCGCCGCGGCGAATGGCGTCGTCCGCCACATGCCAGCCTTCGGTTTGGCCGAACAACAGGCGCTGCGGATGCTGCACAGTCTTCTCCAACAATGGCGGCTGCTGGGCATTCACCAGCAAGCGATGGGCCTTGTCCGCCAGTTTGAGTTTGTCGGCGACGTAGCGCTCGCGCGAGCCGTGCCAATCGAGGTGTTCCTCGTACAGGCTGGTGATGACGCCCAGCTCCAGCGGCCCGGCTTCGCCGGTCTGGAAGCTGGACAGTTCGATCGCCCATAGGTCCGCTTGCTGATCCAGCAACTCCAGCAAAGGCAAGCCGATATTGCCGGCCAACGCGGTGCGCACGCCTTGCGCGCGGGCAAGATGTGCCAGCAGCGCGGTTGTGGTGCTTTTGCCCTTGGTGCCGGTGACGGCCACGACGCGTGCTTGCGGGTTTTCGGCAAACCACAACGCCGTGCCGGAGGTGAACCGCGTGCCTTGCGCCTGCGCCGTGATGATCGCGGGCTTGTAGGCAGAGATGCCCGGCGATTTGATGACGATGTCGTAGGCGCTGAGCGCCACGGCATCCGGCTCATGCGGGTAAATGCGCAAGGCGGCATCGAATGCCTGCGCTTGCGCCGCTTCCGATGCGCTGCAATAGAGCGCAAGCGTCAAGGCGGGAAGACGCTTGCGCAACGCATGGATCGCCGCGCGGCCTTCGCGGCCGAAGCCCCAGATCGCTACGCGCTGTGCCGCAAGCTCGGTGATGCGCATGTCAGGCGATGGTCGCAAGCGCCGCCTGCAAACGCCGCGGCACGCGATGCTCGCCGGCCGGTTGCAGCCATGGCTCCAGCGCCAGTTGCGCAATATCGAGCTGGGGCAGGATTTCGCTGCGGAAACGTGCGATGAGCGCGTCTTCCTGCCACTCCGGCCGCTGGCTTAGCGCATACATTGCGGCGCGTGCTTCGGCGCCCTCGCCGACGCATTCGAACGGTTTGTGGTCGTGGTATTCCAGCAGCGCATCGAAGCCTGCCGCTTGCGAATCGTCATCGAGCAGGTTGCGGCCGAAGATGGCGAGCAGCCGCGGCTTGGGCAGGAACGGCGCCAGCGCCAGGAAGACGAAATGGCACTTCGGACATTGCCCGCACCAGCGGTCGGCCGGCTTCGGGCCGAGAATCTTGAAGTTGCGGTTGCAGCTGGAAAACACGTCGAAATACGACGTGTGCCGGGCGAACGCGCGCGTGATGGCCAGTTCGGAGTATGGGCGCAGCAACGAGCAGTAATCGAGATCGGCGGCGACGTGCGTGTGCAGCCAGTCGCTGAGCAGCTTCTCGAACGCGTAGCCCTTGCTCCACTGGTGGTTGACCTGCTGGCCATCGTATTCCAGCGTGGCCACCGATGCGGAACGCTCGTTGGCAAAGGCGATGCTGTCGTAGCCGTAAAGCACGGCGGCTACCGCCAGGATGGCGGAGTTCACCGCCGTGACCGGGATATGGCCGTTCCAGGCACCGAGGCGGTTCAGCTCGAACAAGCCGGGGGCGAGTTCGCGCTGGATGTTGAGCGTAGGTAACCCGGTGCGTTCGGCGCAGGCGGCGATCAGCGGTGAATTGCCTACCCATACGGCGGTGGCTTCGCCGCCGATCTGCTTGATGGCTTCCACCGCGACGAGGGAATCCTTGCCGCCGCCGATGGGTACGAGCGTGCGCTTGGGCAAATGCAATGTGGCGGCCTCCACCTTGCCCGGCGGTTCGCCGGAGCGTGGAAAGGCGATGCGTCCGCGCAGGTCCAAGCCATTGCGATAGGCGAATTCAGCCAGGCCGTGCAGATACAAATCGTCAAGCAGGTTGGCCGTGGCATCGTCGAGATGATCGTCGGCCACTTCGATTTTCGGCGGCACGCCTGCCTTGTAGTAGCTGATGCCGGCAATCAGGTGCAGCAATTTCAGCGCGGCGTTGAACGCGTGCCGGCGTTCAGGCGGCAGCGCGGGCGGCGCGGGAAAGCGCACGCGTTCGATCAGTTCCTCGCCCTGGTCGAAGGCATAGACCAGCTCCGCGACGCCGTCGGCATAGCTGGCGCGAACGAAGTGGAAGACCTGAGTCAGGCGGGGTTGGATCGGTTGGGTCACTCAGAAACTCCGATGTAGCCGTTTGTTCTCCTCACTCTGCTTGCAGAGGAGGATGGAGGGAATGGGTTGAGCTGGTCGCGACGTGGCGGACTTCACCCCACCCCAACCCTCCCCTACTGCACGTAGGGGAGGGAGCTGTTTGCGGTGCGCAGAAGCTCCATGCTGTTCCTTAGCTCCCTTGGCGGACGGTCACTCGATAATGATCTCTTCCGCCTCATCCCGCAGATTGTAAGGCGACGACATCACTTTGCCGTAGGCGCCAGCCTGGGCAATCAGCACCACGTCCCCTTCCTGCGCCTCCGGCAGGTGGCGGTCGGAGCCGATGACGTCGCCGCTTTCGCAGATCGGGCCAACTACCTGGTAGAGCGCGATGGCCGGTTCGTCCAGGCGGGTGAGATTGACGATCTCGTGCCAGGCGTCGTACAGCGCCGGGCGGATCAGGCTGTTCATGCCGGTGTCCACGCCGAGGTAGCGCCACGAGCCCTTGCCCTTCTGCTGGGTGACGCGAGTGATCAGCACGCCCGCATCGGCCACCAGATAACGGCCCGGCTCCATCCACAACTGGTAGTGCGGGTACGCAGCCTTGACCTTGCGTAGCGTTTCTTCCAGCGCTTCGATATCCAGCCGCGCTTCACCCGGGTGCGAAGGCACGCCAAGGCCGCCGCCAATATCCAGGAACGCCACGCTGCCGATGCGTTCGGCGATGCTGGCCAGCTGGCTATACACCTCGCTCCAGTGCTTGACGTCCAGGATGCCCGAGCCGAGGTGCGCATGCAGGCCGCGCACGGTGACCTGATGCGTATCGGCCAGACGCAAGAAGGCGTCGAGCTGGTCGACCGGCAGGCCGAACTTGCTGCCGCTACCGCCGGTGCGCACTTTCTCGTGATGGCCCAGGCCGCGGCCCAGGTCCAAACGCAGCACGATTTCCCGGCCACGAAACACATCGCCCCAATGCTCCAGTGGATAGAGCGAATCGAGCGATACCGTGGCGCGCGTGGTGAATGCCCACGCATAGTCGTCGCGCGGCGCGAAGTTGGGGGTGAACAGCAAGGGCGCCGACTCGGGCACCACCGCCATCACCGCCCGCAGTTCGCCGGGCGACACGCACTCGAAGCCGAAACCTTCTTCGGCCAGCGCGCGCAGGATGGCCGGATGCGTGTTGGCCTTCACCGCGTAGTGCAAGCGATCCACCGCGGTGAGCGTTTTCAACTCGCGCGCCTGTTTGCGCACGGTCGGCAGGTGATACACATAACGCGGCGTGGCTTCGGCGCCGAGCGCCAGCAGGCGATCGCGACACTCGCTGCGCCACCAGGCATCCGCCGCCGTGACGGTTTCACCGCTGCCGTACAAGCTTTGCCAGCTTGGTCCGAACAAGCCGCTGTCATCCGTGCGCAAGGCGCCGGCGGCGATCAGCATCTCGTGCAGGCGCGGGATCAGTTCGTCCACCACGCTCTCGTCCACCACGAAGGTGAGGTTGAGGTTGTTGGACGATTGCGAGATCAAATGCACGCGCAGCTGGCCGAATTCCGCCAGCACGCCGGACAAGGTGTGCAGCATCGAGCGCATGCCGCGGCCGACCATGGTGATGGCCGCACACGGCGCGATCACTTTCACGCGGCAGACTTTCGCCAGATCGCTGGCGAGTGCGGCCACCGCATTGGAGTCGAGCAGGTTTTCGGTGGGGTCCAGCGACACGGTGACGTTGGTTTCGGCCGAACTGATCAGATCCACCGACAAACCATGCTGCTTGAATTGCGCAAACACGTCGGCCAGAAAGCCCACCTGCTGCCACATGCCCACCGATTCCATCGATACCAGCGTCAACCCTTTGCGCGCGCTGATCGCTTTCACGCTGGGCGCGTGCTCGCGCACTTCCGGGCCGATCACGGTGCCTTCCAGCTCGGGCCGGTTGGTGTCCTTGATCAACATCGGCACGCGCGGTTCACGCAATGGCGAGAGGCAGCGTGGATGCAGCACCTTGGCGCCGGTGGAGGCGATTTCCTGGGCTTCTTCGTAATCGAGTTTCTGCAGCAGGCGCGCACCGGGCACCTGGCGCGGATTGGCGGTGAACATGCCGGCCACGTCGGTCCAGATTTCCACCCGCAGCGCTTTCAGCAGTGCGCCGAAATACGAGGCCGACGTATCCGACCCGCCGCGGCCGAGCAGCACCGTGCGGCCTTGCGACTCGCGCGCGATGAAGCCTTGCGTGATGAATACCTCGCCAAGCTGCGCCAGGCGCGCATTCAAGGCAGGATCGGGCTTGGCCTCGACCATCGCCGAAAGCAGCTTGGTGCGCTCGTTCTGGTTGGGCAGGGCAATCGCGGCAAGGCAATCGCGCGCATCCACCCATTGCGTGGGCAGCCCCGTGTGCGAAAGAAACGCGGCGCCCAGCGCGCTGGACATCAGCTCGCCATGCGCCTGCACCAGGGCCGACCAGGCCAGTTCGCCCATCACCGCCGGGCCTTCCTCGGCCAGCTTGCCCAGCTCGCGCAAGCGCTCTGCCAGGGTTTCCGGCACCGCCAGCTGCATATGGTCGAGCAGATCGTAATGGCGCTGCGCGATCGCTTGGTACGCCTCGATACGTTTGCCTTTGTCTTCCTGGGCGCACAGTTGTTTGAGTGCGTCGGTGATGCCGGTCAGCGCGGACACGACCACCAGCACGCGTGCGCCTTCGGCGCGGCGGCTGGCAACGAGTTCGCGGATGTTCTGCCAGCGCGGCAGGGTGGCGACACTGGTGCCGCCAAACTTCATCACGATCCAGGGTGCGCCGGTAGAGAGCGGCGCGGGGGCGTTCGAGGTCACGGTTTCTCTGTCTGGGGTTGCGGGAAAAGTCAATCCGGCCAGTGTTGCGCCGCGTCAGGCCGAATGCAACCGAAAATTTGGCATAGCGTTTGGATGGCTAAATGCTTACGCGCCTTGCCCCATCTGTAGGAACAAATCGAAGCCACGTAGGCAGGGATGACAATCCCAGCCTACGTGGCTAAGTCAATTACTCGACCAGCACGGGAATCTTGCCGATTTTGGCCTGCCATTCCCGTGGCCCGGTCTTGTGCACCGAGGTGCCGGCCGAATCCACCGCCACCGTCACCGGCATGTCCTTGACCTCGAATTCGTAGATCGCCTCCATGCCGAGGTCTTCGAACGCCACGACGCGGCTGGCCTTGATGGCCTTGGACACCAGGTACGCCGCGCCGCCCACGGCCATCAGATAGACCGATTGATGTTTCTTGATCGCGTCGATCGCGGCGGGGCCGCGCTCGGCCTTGCCGACCATGCCGAGCAGGCCGGTCTGGGCCAGCACCTGTTCGGTGAACTTGTCCATGCGGGTGGCGGTGGTGGGGCCGGCGGGGCCGACCACTTCATCGCGCACCGGATCGACCGGGCCGACGTAATAGATAAAGCGGCCGGTGAAATCCACCGGCAGCTTCTCGCCCTTGTTCAGCATGTCGACCATGCGCTTATGGGCGGCATCGCGGCCGGTGAGCAGCTTGCCGTTGAGCAGCAGCACCTCGCCGGGCTTCCAACTGGCGACTTCCTCGCGCGTCACCGTATCCAGGTTCACGCGGCGGCCCTTGGAGGCGTCGTAGGTGAGCTTGGGCCAGTCGTCCAGCGAGGGCGGATCGAGCATCACCGGGCCGGAGCCATCCAGGGTGAAATGCGCGTGGCGGGTGGCGGCGCAATTGGGGATCATCGCCACCGGCAGGTTGGCGGCGTGGGTGGGGTAATCCTTGACCTTGATGTCGAGCACGGTGGTGAGGCCGCCCAGGCCCTGCGCGCCGATGCCCAGCGCATTGACCTTCTCGTACAGCTCCAGGCGCAATTCCTCGGCGCGGTTCGACGGACCGCGGGCGATCAGGTCCTGGATGTCGATCGGCTCCATCAAGGCTTCTTTCGCCAGCAGCATGGCCTTTTCGGCGGTGCCGCCGATGCCGATGCCCAGCATGCCCGGCGGGCACCAGCCGGCGCCCATGGTCGGCACGGTCTTGAGCACCCAGTCGACGATGGAGTCGGAGGGATTGAGCATCACGAACTTGGATTTGGCTTCCGAACCGCCGCCCTTCGCCGCCACGATCACGTCGACCGTGTCGCCGGGCACGATCGAGACGTTGATCACTGCCGGCGTGTTGTCCTTGGTATTGCTGCGCTTGCCGGCCGGATCGGCCAGCACGCTGGCGCGCAGCTTGTTGTCGGGATGGTTGTAGGCGCGGCGCA
>NZ_DATJMN010000388.1:0-2910 GCF_035508675.1 Dyella sp.
GGAAGTTATTAAGCAGATTTTTTTGATTCGTATCAGCAGGAACATTTATGGCCTCCGTACCTGACATCGACGTTGCCCGCGCGCGCAATACCGTGATCGCCGCGTTCCTCGGCTGGACGCTCGACGCGTTCGATTTCTTCATTCTGATTTTCACCTTCGACGAAGTCGCCAAGACCTTCGGCGTAAGCATCACCAGCATCACCGTGGCCATTACCTTGACGCTGGCGTCGCGCGCGATAGGCGCTTTCGTGTTCGGCCGGATGGCCGACCGCTATGGCCGCAAGCCGACGCTGATGCTGGTGATCGTTCTCTACTCGCTGTTCGAGTTTGCCAGCGGCCTGGCCTGGTCGTACGTATCGTTCCTGGTGATCCGCACCTTGTTCGGCATTGCCATGGGCGGCGAGTGGGGCGTGGGCAGTTCGCTGGTGATGGAGACGATTCCGGCGCGCTGGCGCGGCTGGGTATCGGGGCTGTTGCAGGCGGGCTATCCGGCCGGCTACTTCCTGGCGACGCTGTTGTTCGGGCTTTGCTATTCGACGCTGGGCTGGCGCGGCATGTTTTTCGTGGGGGCGGCGCCGGCGTTGTTGGCGTTCTTCATCAACGCCAAGATCCACGAAAGCCCTGCATTCGAGGTCATGCGGCAGCGGCCGAAGAGTTCCTTGCGGCAGATCATCAAGGCCAATGCGAAGCTGACGATGTACGCGATCGCTATGATGACCGCCTTCAATTTCTTTTCGCATGGCACGCAGGATATTTACCCCAAGCTGTTCCTCGGCAAGCAATTGGGCCTGTCGCATGTGGCGCTCACTAATATCGTGCTGGTCTACAACGTGGCGGCGATCCTGGGTGGCCTCTTCTTCGGCATGTTGAGCCAGAAGATCGGCCGCCGCCGAGCCATCATCCTGGCTTGCGTGCTGGCGTTGCTGGCGGTGTATCCGTGGTCGCACAGCCGTGACGTGTACATGCTGTGTACGGCGGCGTTCGTGATGCAGTTCGGTGTGCAGGGTGCGTGGGGCGTGGTGCCGGCACATCTCAACGAATTGTCGCCGGCGGAGATTCGCGGCACGTTTCCGGGGTTCGTCTATCAGCTTGGCAATTTCCTCGCTGCCATCAACCCGGTGCTGCAGGCGGAGATCGCCCAGCGCCATGGGCAGGACTACGGCTACGCCCTGATGTGGGTGGCCGGCAGCGTGGCGGTCGCGCTGATTCTTCTAATGGCGTTCGGGCCAGAGGCGCGCGGCGTGGCGATGGCACAAGAGGCGGGAGAAAGCGCCAAGTTGCAAGGATGCCAACCGTAGGCTGGGACGAGGCGTAGCCGAATCCCAGCATAGGCATGCATGGCGATGCTGGGATTGTCGTCCCAGCCTACGCCACCCCATCAATGCGTACGCGCCCCTTCGCGCACGTTCTCCATATATTGCCGCGGTGTGCAATTGAACTCGCGCCGGAACACCGCGTACATGTACTGCAGCGACGTAAAGCCGCTGCGCACGGCCACTTCGCTTAGCGGGATGGCCGCATCGCCGAGCATCTGCCGCGCCATCTCCAGCTTGTGCTCCAGAATGGTCTGGTGCACCGACTGCTTCAATTCGCGCTTGAAGTGCTCTTCCAGCAAAGTGCGCGAGATGCCGACGTAATCGGCCACCTGTTCGGTCTTGATCCCCAGGCAGGCGTATTGGCGGATGTAATGCTTGGCGCGCATCACGTAGGCGCTCTTCAGCGGCTGATGCAGGCTGGTGGCCTGTACGTTGATGCCCACCGGCGGCACCAGCACGCGGGTGGTGGAGCAGTCGCCGCCGTGCAGCATCTGGTGCAGCACCTGGGCGGCCATGCGGCCCATTTCTTCCGCGCCCTGGATCACCGAGGTGAGCGGAATGCGGCAGAGCAATTGCGCGATGGGGTCGTTGTCGATACCGACGATGGCGATCTGCTCGGGAATCGGCACGTCCGCCACGATGCAGGCCTGCAGCAGATGGCGGGCGCGCGCATCCGTGGTGGCGATGATGCCGATCGGCTTGGGCAGGGAGCGTACCCATTCCACCATTTCTTCCTGCGCGCGGCCCCAGCCGCCTGCGCTGGTGGAGGAGCCGCGATAGACGCTGCCTTCCAGCCCGTCTGCACGGACCATCTGCATGAAGGCGATTTCGCGCTCGTGCGCCCAGCGGTTGCCGGGGCTGGGCGGCAGGCCATAAAAGGCGAAGCGCTGCAGCCCTTGTTCGATCAAATGGTCGTAAGCCAGCCGAACCAGTTTGTGGTTGTCGGTGGCGACATAGGGGATGTTGTGCGGGTAATGCGTTTCGTCCGCGTAGGAACCGCCTACAGCCACCACAGGAATAGGCATGGAGGCCAGCGTTTCGCACACCACCGGGTCGTCGAAGTCCGCAATGATGCCGTCGCCGCGCCACTGATGGATGCCCACCGTGCGGCTGCGGAAATCCTCTTCCATGAACAAGTCCCACTTGACGCGGGTGGAGGTGAGATATTGACCGATGCCGGCGATGACCTGCCGGTCGTACACCTTGTTGGCGTTGAAAAGCAGTGCGATGCGATGTGGCTTAGTCATGGATGAGCAGCAAACCAGGCACGGCCGCGTGTGCCGTAACGCGACGCTAACAGTTCGCAGGATCAGGCACATGACGCAACGCGACAAAGAAAAACCCAGCGCCGATGGCAGATTTCGCAATTGCGAGGGACAAGGAGTGAACTGCAGCATCCGAGGGGTACATAGGAGCACCACATGAGCTATTTCGACCACATCAACCCCATCCAACAGGCCGGGGCGGCCAAGGACGCCCTGGCTTTTCGTCATTACGATCCGGCTCGCCTGGTGCTGGGCAAGCGCATGGACGAACATCTCCGCCTTGCCGTGTGCTACTGGCACAACTTCGTGTGGCCCGGTACGGACATGTT
>NZ_DATJMN010000389.1:0-8737 GCF_035508675.1 Dyella sp.
CGGATGCGTCGGCGTGTTTCGTATGCATAAGCGGCTGGAAGGGCGCGTGCTGTTGCTGAGCATGCTGGTACTGCCGCTGCTGATACTGGGTATTTCCCTGTTCAAATCCATGCTGCTGCCGCGCTATGTACTGTGGAGTGCGGCGCCATTCTTTGTATTGGCGGGGCTGGGGGCGGACCTGTTGCCACGCCGTGTATGGACCATGGCCGCCACACTGTTGCTATTGCTGGGTGTGGTCAATCTGGGGCCGGTCTATCGCACCGAAACCAAGCCGCGCTGGGATATGGCGGCGGCCACCTTGGCGGCTAACGTACGGCCTGGTGACACCGTGTTCACCGCCGATCCCAACGCACCGACCATGCTTTCGGTGCTGAAGCCGAAAGGCGAGCTTCCGCTCGATGCCACCGCCATGGTGACCTCGCAACTCGACGAAGCCTTGGCGCGATGGCGGCAAGGCAGCCGCGTATGGGCCGTCAGCGGCCGCTCGGCGCTTGGGCAGCGCGAAGATCTGACCGATTTCAAGAGCCGGATCGCCGCACTGGGCACGCCCGTCGTGGAAATTCCGCAAGGCAAGGAAATCACCATCCTGATGTTCCCGGCACCTGACGAAGCGGAACCCAATTAAGGCAACACTGATCCCGCTGCGCTAACGGTATTGCTGGTGACATTGCTGGCAAACCTGGTCCACCGGCTTGAGCGCCACAGCCAGGGCCGGGCAATCTGCGGGCGCCGATTGCGTGGCTTTTTGCAAGGCCGTGCGCAGTTGGCTGGCCAGGTCGTTGAAGGGTTGCGGCGATGCCGGAAAGGCTGCAGGGATGTCCGCTGCAATCATTTGCATGTGTTGCAGCTGGTCGAGGTTCGCGGTCGCTTCGCAGTGCTGTCCTTTCACCGCTCGCTGCAACTGGTTGCGGTGGAAGCCCATCGTCACCATCAGCGCGGCGGGGAACGGGTTGCGTTCGCTCAGCGCTTGCATGGTGAACGCGGTACCGAGGATGCCGATAACCAGGCCCAGCACGATCAGCAGCGCGACACGCATGGTTTTCCTCTCCAAATGCCGTTGAGCGCAGAGGATACCCCAGCCCGCTTTGCGGCCACATAGGACGGCTAAAATAAGCGGATGTCTGTTGCAAAGCTGGTGGCGGCGTGAATCCTTGCGTTCCTGACCTGGTGGCCGGTGGCTGCCCATGAGTACGGCCTATCCTTCCGAGCGCTTCGACGGTGTCGAGCGGCTGTATGGCACCGGCAGCGTGGCGAGGCTGGCGCACAAGCATGTCTGCGTGATCGGTATCGGCGGCGTCGGTTCCTGGGCGGCCGAGGCGCTGGCGCGTACGGGCGTGGGCCGTCTCACGCTGATCGATGCGGATGAAGTCTGCGTTTCCAACACCAATCGCCAGCTGCACGCGTTGGACGGCGAGTACGGCAAGCCGAAAGTGGGCGTGATCGCAGCACGAGCGCATGCGATCAACCCGGCGATCCGCCTGGAAGCGATCGAGCGTTTTCTCACGCCGACCACGCTGGATGAACTGCTGGATCGTGGCTATGACGTGGTGCTGGATGCTTGCGATGCATTTCGCGTCAAGTTGGAAGCCATCGCCTGGTGCCGCCGCCGCAAGCTGCCGATGGTAACGGTGGGCTCGGCCGGCGGGCGCACCGACCCCACCCAGAT
The DNA here is from genome assembly GCF_035508675.1 of Dyella sp. GTDB lineage: Bacteria > Pseudomonadota > Gammaproteobacteria > Xanthomonadales > Rhodanobacteraceae > Dyella_B. The sequence continues at coordinate 1,667 of NZ_DATJMN010000389.1, forward strand.
TCGCGTGCGCGATCTCTCCCGCACCGAGCACGATGCGATGTTCAGCCTTATCCGCAAGAAACTCCGCCAGGATTTCGGCTTTCCGCGCAATCCGGATCGGTACTTCGGGGTGTCGGCGGTGTATTCGCTGCAAAACGTGCAGTACCTGCAACCGGATGGCACGGTATGCGGCACGCGTCCGCCCGGTGGCGATTCCTTGAATCTCGCTTGCGGTGGCGGCCTGGGTGCCGCCACGCATGTCACCGGTGCGTTCGCGTTTGCAGCGGTGGGCAAAGTCATGGAGAAACTTTTGGAAAAGGCCTGAAAAAATCCATCCTGGATTTTTTCAGGCATGCCGCGCCAGGCACATGCCCGCATTCGGCTCCCCCAATCGAGCACATCGTGCTTGCTTCGTAGACGGTGCCTCCATGCACCGGTGAAGTTCCAAAACCTTTGTCGCAAGTGCTAGCCGCGCATCGCTTGCGCAAGCATGGCGAGCCCTTCCTCCAGCACGGTGTCTTCGATCGTCAACGGGAACAGGAAGCGGATCACATTGCCGTAGGTGCCGCAGGTCAGCAGCAGCAAGCCGGCGGCTTGGGCGCGTTGCTGCACTTGCTTGGCAAAAGCGGAATCGGGTTGTCCGTTCGCCTGCATGAATTCCACCGCCACCATGGCGCCAGGGCCGCGGATATCCGCGATTTGTGGCACCTGCTCGCGCAGCTTTTGCAGGTGCTGCTTCAGGCGCAGGCCCAGGCGTTCGGCGCGTGCGCAAAGCTGCTCGTCCTCGATCGCGTCGAGCACGGCATGCGCGGCGGCAATCGCCAGCGGGTTGCCGGCATACGTACCGCCGAGGCCGCCAGGGGCTGGGGCGTCCATAATGTCCGCGCGGCCGATCACCCCAGACAGCGGCATGCCGCCGGCAAGGCTCTTGGCCACCGTCATCAGATCCGGCGCTACGTCGTAATGCTCCATGGCGAACAGCTTGCCGGTGCGGGCGAAGCCCGTCTGCACTTCGTCGGCGATCAGCAGGATGCCGTGCTGGTCGCAGATATCCCGCAGCGCGCGCATGAATTCCAATGGCGCCTGGTAAAAGCCGCCTTCGCCCTGCACGGGTTCCAGAATGATGGCCGCTACCTGCCTGGCATCGATGTCCGCCTTGAACAGTTGCTCGATGGCGCGCAGCGAATCGGCCACGGTCACCCCATGCAGCGGAACCGGTGCAGGCACATGAAACACGCTGCCGGGGAAGGGACCGAAGCCGGTTTTGTAGGGAACGACCTTGCCAGTGAGCGCCATGCCCATGAAGGTACGGCCGTGGAAACCGCCACTCAGCGCGATGACGCCGGGCCGGCCGGTGGCGCAGCGTGCGATCTTGATGGCGTTTTCAACGGCTTCCGCACCTGTAGTGAAGAACGCGGTTTTCTTGGCATGCGCTCCCGGCGCCAGGCGATTCAGGCGCTCGGCCAGCGCGACCGAGCTTTCGTAGGGGACCACCTGATAGGCCGTGTGAGTGAAGCAGTTCAACTGTGCCTCGATGGCCTGCAGTACACGCGGATGGCAATGGCCCACGTTGAGTACGGCAATGCCCGCGCCGAAATCGATATAGCGACGGCCTTCCACGTCCCACAGCTCGGCATTGCGCGCGTGCTGGGCATAGATGGGAAAGCCGATGCCCACGCCGCGCGGCGCGGCCGCGATGCGGCGTGTGTCGATATCGGCGTTGCTGGCCGGCAGAGATGTATTTGGAGTGTTGCGTTTTTGCAGGCTGGTTTGCGTCATACCATAGATCTCGCTAGTGCTTGTTCGTTGTTGCGGTGCGTTGCTCTCTCTACCAAGGAGAGAGGGCTTGGGCAGGGGCGTTCGGATCAGGCGCCGTCCACGTCGTAGCCAGTCAGCGAGCGGGCGAGGGCGCGTGCGCGTTCGACTTGTGTCATGTCCAGCACGACGTCCAGCACGGCTTCGTGCTCATCGGAAGCCAGTGCGATGGTTTCGCCGAACGGATCGGCAGCGTGGCTCTCTCCGCTGAACTGATAGTGCTCGCCAGCTCCCACCCGATTGGCCATTACGATAAATACCTGGTTGTCCAGCGCACGCACTGGCACGGCGTGGCGGTGCATATGGCCATATGGGCGCATCAAGCCGTCGACCAGAACGATCAGTTCTGCGCCACGGCGTGCGAGTTTGTGGGCCGGTGCGGGAAACTCGATGTCGAAACAGATCAGAAGGCCGACCCGGATGCCATGCCATTCGCATATCGGAAATGCCGTACCGGCTTCGAATACGCCCTGGTCCGAGTCGTACAGGCAGGACTTGCGATAGTGCAGCAGAAGGCTGCCGTCGGCATCGATCAGCACCGCGCTGTTGAAATAGCGTCCAGCGTCGACTTCGGCAAAACCGATCGCCACGCTTACGCCGGCGCTGCGCGCAGCTGTGCGTATGGCGGAGATGGATGGACCATCCAGCGGTTCGGCAAGCTGTTGCACAGTATCGGGCGTGGGGAAGCCGCATGAGCAGGTCTCCGGAAACACCAGCAGATCCGCCCTGTCTGCACTGGCCGCGATCATGTCTGCGACTTTGGCAAGATTGGCCGCCACATGGCCGTCGACCAGTGCGGGTTGAATCAACCGAATGCGTGGAGCCTTCATGATGCGCGTTCCCCGAAACCGTCACGCTCGATGCGACGGATGACTTCTTCCTCGGCGTGCAGATCGAGGGAGAGCGCGAGCAGCAAGTAGACGGCGCCGGCGACCACCAGCCCAACCAGCCAGGCGATGTCGACGCCTTCCAGTTTGCGTGCGAAATAGCCGACGAAAATTTCCTGCTGGCCGCTTGGGTCGACGATGTAGAAGAACGGAATCATGGCGGTAAAGCCGATCAGGTACGCCGCGATGCCGCGCATCTGCCAGGCGCCGTAGATGCCGCGTGGCGTGAAGAAATGCGGGATGGCGTAACGTCCCTTGCGCACGAAGAAATAGTCGACCAGGTTGACCGCCGTCCACGGCACCAGGAAGTACAGCAACAGCAGCAGGAAGGTATGCAACAGCGCGATGGCGTTGCCCTTGATCGATAACGTGCATGCGAGCAGCACGATGCTGATGGCGCCAATCGCCATGATGCGATGGCGGCGCGTAGGCTGGGTACGTTTGAAGGAGTCCACGCCGGTCAGCACGGTCAACATGGCGCTATAGGTGTTGAGCGAAATGATCGGCAGAAAACCGAGCATCGATACCACCACCACCAACTTGCCGAAGCCCGGGAAAAGCATGTCGCCGACTTGATTCAGTGACGCCAGGGCGTCGCTGGCGTGCAGCCGCTCGGCGAGCCACGCGCCAAGGGCGATCATCCATGCGCCGGACAGTGATGCGCCCAGGAAAATGTTCGCGATCAACTTCTTAGGACAGGTGTGCTTGGGCAGGTAACGCGAATAGTCCGATACGTAGGGTGCATAGGAGATGTTATAGCCGGCGGCGATCGCAAACTGGGTCAGGAAGGCGATGCCCTTGAATCCGAGGACCGGCTCCGCGGAGGGCGCAGCTGGGACCGGGCTGTTGCTGAAAATCAGTGCCACGGTAACGATGGCGTACAACGGCAGGGTGGCCATCAAGGTCCAGCTGAATACCTTGTGCATCAGGTCGTGGCCGTAGATCGACAGTAGTGCGCCTGTCACCACCGCCGCCGTGGCTACGATCTTCGGATCGAAGCCAAACACGCTGTTCAAACCTTCCATGATCAGCGTCACGTTGACCACGTTGAAGCCCACGAATACAAACAGCGTGGCAAGCAGCGCAAGGATCACACCGCGGTACCCGAACTGCGCACGCGACTGGATCATTTGGGGCAGGCCCATGTGCGGTCCCTGCGAACCATGGAAGGCCATGAAGATGGTGCCGAACATGATGCCGAGCGCACCGGCCAGCATCGTCCATGCTGCGGAGAGACCTATGCTGGGGCCGACGAACCCGATGGAGATGGTGAAGAAATGGAAGTTGCCCAGAAACCAGAACGGCCCCTGGCTGCCAAGCCGTGCATGCCGTTCGTGTTCCGGTACGTAATCGATCGAACGGTTTTCTACTTGTACAACGGTGGAATGGTTCATGGGCACATCCTTGGCTCAGAGTCCTGTCAGGTTTCATTGCGCCGCGGCACGCCGGGCATCACACACAACAGCTCATACGCGAGACTGGCGGCCAGCAAAGCGGTGTTGCCGTGCGGATCGTAGGGCGGCGAAACCTCCACCACATCCGCGCCGACCAGATCCAGCCCCCACGCGCCGCGGATCACTTCCAGCGTTTGCGGTACGGTCAAGCCTGCGATTTCGGGTGTACCCGTGCCGGGTGCGTAGGCCGGATCGATGCCATCGATATCCAGCGTGAAATAGACCGGGCCACCAGCGACTTTTGCGCGGACTTCCTCCATCAGCGACGCCAGCGAACGGCCCCAGCATTCTTCCGCCTGCACCACGCGAAAACCCTGGCTGCGGCACCAGTCGAAATCCTCAGCGGTATAGCCGGTGCCGCGCAGGCCGATTTGCGCCACGCGCTGCGGATCGACCAAATGCTCCTCCACGGCGCGGCGGAAGGTGGTGCCATGTGCGATCTTTTCGCCGAACATCACGTCATTGACGTCCGCATGCGCATCGATGTGTATCAATCCGATCGGGCCGTGGTGTTTGCGCAGCGCGCGAAGAATGGGAAGCGTGATTGTATGGTCTCCGCCGAGCGTAATTGCTCGGCATCCTGCCTGGACAATATGAGTGAATGCCTGTTCTATGCGTGCGACAGCGTCCAGCAGGTTGTAGGGGTTGATCGCGACATCGCCCAGGTCGGCGATGCGAAGCGCATCAAAAGGGGCAGCGCGCGTGGCCATGTTGTACGGCCGCAGCAATACCGATTCGCTGCGAATCTGGCGCGGTCCGAAGCGGGTGCCGGAGCGGTTGGAGGTGCCCTGATCGAGCGGAACACCGACAAATCCGATGTCCAGCCTGGAAGGGTCGTTGACTTCGGGTAGCCGCATCATCGTTGCGATGCCGCCGAAGCGAGGCATGTCGTTGCCGCCCAGTGGTTGATACACGTGATCAGACATCGTTGCGCTCCTGCGACTGCGGCGATGGTTCGATACACGTTCAGTGTGTGCATGCACGGAACGTGTTCCCTATGCCCGATCCTATGGCGCGACCATGGCAGCTTCCATCGTCAATATGATGTGTTTACATTGATGGTGATCGATGTATCAAAGGAATTGAAACATGCTCGGTAATGTGTCCGATCTGGATTTGCGTCTGATCCGTGTCTTTATTGCCATCGTGGACGCCGGTGGCCTGTCGGCCGCGCAATCGAAGCTCAACGTCGGCCAATCCACGCTGAGCAGTCAGCTGGTTACCTTGGAGACGCGCCTTGGCTTCAGTCTATGCAAACGCGGGCGCGGAGGCTTTCGCCTGACCGCCAAAGGGCAGCGCTTCGTACCGCTGGCGCGTGATCTGCTGACGGCGGTGAACGCATTCAGCACGCAAGCACGTCATCTGGATCGAAAATTGGTTGGCACCTTACACGTGGGATTGATCGGCCACACATCGATCAATATGAATGTGCGCATCGCGCAAGCCATCGCTCGCTTCCGGGAAAGGGATGAGGCCGTGCAGTTCAAGTTCTTTGTGCGTTCACCCGAGGAACAGGAGTCGCAACTGCTCAACGGCCAATTGCACCTGGCCGTCGGCTACTTCTGGCATCGGCTATCAGCCCTGGAATACACCCCATTGTTCGCGGAGCGGCAACAGGCCTATTGCGGTCGTGGGCATCCGTTGTTCGGTAGCGCCGACGAGGCGATGCCCGAAACATGGGGTAATTATGAATGGACCTGGCGCAGTTATCCCTTGCCGGAAGCCAACGCCCTGCTGCCAGCATCAGCCATTACGGCCGTGACCGATGATATGGAAGCTGCCGCAGTACTGATCCTGTCTGGCCGTCACCTAGGCTACCTGCCCGAGCATGTTGCCGCGCCTTATCTTGCCGCGGGCTTGCTGTCGCCGGTTAACGCCAGCGACATGCACTACGACGTGCATTTCCACGTGGCGGTGCGAAAGCATGGCGGCCTGGACGACATCGCTGCAGCGTTTCTGGAGGATCTGTTGCAAGTGCCCCATGTCGATGCATGATGTTTCATGCTATCGACGTCACATATGTCATGTTGACTTTTGACGTAGTTTTCGCGTCGTTATTTCTATGATCGTCAACAAAGAGTATTCATCGTGTCGCGATATCTCACGGTGACATCGAAAGCCGGGCTGAGTTGCCGCGTACCGGCAAGCTGAGGATGTGAATCCTGCCAGCGTCAAGAAAGCCAGCGTCATAGTGAGGTTTCGAAAGCCAGCGGCGCCCCGGCAGGATTGCTTGTGTGCGTTGTAAAGGTGGTCCGAGACGAAACGGGTTTCGGATCAAGACATGCTTCATCATCTTCTAAGGAGAGAGCCCATGTCATCGATTCCTTCGCGCAGCCGCTATACCTCCAAGACACGTGGTGAGGAAGGCCAGCTGACGGCGTTGATTCCGGATTTTCCTTTCGATTACGGCGGGTTTCTCGAGGCTGCGAAACAGAGCGAGAAGAGGCCGCTCTTTTCGTTGCCTCCGGAGGCCAAAGGCAGGCGAGTCTTGGTGGTGGGCGCCGGTGCCGCCGGAGCGGTGGCGGCCTATGAGCTGCTGCGTATCGGGCTCAAGCCGGTTTTGGTGGAAGCCTCCGACCGTTACGGTGGCCGTATGAATGCGCACCATTTGGGCGAAGGTGCGCAGGAAGTCATCGCAGAGCTGGGATGCATGCGTTTTCCAATATCGGGGAAGGCAGGTAAGCATTATTTTGACAAAGTTGGCATGTGGGATAATTCGGTGGCGTTTCCGAATCCCGGTGACAGGTACACGGAGAGCACCGTGGTCGATTATCGTGGGAGGCAGGAGTATTACGAAAGAGATGAAAAGCCAACCGAATATCGAGAGCTGGAAGACGATATGTTCGCCGAAAACGGCTTTCTCAATAACAAGTCGACGCGATTGTATGAAATGTGGAAGTGCATGACGGGTGACATCAGCCAAGATAAGCAGCTAA
>NZ_DATJMN010000390.1:0-10129 GCF_035508675.1 Dyella sp.
GCGATATCTGGTGTCCGATACAGTACGAAGCCGATGGCGCGCGTAACGATGGGCGCTTATGGACTGAGTGGGGATGGACATCGGATAACAGTGTCGGCCGCTACCGACACGCACGCTTCATGCCTCGCTGGGCGGCGCGCACGGTGCTTGAGATCACGGATGTACGCATCGAGCGGCTGCAGTCCATCAGCACGCTCGATGCCATTGCCGAAGGCGTGATGACGCTGCCGGAGCAGTGGATCAACGACCACTTCACCGATCACCGGATGCGCGTGTCTGCGGCGCTTGCCGGTGAGCGATCGATTCCGAACCCACCTTCACCGCGCCGCCTCTTCGAAGCCCTGTGGGAACAGCTCAACGGCATCGGTTCCTGGAAGGAAGATCCTTGGGTGTGGGTGATCGAGTTCAAGCGATTGGAGGTTGCGTGATGCCTAAGGTCACCCACATCGGCAACAACCGCTGCCTTACTCCCGCTGACTTCGCTCGGCGTCTTCGGACACTTGCCGACCAGATCGAAGAGAAGCACGCCACGGATTCAATGCTAAACCCCAAGCGAATCATCCTGCTTATCGAATCGGCGAACGACGGGTGCATTCATGCCAAGGTGTTGGACGACACCGGGCTTTGGCTGCGCGAGTTTATAGGCATCCTTCAATGGGTGATTCTCGATACCTACTGCAAGGCACCAGCACATGACTAAGCTAACCAGTACACATACCGTCGTGAACATGGAAGTCAAGCCAAGCACGTTCGCCGAGATCGCTGCGAAGTTGCGCGAAGCTGGCTATGACCACGTGTTCCTTGGCGACAAGCAGGTCGACATGTCCGGCATCGCTCTGGTGCCAGAAGACGATCCCGCACCAGCAACGGTTGCTTGGAAACCCATGGAGAGTGCTCCGCGCGATGGCCGCGTGATCCTTCTACGTTGGGGCAACGACGCCATCACACCTGGTTTCTGGGTTGGAGAGTTCGGTGATAAGCCGGAATCATGCGGTGCGTTCCCATGGGCATTCATTGATGCCGACAGCACGGAGCAAAACGCCTACATCCTGAATCAGGCAGCAGACAACGAATATGGGCCGACGCAATGGGCGCCGTACTCGGCCGAGATATTCCAGCGGATTCAGGTAATCCCAGATGGACGCACGTCATGAGGCATGTGATTTACACCGAAGACATGCAGCCAATCACGGTGTTTTCGCTGCAAACATGGGCAGAGAAAATGCTTCATGACCACCAATACCTGATGTTGGTGGTTATGCCTCCAATTGCACCAGTCTGCTACAAGGCAGCTGACCCAGAACTTTCAATCCGCACGTGGACCGTGCGCATCCGCGCGAAGTGGTTAGTCAAAGATGGGCAGCGTCACATGCTGCTTTTCACGGGCGATGAAGAGACTGCGTTGTTGCTGGAATCCGCTTTCCTGCCAGGACAGCAGCGGACTCTCAACGATGAACGCCAGCAAGCTTTCATCAGCGGCCTATTCACGGCGCTAGGGTACTGACCATGTGCTCCCGAGCATTGCCGAGGGTCGCTGAGCCGTGATACACGACGCCCTCATCACCGCCGACGAGCTGGCCCAGGTCACGGGCTACGACCAGGACGCCGCCCTCAAGCGCGCCCTGACGCAGGCGGGCATTGTGTGGTTTCCGGGGAAGCATGGTCGACCGTGGACGACGATCTCATTGATCAACCAGGCTGGGGGGATTCAGGCGGGAGCGCCAGCAGCTCGCAAGCTCGGAGCGGACGACGTATGAGCCGTAGGGGCCGCAAGCGCTTGACCGATCCGACCCTTCCAAAGCACATCCGCCAGCAGGATTTGCCGCAGGGCGTCTACTGGGACCGCAAGAGCCGCGTCTGGTACACCTTCGTGCAGGTCATGGGAAAGGCGAAGTGGCGGAAGCTTGCCGCCGCGGATGCGCGTCTCTCGGTCATCCTGTCAGCGCTGGAAGAGGTCAACGGTGTCCGGACCGGCACCTTGGAGTGGCTGTGTGATCACTTTCACGGTAGCCCGCAATACAAGGCCCTGTCTGACAACACCAAGCGCGACTACGAGGCGCAACTAAACCTCGTGCGCACCTACAAGACCAAAGCGGGGATGCTAGGCAGCGTACGCTTGGTGGATATCTCGCCAGCCTTTCTCCAGCGGCTGGTCGACAAGATCGGGGCCGAGCATCCTTCAAAAGCTGCACACTTGCTCCGTTATATCCGGCGTGCCTTCAGCTGGGGATACGCCCGCGGCCGGTGCGCTGAGAACCCAGCCAAAGGCCTCGAATCCCCCAAAGAGCGAAAACTGCGGCGGCTGCCGGTGCCGAATGCGCACATGGCTATCCTGCAGTTCGCCCAGGCGAACTACGAGGACTACCTCTGGATTTTCATGGAGCTGGCCTACCTCATGCGCTTGCGTGGGATTGAGGTGCTCACGCTGAACGATGCGGACGAGTTTGAGGATGGGATTCAGACCAATCGCCGGAAAGGATCCCGAGATACCCTCGTATTGTGGTCTCCCCGCCTACGGGCGGCCTGGACGGCTGCGGGCGAGCGGCGCAAGCGGATATGGAGCAGGCCGGGGAAAGTCGAGCCCATTCGGGCACAAGATCGCCTTCGCCTCGTCAATGCCAAGGGCGAAGCCATCACCCGGCGCGCGCTGAACACCTTGTGGGGCCGGATGATGCGGGACGCGATCGCCAAGGGGGTGATCACCGAGGACCAGCGCTTCGGTATCCATGACCTGAAACGCAAAGGCATAACCGACACCAAGGGCACCCGGGCGGAGAAGCAAGAAGCCAGTGGGCACGTCACGCCGGCGATGATGAATGTGTACGACCTAAGCTTGCCGAGGGTGACCACACCAGGCGACGTCTAATGATTGATGGCCCCTCAATCTACCTAAAATATTTTCATGTACTTCGCCAAAACAGTGACTTAGGAAGGCGTATCACCTAAAATAAATCGCTCTGAAGCGTTGAAAGTGTTGGCTTGTGTACCTGACTCGAAATCAGGCGTACGTGTAAGCGTACCGTGGGTTCGAATCCCACCCTCTCCGCCACACATAAAAAAACGCCCGCACGGGCTTTTTTTTTTGTGTGGCGGAGAGGGTGGTTGCCAAGAGAAACCACTGGTTCGACAAATTTGTCTGGAACAAATTTGGACAGCCGCAGGCTGGCCCCGGAGCGCGTAGCGCGGAGGGGCGAGGCCCATGGATGGGCCGAGCAATCCCACCCTCTCCGCCCCTAAAAAGCGCCCATCGTGCGTGTTTTTATGTGTAGCGGAGAGGACGGTTGCCAAGAGAAACCACTGGTTCGACAAATTTGTCTGGAACAAATTTGGACAGCCGCAGGCTTTTTTTGCGCCATGCCGCCACATCCGGCATGCTGCGCGCTTCTACCCGGCGGACGCCCATGATCGAATTTGGACACGGAACCCATGTCGGTTTGCGCCGCGCGCGCAACGAAGACACCTACTACGCCGACGCGGCGCTTGGCCTGTTTCTGGTCGCTGACGGCATGGGCGGCCATCAGCATGGCGAAGTAGCTTCGGCGATGGCACGAGATGCCATCGTGGACTCGGTGCGCAAAGGGAAATCATTGGCCGAAGCCGTACACGGTGCCGCGGCACGCTTGCTGGAACATGCGCAGCGCTATGACGATGCGTTGCCGATGGGCACCACCGTGGCCGCCATTCGGTTTATCGAGCAAAACTACGAGGTAGCCTGGGTGGGCGATAGCCGTATCTATCAGTGGAAAAGCGGTTTGCGCCGGATCACTCATGATCATTCGCTGGTGCAGCGGCTAGTGGAGGCCGGCACCATCGATGAAGCGCAGGCCAAGCGTCATCCTCAACGCAATATCCTTACGCAGGCCCTAGGCATCACCGCGCTCGAGCAGTTGCATATCAGCATGGCGAAAGGCCGGCTCGAACCGGGCATGAGCTTTCTGGTGTGCAGCGACGGACTCACTGAAGAAGTGAGCGACGACCGCCTTGCAGAAACCATCGGCCGGCGCGATCTGGCGGCACAGGAATGCCTTGATCATTTGCTGCTCGCCGCGCTCGAAGCCGGCGGCAGCGATAATGTGACGGCGATCCTCGCAAGGATCCATTAGGTTCCTGCGAGCACGATCAATGCGCATCCAGCCTACTTGAACAAATAACGCGAGCGATCAAGCTTCCGCTTCTTGCTTGCGCCACACGGACTGGCCGCCGGCACCTTTGTCCAGCGCATCCAAACGCTTCAAATGCGCACCGATTTCCTCTTCGCTGGCGCGCAGCACACGCGGCCGCCGCGATAAGACCAAGGGAGCAATCACCGCACGTGTTCCGGTGGTTTCCGTTCCTCCTTCAAAGCCGAGGTCCAGCACCACCTGGCCCGACGTCATCGCCAAATAGACGTCGGCCAATAGTTGTGCGTCGATCAAGCCGCCGTGCAGATCGCGTGCGGAGTTGTCGACACCGAGGCGTTTGCACAAGGCATCCAGGCTGTTGCGCTGCCCCGGGTAGCGTTCGCGCGCCATCAGCAACGTGTCCAACACGTTGCAGCGATCGGCGATACACCCGTAATGCGTGCCGGCGCGCGCCAATTCGGCGTCGAGAAAACCCACGTCGAACGCCGCGTTGTGAATGACCAGTTCGGCGCCTTCGATAAAGGCTAGAAACTCATCCACGATTTCGTGGAAGCGCGGCTTGTCGAGCAGGAATTCATCGGCGATGCCGGTGACTTCGCGTGCGCCTTCATCGATAGCGCGCTCCGGATTGAGATATGTCTGGTAGTGGCGCCCGGTCAGCCTGCGCTCCACCATCTCCACGCAGGCGATTTCGATCAGGCGATGGCCCTGGCGCACTTCAAGGCCCGTGGTTTCGGTATCGAGAACGATTTGCCTCATGCCAATTTCCTGAATTGCTCTGCTTGTTGCCGCGCGGCTTGATCCACGCGTTCGTTTTCATCGTGCCCGCTATGGCCGCGCACCCACTCCCAGCGAATTTTGTGGGGTGCGGCGGCAGCGGACAGCCGCTGCCACAAGTCCTGATTTTTCACCGGCTTCTTGTCGGCGGTACGCCAGCCGTTGCTGATCCAGCGCGGCACCCATTCCTCGATGCCCTGCATCACGTAGCGGGAATCCGTGGTGAGCACAACCTGGCAAGGGCGCTTGAGCGCCTCCAGGGCTTGAATGGCAGCCAGCAACTCCATGCGATTGTTGGTGGTTTGCGCCTCGCCACCGCTCAGCAACCGCTCGGTGCCTTTCGCTCTCAACAAGGCCGCCCATCCTCCCGGACCAGGATTGCCGAGGCACGCGCCGTCGGTAAACGCTTCCACTTCCGCCACTCGTTCCGCTCCGTTGTTCCGTCTCGATGATGTGTTGTCAGCTTACCGAACTGCGCCGTGCGCCCGGCGCAAGGCCAGCCCGCACCGGTGCGGCAACGGGCTTGGGCCGCAGCCGGGTAGGCGCGCTGGCAGGACCACGTTTGCGCGCCACCAGCACATAGCCGCCACCCAACCAACCATGCGCCCTGCCGGGAACAGCGGAAGCAAGCGGCAGCCATGTGCCCACGCGCTGCACGCGCTCCACCTGCACTTCCGACCGGCGCAGGCGTGCCGCAAGCTGAATGGGTGACCTGGCATGCGCGGCACCACCACGCGTCCGCCACAGCCACCAGGGGGTCCACCCGCTCAATGGGCTGACACCTGTGAGTACCAACAATCCACCTGGCACCAGCACACGCACGATCTCGTCCAGCGACAGCGGCGCCAGTTCCAGTGCGTGGCGCAGCAGGATCAGGTCGAAGGCGCCGTCCACGAACGGCAGGGGCTCGTCAGCGCACGCGGACACATCGCCCTGAAAACGCCCCTCGGCAAGGCGCAGGGTGACCCACTGGCCCAGGTAAGGCGGATTTGGCGGCCCGTCGTCCGCCGCAGCGGATAGCAATAACGCCCGGCTGCCGGCACAACGGCGAACGTCGGGCATGTAGGCCACGCTTTCCTCTGCCAGCAGACCACGCATGGGCGCACTTGCGTAAATGTCTTGGGCGCGCTGTGGCATCTACAGGAGGCCTGTCAAAAGCATGGGGAGAGAGTTTAGCGGTTGGCTTTACAAAGACGAACCATGCCGTAATGGCTTTCGCAGGATGGGTGGATTAACGCCCATCTAACGATCGCGGAGGCTCCGGGCGATATAGTCGGCGATCTCGCGCATGCCTGGACGCCTGCGCCAGTCGATACGAAGGATGCACTGGCTTGTTGCGTGCGGGCAGATCGCCGCATGAGCCAACGCAACAGAGCGGAGAACGCCCTTGCACGTCGTACCGTTACCGGCGCTTGCCGACAACTATATCTGGCTATTGCATGACGACGACGGCCACGCCATCGTCGTTGATCCCGGCGAAGCGGCGCCGGTAGAAGAAGCCCTCTACGCACGCAAGCTCAAGCTGCGCGCGATTTTGCTGACCCATCATCACGACGACCACATCGGCGGGGCTGCGGCCCTACGGGCGGCTCACGGAGCGCCCGTTTACGCGCCGGATGACGAGCGCATCACGGTAGCTACCCATCGCGTGCACGATGGCGACACACTTGAGCTCGCCAAGCCGGCGGCGCGTTTGCAGATCATCGCGGTGCCGGGGCACACGCTCAGCCATATCGTGTACGCGGGCGAAGGCGTGTTGCTGTGCGGCGATACGCTGTTCAGTCTCGGCTGCGGCCGGCTGTTCGAAGGCACGCCTGCGCAAATGCTTTCATCGCTCCAGCGCTTGGCGTCGTTGCCGGGTAACCTGCTGGTCTGTTGCGGACATGAGTACACCGCCGCAAACGGGCGCTTCGCGCAAACGGTGGAACCCGACAACACGGCCCTGCAGCAACGCCTGGACGACGTGGCAAGGCTGCGTGCGAAGCGGCAGCCGAGCGTACCGGCAACGCTGTCGAGTGAACTTGCCTGCAATCCATTCCTGCGCGTGGACAGCGAAGCCGTCATTGATTGGTGCCGTCGACACGGTGCGGCCAACGATGATCCTGTCGCCCGTTTCGCTGCCTTGCGCTCGGCCAAGGATGTGTTTCGGGCATGAGTTACACACGACGACTTCTGCCTGTTGCCTTGACCTCTTTGCTGGCGGCGTGCGCAACGCCACCTGCGAACAAACCGGCCCCATCTATCCCGGCAACGGTCAGCCCGGCACCGAACCCGCCGCCGGCAGCGCCGTCGCCTGCGCCGCCGGCCTCGTCGTCTCCTGCCACGCCCGAGGAAACGGGGACCGATGTGTGGGACAAACTGCGCGGCAGCTTTGCAATGGCCGATTGCGATGCGGATCCGCAGATCCTGGTGTGGGCCCATCGCTATACGCAAAGCCCACAGCGCTTCGAGCAACAAATGACCGACGCCCTGCCGCAAGTCATCTATGTGCAGCAGGCGGCCGAGAAATACGGGGTGGCCGGCGAGTTCGTGCTATTGCCGTGGGTGGAAAGCCAATATCGGCCGGTGCCAGGCCACCGCAATCTGCCAGCCGGCATGTGGCAGCTCGTGCAGAGCACGGCGCGCGTGATGGGCCTGCCCGTGGACCATAGCTACGACGGGCGCCTGGACACCTCCGCTGCAACGGATGGCGTCATGCATATGCTTCGCGACTACTATGACCAGCTGCACGACTGGCGTCTGGTCGATTATGCGTTCAATCGCGGCGAAAACGGCGTGCGCCGCATGGTGCAACAGCATGGACTACCGCCAGACGAGCCCGCCATTCCCAAGTGGCCGGTACCTAAGGTCACGCGTGAACATCTCACCAAGTTGCTGGCGATTTCCTGTGTAGTGCGCGACCCATCGCGCTTCCATGTCGAGCTTCCCACGCTGCCGGCCGATCAACACCTGGAAACCGTGCAGATACATCATGACATGACACTGTCCGCCGCCGCGGATCACGCCGGCATGGAAGCCGACGATCTGAAACGGTTGAACCCCGCGTTGCAAACCAACTTTCTCAGTGCTGACGCGCCCGGGCATCTGTTGATGCCGCACCATAACGCAGAACTGTTGCGCAATGCCATGCAGATTGCCAACGCACAGGGCATGATGGCGAGCGCTTCTCCCAATACGCCGTTGCCGGCCATGTATGCCGACACACCGGCGCAATCCATCCAGGACGAGGCGCCGCGTCATAGCAGGACGCATGTGGTGAAATCCGGCGAAAGTCTTTGGCAGATCGCACATAACTATTCGATCAGTGTCAACACGCTCGAACGACTGAACCATTTGCACGGTAAAACGCTGAAGCCGGGCCAGGTGCTGAAGCTCGACCCACCAAACCATCAGTAATTGCGCCGATAATTCCGTAGACCGATGTATGGCACAAAAAAAGCGGCTCGTAGGAGCCGCTTTTTTGGCAAAGCCGCATGTGCGGCCGTTACATACGATCCTTGGCAATCTCGATCTTGGTCTTCGCCTTGAGCATATCGACGAAGCCCTGCGTTTCCACTCCGCCATAAACCTGCACCATCTGACGATAAAGCTGTTGACGGTCATCGGCGGTCAGCTTGGAAAGATCGCCAGCCTCCACTTTGTCCAGAGCCAGCACTGCGTACGTACCACGGTCCAGTGCAACACTGGCGTACTGCGGCTTGCCGTCCGCAGCAGGATGCGGGGTCTTGAATGCCTGCGTGAGCACGGGCAGTGGCACGTTCTGCCCCGGCTGCGGCACGCGCTGTATCTGCTTGGCGGTCTGCAGGTCGGCATGCTCGGCGTTGGCAAGTGCCGCGATGTCCTCGCCCTTGCTCAGGCGCTGCACCAGCACGTCGGCCTTCTGGCGCGCCGCTTCGGCGATGCGCTCGTCGAGAATCTTCTTCACGATCGCATCGTGCACTTCCGCGATCGGCTTGGCCGAGGCCGGTACGTGCTTGTCGACGCGTATCACCACGGAATCGCTCTTGCCGAGGTTGATCAGCCCGGAGTTGTTACCCGATGCGAGCACGTCGTTGGAGAACGCGGCAGCAATCACCTTGGGATTGGCGGCAATCCCCTGCCCGCCGTCGCGGCTGAACAGCGGCGTTTGCTTGATCTCAAGATGCAGGGCCTGCGCAGCCGGCTCAAGGGAGCCAGGGTTCTGCGAGGTCAGATCGGTCATCTTGCCTGCAGTCTCGTTATAAACGCGGTCCTGCTCGCCTGCAGTGGCTTCCTTCAGCAACTCGTCACGCACTTGCTCGAACGGCTTGGTCTGGCCGCTGCGGACGTCGCGCAAGTAGATGATGTGGTAGCCCTCGTCGGACAGCACGGGCTTGGAGATCTGCCCCTTCTGCATGGAAAACATCGCAGCGTCGAACGCGGCATTGGTGACGCCCTTCTGCAACCAGCCCAGATCGCCGCCCTGCAGCTTCGAACCCAAGTCATCCGAATCCTGCTGCGCCAGCTTGGCGAAATTGGCAGGCGTGGCTTCGGCAGCGATCTTTTCCGCCTTGTCCAAGGCCGCTTTCTGCTGCGCCGGCGTAGCGTTCTTCGGCACATTGATCAGGATATGCGAGACCTCGCGCTCCTCCGGCATGCCGAAACGCGAAATCTCCGCCTGGTAGCGCTTCTTCAAGTCTTCTTCGGTGGGCTGCGTATCGGCTTTCAGATCCGCGCCGTTGACTTCGACGTACTTCAGCGACACCTGTTCCGGATTCATGAAATCCGCCTGGTGCGCCTTGTAGTAATCCGCTACTTGCGCATCTGTAACCTGGCTGTCTGCAGGCGTCGGACGCGGCAGTATGAAGTAACGGATGTCGCGACGCTGCATCTGGATGTCCAGATAGCGGTCGATATCCGCGGGCGTAATGATGGTGCTGCCGCTGATGGCATCCGGCAGTAGGCTGCCTTCCAGCGAGTTGCGCACGCTCTCCTGATACATCTCCGGCGTCATGCCTGCACCCGCCAACTGCGCGCGGTACATGTCGCCATTGAATTTGCCGTCGACCTGAAACGCTGGCATCGATGCAATGGTGTCGCGCAACGACTGGTCGGATACGCGCATGCCAAGGTCTTCGTTGGCCTGCAGCAGCAATTGCTGACCGATCAACTCGTCCAGGACATGCTGCTTGAACTCGGGTTTGTCGAAAATGGTTGGGTCGAACTTGTCGCCCATCTGCGCGCGCTGTTGCTGGCGGAGGCGATTGAGCGTG
>NZ_DATJMN010000391.1:0-9879 GCF_035508675.1 Dyella sp.
ACGCAAAAACTATTGGCCAGCGACAACGTAATGGGGCCGTTGAGTAAAGCGCATGGCGGTGAGCCGGTTACCAGTGCGCCGTTCGGAACGGCATACCACGTCTCGCTTACCTTTTTTCCTTGCATGAACTGTCTTACGCCGAATGCGGCCGATTCGGTAAACGGCCAGCACACGTAATTTGGGTTGACGATCACCTGCTCGGTACCTGGATCGAATACCGAGTACACGTGTACGCCGCTCGCGACGAAGGCGGCATTATTGACGTCTGCACACCCCACCACGAAAACGCTGAAGTCGTCGACGCGGAAGTCGTCGGTGCCAATGGCGATGCCATACGACAATCCCTCCACATCGGGGACGCTGGCGTTGCCAGATCCCACGTACGTGGTCGAAACGCTATCCTCCACCTTGTGGCCGGTATAGAGGTAGATGAGATTGAGCGTTCCGGTTTGGTAATCGACGGCCGCAGGCGCTACGGTGATCGGCGAACCTTCCGCTCCTTCACTGGGCAGGTAGTTGGCCATCCCTGCGACGAAATCGTGAAAGACGGTTTGCACACCGGTGCCTTGGCCATCTGCACTGAACACGAGTTCTACCGCACGCGGCCCCATGCCATTGGCTGATCCGTACGATGTCAGGTAGGCGTAGTCCGCGTATCCGGCATAGTCGCGTAGGCACACCGCGCGGGTGCCATCCTGCGAGAATCGCCACTGGCTCGCGTACTTCAACGAGTTCGGCGTTCCAGACGCCGTAAACTTGCCTGTCGCCGATGCCGGCATGATGCCCAGATCTATCAGGGTACCTCCCGACCACGCATAGGGGTCAGTGCTATCCGTGCCGACGATCACCATCGGTGGATCAAGCCGCAGGGATCGCTGCGGGATATCGCACCACCACACCCGCAGATAGCGGGTAAATCCCTGGTGCTGCGTATCGCTGGGTTGATCAATCGGATGATGTGCGAGCAGTATCAGGCGATCCTTGTTTGCCACCGCGTTCGGCAACACACACGCACCCCAGACGAGCGCCCCTTCGGGGGCCATGGCGATCGCGCGGCCACGGCAGTAGATGTGCCTTCCCATCGCGATCTCAGCGGTCTGCGCCGTGGGCGTCTTGGATCGCGGATAGGCGAGCCAGCAGTCCCCATCAGCGTCTGTAAAGTTGACCGCAATCGTCAGGGGTGCTGATGGCATGCCAGTCGCGTACAGGCACGGGAAGGTTTCCCATGCGAGGTTCAAACTGGCGAACCCGTGCCAACTAAGCGGCGGCAGCGACGTATCGCTGCTCTGCCAGCTCATGTTGCCGGCGGCAATCCATCGGTCACGACTGAACATCTGCGCTGTCGTAAAAGCGCCTGCCGATCCCACATCGACGAACATGGCGTTGCTGGCCAAGACCATCGCCGGCCCAAGTGTAGGGTCGGCTTTCCATCGCGCGAGTGCAGTGGAACTGGATCCTGCCGCCAAGAACTCCACGCCAACGGCGATATCCTGACGGTCAAAACTCGGAAAATTCTCTTGCGTCCAGTCTGCGGCGTACCCTTCCATCGTCAGCCTTTCCGCCGGCGTCGCGTAGCTGGTAGGAAATCCAGCTCCCGTCGGCGAGGCCGATCCGTTTTTAAGCAGCAATGTCGAGGTAATCTCAGCACCGCGCGCGAAGCCACGCAGCCTAACGATGGCAGCATCCACGCCAGCATTCGCGCGCAGGACATTGATGCCTTCGAATACGGCTTGCTGCTCGCCAGGGTTGGCGCCATTGCCGACGTTACTGAAGGGTGATAGTTCGAGCCGATAGGGCGCCCAATTCGAATCGGGCTGCTGGCCATCGTAGTAGTTTTCACCCTGCAACGACCATTGAAACTGTGGTGCGGCTGTCACGTCGTATAGCAATGGCGTAGGGACCACCGTTGCAGGTTGATAACCCGCATCCTCATCCGGCGAAAGCAGCACCTCTCCAAGCGTGCCGCCCGGGGTCCAACGGGACGTATCTAGCCCTGGAGCCATATTGGCGGGGTCGTATGGACCCACACTGCTATCCAGAATGATGGGCAATCCAACACCCAGCGGGTTTGCTTGCCATGCTGGATACAACACAAATCCGCGCGGCACCCACATATTGGCAATGTTGTCAGGCACTTCCGCGGTTTGCGTCGGTGACTGAATCGTCACCACCACATTGCCATGGTTGGTGCTCGCGGTGATCACCGTTCCATCGTTCAAGGACACCGCGCGCTTCAGCACGTGGGCACCTGTGAGCGCTTCCCGCTCTTTCAGCTCGCCGACGACCTTGCGGGCGCGAGCGACCACGGACGGATCCACGTTGGGTGGCGCAATCAGCCACCAGGTTCCGAAATACGGCGCGGTCATCGTCAGCTGCTTAGCGGCTGCGCTCCATACGAATAGATGAGCTGGAACGTGCTTCCAGCGCTCAGCTGATTCGAGTTACTGAAGAGCGACGCTGCGAACAATGTTCCCGTCGTTGCGCCCTTCCCGGTCGCATTGGCAATGAAACCGGCACCGGTAATCGTCGCCGCCGCGCTACCAATGGTGAACGTCGCCACGGAGTTGCTGTTTGACACTTGCTGGCCTGACGACGCACCGTTGGTAATCCAGGCCTGGCGAGTGGTTTGCGTGTAGAGCGTGTACTCGCCCTGCTGTGCCGCAAAGGTGGCGGCCGTCAGTGATGGGCTAGGCGCCGTGTTATTGCTAAATGGCGCCAGCGACAACGTGGCAGGCAAGCCTCCGCTACTGAAGATGGCGCTCAGGATGAAATCCAACCCTTCGTATACGGCCGTGTTGTGGTCGTAGATCCACGGGCCATCATCCATGCGGTGACCGAATGTACCTCCGATCGCCACCCTTGCACTTGGAAAGTAGACGCCACTGGATGTCCGCTCGTAACGGAAGTTACGCATGGCGCGCGCGAACTCAGCCCGGACGCGGGCAGACAGATCTTTCATCATGGGTATCACCACTTGTTGAGCGGGCAATGGGAGTCGAGCAGCTTCGTCTTGGCGATCAGGAAGCAGCCGCACTTCTTACAGATCTCGGACTTGATCACGGGCGCGAATCCGCGCTCCGAACAGGTTCGGCACACGGCAAGCCGTTGCGCGGCCTCAACCGGCGGCGCTTGCGCAAGCGGGTTCATGCGTTAGGGAACGATACGAATCTCGGCGCAGTCGCTCATCGCGAGTGCCGAGGTGCGGCCGCCTTGGCCAGCCACTAAATAACGGTTTGCACCATTTCGCCGTAGGAACATCGCCGCCGCGTTGTCGTATATCGGGTACACGAACTTATCGTGCAGCGGAATGGCACCTTCTTCGGTACCGGCGTAAGGAATGCCTTCTCCTCCGATCCATACCGGCACTGGCTTGAAGACGTCGTTGAGGTTGAGTGCGTCAGCTGGAACCATCACCATGGATCCTGGCACGCAGCCCTGCGACTGCACAGTGACTCGGGAGGCCGTAGCGATAGACGCCCCTTCCAGTCGATGTACTTTCTCGCCGTCGCTGACGTAAAGGATGAATCGCACCGATTCGGGCGCTGCGATCATCCGTAGCGGGGATGCGAAAGGGATGTAGTTATTGCTGAGATCAGTCACCCCGTAATACAACGGATCGGTCCACATGAGCAGATTGCCAACGGCGCCAAAGATGCAACCGGCCTTTGCCAGCAGGTGTGTTGCTGGCGGCATCGGGTCTTTCAGCAGCGTGGTCAGTGGCCGCCCAAGGATCTGCGCCCCCAGTGTCCACTGCGACGTATTCACCGGTGCTGTTTGCGAGAATAGCAAGTCCGTACCGTTTGGCTGCGTACAATAAAATCGAATCCGCTGCGGCGCATTGGTGGATGGCGGCGACAGGTTTGTCACCTGGATACCCCCACCATCCGGTACGTCGAGGAACACTGGTTCCGGAGCACCACTCTCTTCGCCGTTCGCTGATTCAAACGTGAGCGTGAGGCCGTATCGTCCGCAGTACATCCCACCGTTGGAAACAGCCGTCACTGCGAACGATGGCAGTGGCGTTTCAATGCCCCAGGGTGCCGTACTCCCATCCGGATTGACGATGCCGTTGGCCGAACCATTCGACCAGAACACCTTATTGCCCAACTGCTCGTAGTAGATCGTCGTGCCGTTGAGTCCCGATACGAGCTGCACCAGGTTGTAGTTGCTGTCCATGCGGTAGATCGACTTAGCATCCCCTACAAACGCGTAGGGGAAATGCTCAAAGGCATGCAACGAATGGGCGCCAGTGAGCGCTGCCTTTAACGTGGACCCCTCTCGCGGGGTGAGCACCGCATTGGTTGAAATGTCGAGGTTATCCGCTATGCGAGAAAAACCTTCTTCAAGCCGGCTTTTCTCGCTTCGGTTATCGACGCCACGGCCAAAGCGCAACTTTCCGTAGCCGTCCTCCTGTCCAGCTGCGTTACGCGCCATGGGATGTCGTCACCTTTGGGAAAAAAAGACATTCACAACGTCATCGTGTTTCTTATAAAAAAATGCTTTATCAGCGAGCATATACATATCCAATAACATCAATATTTTTACTTCCACCAGAAGCGCTATTGAAATAGGCAATCGACTGTGATGGGCACGGACAATCAAAAACAGCTTGAGTATATAAAGCTGGTCGTCCTCCAGATGATATTTGCTGCACCTGCAAAACGATATTTGATCCAACAGACGACTGAATATTGCATGTTCCTCCTGACGTGGAATTGTCCAGATAAGCCAATTGAGCAACAGTTGCGGTAACTGGCACGTAAGATGAAAGAGAAATGGATGTTGAAGCTGTAGCAGATCCTGCACTTAAAACGTTATAGGGCGTTGACCCATAACCATTTAAATAGGAAATTCTATTTAAAGCGTGCTCAAATGGAACAATATTTCCGCTGCTATCGGTTAGGATGCTACCTACATATCTTTGGGATGTATCGCCGATCATTGCGCATGCTGTGCCGTTGTAAGGACTGTCAGGAGCTGTCGTTACGCAATTGATCGACGGAGTGCTTGAGTTGTTATTTATAAATATGTGATACCACGACGATGCCGAGAGGGATAGCCCACTCAGCGTTAGGGTAGAGCTTGCATTAATAGCGAAACCCAGGCTAGGAATGTAAGCCGACCCTGACGTGACACTTATGGAACTCGCGCTGTTCCAAATAAGCTGCAATCCATCGATATAACCTGGCGGGGTGATGAAACCATCGGACAACTGCGCTGGCAGTCCATTTGCCCCCAGGACCAGTGGCGATGTCATGACTTAGTAAACCATTCCCGGCGCCCACAGGTGCAACATCTCGGTCGCCGTCAAGGCATATCCGCATGGCTGGACCAGGTTACCCGTCGTAGCCGGTGGTGTCGATGTGAACTGCCCGGCAGTCGTGCCAAGGAATACCAGCGCTCCTGGCGTGAGTCCAGACACCCCACTATTGAGCTGTCCCGGAAAATTGACCGTGCCGGTTGCGCCGCTCGCGATCGCTGCCGGTGCAAATCCATTGCATGGCTTGGTTGCATCGGTCGCGTTTGCGTTTCGCAGGGATATCGTCCCGGCATTGTTGTAGATGTTCACGGCAGCGCCAGCGGCAATGGATTCCGTGGCGGGTGCACTCAGCGATCCCGTTGTGCTTGGAATGAACGATGCATCGAGTAGGCCGTTAGCACCAAGCGCAGGGATTTGCCCAGCACTACTTGATCCGGCACTAGATGTTAGTGGTGTGTACTGCTGCTCCATGCCATTGCTGTTGAGATACAGCAGCTTTTGAACGGTCATGTGTCGTGCCTCACTGCATGATGGGTGTGCGGATGTTGAAGTTGATGGTGGTCGCGTTCACGGCGCGGCCGACTTCCAGCAGTGCGCCAGTGGTCGATGGTGATTGCGATATCTGGCCAGGCGCTGGGCCCAGGTACATACGGCCTGGCTGCCAGTTCCAACCCGGCTCGGACAGACTGAAAAAGATGTTGACGGTGACGGGATTGCCCGCTGCTGCGGCCTGCGTGGTGATGGCCAGTTCGGCCATCATGTCCGCCACGTTCGTCGGGTCCGCCAGGTGCGCTGCACCGTCAACGATCGCCACGACCTGCGGATAACCGACGTCGACAGCGGCGGTAACGGTAAAGCTCAGGTCACCGACCTGACCCGGTATGCCCTGCGGTCCAGCAAAACCCATGCGTACGATGGGTGCCGGCGGCTGCCAAGGCACCATCACGCGCTCTTCGACGCGGTCACTGACCACGACCGGTGGACAGGCTTGTCCCGGCACCACCAACACTTGCGGCCGATCGGCTACAACAACGATCGGTTTCGCTTCTTCCACGATGCACGCCATTTCGTCGCTATCTCGAATGACGACGGCGTCATCGTTTTGCATCATGGTGACGGCGCAGGTGTTGGTGTAGGCGACGGCGTTGGCGATACCGGCTGTGTCACAGCCGGTATGACGTTGACATTGCCTTCGGCGAGCTTCGTCACGGTTACACCGTCGGCTGCGGTGAGCTGCAGATCATAGACGGCGTTCGCCCACTCAAAGCTCTGCGTCTGCGCCGCCGTGATCAGCAAGCTGATCGTGCCGCTTGCCGGCGTGATGGTGATGCCACCATTGGACGTGTTGAGTTCGATGTACGGCGGCGGAATCTCGCCCGGGTTGCATTGCCCTGGCGGCCATGACGGAAAGATCGGACCCGGTGCTGGACGAATCTGCATGCGCGCGGTGTAGCCAGTCAGGTTCATGGGCGCGTAGAACGTCAACACGCCGCCGGATTGGTAGGGGGGATCGCACCCGGTATCCCAGTCGATGGCCAGGGTGTTGGCGTCGATCACGCTCGCGTAGCGCGGAGGCGTGTCGCGGTAGCCCCTGGTATTGAGCGACCATGCGCCCTTCACGTTGGTGATCCATACCGGTGTCGGCTGAGTCAGTCCATGGCTCGGCACCGTGATCAATGTTGGCAGACCCGTCTGCACATTGGTGATCGCCATGAACGTCGGCGTGCCATTGCACCATTGCAACGACTGCTGGAACGTCGCGCCTTGCTGGATGGAGAGATCCTGCTGAATAGGCTCCATGGATCACCACATGATTGTGCGGCGATGGCGCGGCGGTGAGTCGGCCCACCGTGCCATCTCGTGAAGAGAGGGGCGTGCGCCGAAGCGCTGTTCGAACGTGGCCAGGTGCGTGGCCGCGCGCGTGTCGAGATTCTCTTCGCCTTCGCGCGTCTGGTAGCACTCGTACACGGCCCAGTGCTTGAGTTCTTCGAAGTCGGGCAGCTGGATGACCGGCCGATCGGTGTCGCGCCGCATCTCTTCCGATTCCAGCGGTTGCCGCCAGACGCGCAAGTGAAGAACATCCGGCGCCAGCGGGACTGGAAACAGGCGAATGGTCTTCTGCGAGAGGTCCATGATGCCGTAGCCGGCCTGTCCCGGGCACGACACATCCGCTTCCCACTGCGGGTAGATCCGATCCATGGACTCGGCGGTCACCATCCACAGCTTCTGTCGCTCGCTGCCGAGATGGCCCGAGCGCGCCACCAACACTTCGGGCCGAAGCCTGATCACGGTGTTGCCCGGTGCCACCGTGTAGCGGCACAGTTCCGGCTTGCTGAGATGGTCATCCTTGAGCAGCCGCGCGCGCAGGCACGCCTCCCGCACGGCGTTATTGAGATACCGATTGATCTGTTCGTCCGACCACAACGTGGGTTCGACTTCGTCTTTCAGTATCTGGCGGACCGCGCAGCGCAGGTGTCCCAGGTTCATCGGATCAGGTAAGCTTGCCGGCCGCCTTCAGGCCTTCGACCGTGGTGTTGAGCACCTGAAGCACGCCCTTGCGGTTGGTGCCCTTCTGCTCCAGCGCGATCGCGGCCAGCACAACCTTGCCGCTGGATACCTTGGAGACGCCCGTGCATACGGCTTGCACGTTGCCCAGCAGCAGCTTGTTGGCTTCATCCAGCGTCGCCTGGTCAAAGCCGAGGTCTGTGGCCGGAGAGGTTTCCTCCTTCGGCTTTTCCTCGCGGCGCAGGACAGCTTGGCGCTCGTCGTTCGGATCGAACGGGTAGAAGTCGCCGCTGTTGAGCAGCACTTCCTGATGTTTGGGATTCTTCACTTCCGCCACGTAGAGCACCCGATCCTGGTTATCGAGCGTGTGTTTGAAGGCGTAGCGCGTGCCGTGTATGTCCACCTCGCGCGCGTTGCCCTTATGCGCGGGAATCTTGCTGCAGATCTTCATGCGATCACCATGCTTGGGGAGAAGGGATCACCCGGCTTGCGCCGGGTGATGGTCAACCTATTACGCGGTCTGGTTGCCGCTGTCGGTATCGTCACGCCATGCACGCAGCGCGAGGTCGGCCCAGATGAGGCCAGTATTCGCGGGCGTCGCCGCAGCCGTCGTCACGGTGAGGTAGATCGGGGTATCCACCTCGGGATCGCCGATCACCTGCTGCGGAGTGAGCAGCGAGGAACCCGCGACGTTCTTGGCTGCGGTGAATGCGGCAGCGGCAGCGAGCGCAGCCGGGGTGTTGGCGGTACCGATCGAACCGGCCAGCGTGGGCGAACCATTGCTGTCCAGCGCTGGGAAATGCAGATTGCACAACCACGGGATAAGCACGCTGCCCGCTGGCACAACGCCGATCTGAAACTGATCGCCGATGTTCAGTTGCGCCGGTACCACGTTGGGAAACGCGAGATTCTGCTGCTGACGGTCGACATAGACCGCGCCGCTGGCTTCGGGCGTGATCATCGACTTCAGCAATGCATTGTTGTACTGAGTCATGAGAGTGTCCTCTGAAAGCTTCAAAAAGGAACGCGGCGCTGGAAAGCGCCGCGTTCAAGGCCCTGCCCCAATGGCAAGCGACGATCAGTTGGTCGACGGCGTCGACACGTTCGGGTCGGCGGCGTAGGTATCCAGCGCCAGGCCGGAGAAGCGCGCGCCGTTGTACTGGGTCGACTTGATGCCCAGGATGGTGCTGGAGCTGATGACGATCTGGTTGCCGCGGTCTTCCGTTTCCTCGTTCCAGTCGTAGCGCAGACCCGAACCCGGCGAGCCGAACGCCATCACCATCGCCTGGGCGCCCAGGAACAGCGCACGTGCACAGGGCTGCAGGCCATCGGTACCGGCGTAGAAGCGAATCACCGCCGGATGGCTGTGCAGGATCACACCGCGGTACATGCCCATCGAACCCGTGAAGATCGGGTTGTTGGCGCCCTGTGCGGCCGCGGCTGCACGCTGGATGTCCAACCACTGGCTGGTGCCGTTGGCTGACAAGCGCAGCGAGTGCTCCTGGAACGTGCTCATCACGATCACGTACCGCTTTTCGCCGTTGATCTTGATCGGGCGAATCTTGATCTTGCCGTCCGAGCCGCCGCCCATCGTGTCGGCCTTGGTCACGGCGCGTTCCATGATGCCGAGGTCGAAGGTATCGGCCACGGCCACCGTGCCATCGCTGGTCGCGTTACCGCCGAATAACACGTGATCGCTATCCGGTGCCGTCAGCGCGTTGTTGGCGAAGCCTGCGTAATCCGGATCTTCGATGAAGTCCGGATTCGTGCCGCGCATGCCCGAGCCATAGATGAAGGTCACTTCATCGGTCCAGCGTGCCCACCACTCGGCCATCTTCTGGCGTGCCACGCTGCGCAGGTCGTGCAGCGTGCGCTTGCGGCTCATGCGGCCACCGGCGTTCACGCCGCAACGCACTTGGTCGATGCTGATCTTGTCCGTGAAGTTGTTCAGCGCTTCTTCGCGACCGCGGAGCACTTGGTCGCCGTACGTCGGCTTCTGCTTCAGCTGGACGAACAAGTCGTAGCTGACGGTGTCACCGGCTTCGTTTTCCAGCTCGGTCAAAACCTGGATGGGCGTCGGAGCGTCCGGGCTCTTCGACATGAAGCGCGAACCC
>NZ_DATJMN010000392.1:0-10186 GCF_035508675.1 Dyella sp.
TTGGCGCATCTTGGGATAGCGGTGGGTTACGCGCTGGCTTATTTAGTCGTTTTGGGGGCGCTATCGAATGCGCCTTGGCCGTTCGCGGCGGGATTGCGCATTGCCTGTCTTTTGTTGGTTCCCTATCGTTATTGGCCTGCACTGGTAATCGGCGAGGTGGTGCCGCTTGCTTATCGCAACCTCGGGTACGCGGAGGATTTTGGGCACACATGGGCTCTTCTCGCTTCTATACCGCCCATCATGCTGGCCATGCCAGTGGTGTGGTGGTTCCGCACGCGTGCCGCGCTTTTCCCCTCTCAGGATTTGGTCGATGTCAGAAAGGTCCTGTATTGCACGGTCTTATTAGCAGTGCTTTGGGCGGCTGCAAGCCTTGCGATCATCTCCACGATACATTCAAAAAGCGGCCCTTATCACATGCCGGCGGGCATCGCCTTTTCGCTCTTTATTGACCTCTATCTTGTCTTACTCATGGTGACGCCATGGGTGGTCATCATCCATATTCATCATCATGAGGGGTCGCTGCGGTGGCCGTCGTGGCGAGCCATGAAGACTAGTGCCGCGTCGAGAGATGGCTTGATCTCTGTTTCGCTATTCACCGCGCTGACATTGCTGTATTGGATCGTGCCGGAGACCGTCAAGCCGGCCGTGATGCTGGTGCTCTCTTTCCCTGCGCTTGGCTTGGCACTCAAACACGGGTGGCGAGCCTCCGTATTTGGAGGAACACTTTGCCTGATCAGCATCTGCTTGGTCGTGAAGTGGGTGCCGGACCCCAATGTTCAACAAGTTCAAGCATTGCTCGCTTCCATGATCACCTGCCTTTATCTGTTTGCTGCTCGCCTTTCCGCGCAAGCACAGATGCTTGACGCGCTTCGACACGAAACCTTCCAGACGCAGAAGGTGGCCAAGAAAAGCCTGGTATTGAGCGAGGATCGGTTGCAACAAACTTCCCAGGCGCTGGAGTGCGTCGTGGGCATCCTGCGCATGGATTACACCCGTGTCATGCAGCGCTTCATACCCGAGTCGATGCGCGACGACTACAGCCAGGACTTCTGGAATGTCCAGCGCGAGGTCTACCACATCGCCGAAAGCATCTACCCTAGCGCGTGGCGCGAACGCGGGCTGGCTGCGGCGATGGAGGAAACCATCGGAACCGCGTTGCGCGAAGCGGGCATCGCCTATTCCTGCGAAACGCCAGGGCGTCGGCTACGTTTCCTGAGCGGGGCGTCGCAAGTCGTGCTCTATCGCATGGCGTGTTCAGCGGCTGCGAATTTCAGCGCCTCGCCCGCCTGCATCGGCGTCCATCTCAGCCTGCGCATGGGGCGGCGCGACGGCGCTCCATGGGTAGTCTTGCGCATGGACAGTACGCTGGAGGAATCCCAGGTTGCGTATGGCCTTCTGCAGGCGAAGGCGCGCAAGGGCGTGGCCGCCAAACTCGGCACCCGTGTGACCGCCGATAGCGAATTGCAGCTGTTGACACGCTTGTTCCACGGAAATGCGCGTTGGCGCACGACCTCTGCCGGGCTTCGCTTTACCGCGTTGCTGAGCGACGCTGGCTCACGAACGAGCCAGCGCGCCGCCGCCGTCGCGCCGGTTCGACTATGGGCAAGGTGAGCGCAATGGGGATTGCGCCGCGTGATCGTCACTGGGTAACCCGATTCGCGGAGCACTGCCCAGGATCGGGACAGTTGGCCATCATCGCCATGATGCTCACACTGCCGTCGTCTTGTGGAACGGCGGTGATCGTCAGATTGCTGTCCTGGTAAACCACCTGCGTCAGGTCCGGCGACGCCGGCCCGGTGGCGATGGCGATGGCGACATGCTGAGCATCCATGCCTATCGGCAAGGCGAACGTTGCGTTTTGCGTCGTGGCAACGGCTGCACGCACCTGCCCTTGCAGATCGTTGACCTGGATGTACGCAACACCGTCACGCTCGAAGCGATACACGTGATAGTGCGCACTCGCGCTGACATCCGGCGCATTCGGCCATGCCTGCCCCAGCCCTGTGCCGGGTGCGGCATCTTGCGCGGCCACCACGCTGGGGATGCTCAAGGCAATCATCGTGGTCAGGATCGTTTTACGGAGAAGCTTGCGTGAAAAGCGGAACATGGCACGTCCTCGATAGCGTAGAAGGATTCCCCGCAATCAGAGTGCATCAACACATGAAAGCAATAAAAGGCGAATTCTACGCAAGAAGAAGTCCTATTTTGTTGTAAGTTTCTGACCTATTTTTGCCTTTGGCATAGTAAGTGCGCGTCACGCGCCAGGCTCGTGCCTTGTGGTGGGTACGCATCGGTATCGCAAGGGTCACAAGCCGCACGCACGCATGCAACCGCCAGGAATAAAAAAAAGGAGCATCACCGGGCGATGCTCCGAGGGGAAACTTAAAGTTTGAAACGCAAGCCCAGGCTCAAGCTGCGATCCGGGTGGCGGATGCGGTTTTCCAGCGATCTCTCCACAACAGGCTGGCCGTACCGTCGGTGCGCCCGGCTTCGACACGGTTGATGCAGGCGAGGGTGCCGGCAACGTGACGACCCGCCCAGGTGTTATTTCGCCGCCTGGTCGATACCGAAACGGTAGACGATCACGTTGCGATAGATCTCGCCCGGCGCCAGCCGCGCGGAACCGAAGTTCGGATGGTTCGGCGTATCTGGAAACAATTGCGGTTCCAGCACGAAGGCATCGCCCTGGCGATAAATGTGGTGATCCTTGCCGACCGTAGTGCCATCCAGGAAATTGCCCGAATAGAACTGCAGGCCGGGCTTGCTCGACCAGAGGGTCATCACACGGCCGGAATGCGGATCTTCCACGCGCGCCACCACGCGCGGCTCGATTTCCTTGCGGCTGAGCACCCAGTTCATGTCGTAGCCCTTGCCGAACAGCAATTGCTGCGAACGGCCATCGCGAATATCGCGGCCGATCGGCTTGGCGACGCGAAAGTCATACGGCGTGCCCGCGACGGCAGCGATGTCTCCAGTCGGTATCGACGCTGCATCGCTGACCGGCGTGATGGCGTTGCCCGGAATCATCAGTTGCTGATCCATCACCGAACCGGAACCTTCGCCGCCGAGATTCCAATATGTGTGATTGGAAAGATTGACGATGGTCGGCTTGTCCGTGGTGGCGAGGTAGGCAATCTTGAGCTGGTTATCGTCGCTCAAGGTGTAGGTGGCCTTGACCGTCAGCCTGCCGGGGTACCCCTGGTCGCCATCGGGGCTGACGTATTCCATGGTTACGCTGGGCGTGGGGCCGGGCTTCACGTCGAGCACTTTCCACACCTGCATGTCGAAGCCTTTCGTGCCGCCATGCAAGGAATTGGCGCCGTCATTCAAGGTGAGGCTATAGGTTTTGCCATCCAGCGTGAATTTGCCGCGCGCAATGCGGTTGGCATAGCGCCCAACCGTGGCGCCAAAATACTGGCGCCGATCGAGATAGCCCTGCAGTGTGTCGTAGCCAAGTACGACGTCGGCGAGCTTGCCGTTGCGATCCGGCACCCACAGCGATTGCAGCGACGCGCCGTAACTCATGACGCGTGCGCGCATGCCATGGCTATTGGTCAGCGTGACAATCTCGACATCCTGTCCATCCACCGTGTGGCCGAACGACGCGCGGGTTGCCTGGCCGGCTGTCGCAGCGAACGGCAGCAGCAAGGCGGCCATGAAGATGGAGCAGAGCAGCATTACAGATTTCAAGCAGATCCCCTTACGAAATCTATGAGACCGGACGCTCATATGCCCTGTCGCTTCTGAGCATATTGTATGATTATATAGACGCATGACCGCGGGGGCTTTACGCACTGCAGCATGGTCATCGAGCAAGCAGAACTCGGGCAAGATCGTGGTAGTTGGCATGGGGTGGAAAGTGATGTCGACAGGGTTGAAAAAGCGACTGTTATAAGCCAGCGACGTGACAGATACGCATTCGTTACGCGCCGCGCGGACACCCTCCGTCAACCCACCCTACGCATAAGCACTTTCGCAACGCAGCACGCTGATCGCTTTTCCTTCAATCAATCAGAGCACCGATGAGAGTCACAAACGTCCGCAATCTGCATGGTCACGTCATCCAGGAACTTGGGGTGCGGATCGTGAGCGGCCGGCTTCGGCCGGGTGAGGTGCTGCCCCGCGAGGAGACGCTGGCCGAGCAGATGGACGTGAGCCGCACGGCGCTGCGTGAAGCCATGCGCGTGCTATCCGCCAAGGGCCTGGTCGAGGCGCGGCCGAAAGTGGGCACGCGCGTGCGCGAAGAGCGCTACTGGCATCAGCTCGATGCCGACGTACTGGCTTGGCGCTGCGCCTCGATGCCGCCCGCCGATTTCGTGCAGAAGCTGGTGCAGATGCGCGAAATCTTCGAGCCTGCCGCGGCGGCCCTGGCTGCCCGCCGTTGCGACGAGACCCAGCTCAAGCAGATCGAGTCGGCGTATCGCGCGATGGAAGCGGCACGCAATAGTGATGAATGGGCCGAGGCGGACCTGCAGTTCCATGAGGCCGTACTGGTTGCAACCAATAATGAATTGCTGGCATCCCTGTTCTCCGTGGTGGAAACCGCCTTGGGCTCCTTCTTTGTCCAGTCCGCGCGCAAGAGCGGCGATTTCAAATACTCCCTGCCCTATCACCAGCAAGTGTTCGACGCGATCCGGCGGCGGCAGCCCGAAGTGGCGCGAAGTGCGATGCAACAGATGATTGTGGATTCAAGCGCCAACATGAACGGCAAGCGCCGCGCGAGGAAGTCCGCATGAGTACCGGCGTGCGACTGATTGGACTGGATTGGGGCACCAGCAGCCTGCGTGCCTATCTTTATGATGGCGACGGCAAGGTCATGGCCTCGCGCCAGCAGGCTTGGGGTATCCGCCAGCTGCCCGAGGGCGGATTCGTCGGCGCCTTGCAGGCCATCACCGCCGATTGGCCGGCCTGCGTCGCGGTGGCCGCCGGCATGGTCGGCAGCCGCCAGGGCTGGCGCGAAGTGCCCTATGTCGCCCTGCCCGCCGATGCGGCGAGCATCGCGCACGGCATGCTGCGGGTGGACGACTGCAGCAGCCATGCCTTGTGGATTGCGCCCGGGCTGCAGCGGCATCAGCCGGCTGACGTCATGCGCGGCGAGGAAACGCAGATCATCGGCGCGCTGGCGCGGCAGCCGCTGTATCAGGCCAATATGCGTTTCGTCCTGCCGGGTACGCACAGCAAGTGGGCCACGGTGATCGACGGCCGCATCGTCGCCTTCGATACGGTCATGACCGGCGAGATGTACGCGCTGTTGATCAAGCATTCCATCCTCGGCGCCGGCCTTCCCGCCGAGCCACCGGCCGCTTTTGCCAGCGAAACCTTCGTTCGCGGCGTGCTTGCCGCCAGGGACAGCGGCGCCGAAGGCATCTTTAGCCGTCTATTCTCCACACGCGCCTTGATGCTTGCCGGCGAGCTGGCGCCTGCGCAGGTGCCGGATTTTCTCTCCGGCCTGTTGATCGGCGAAGAATTCCGCATCGCACGCCTGCGCGGCGGCGGCAGCGTTTCGCCGCTGTGCCTGATCGGCGAAGCATCGCTATGCGAGCGCTATGCGCTGGCCGCCCATCACTTCAGTTATGCCCCGCCCGCTGTCATCGACGATGCCGCAGCGCAAGGGCTTTGGCAGTTGGCTTCTGCCGCCGGATTGCTGGCCCAAGCCAAGCTTCATTCCTTTTCCGGAGTAACAACATGATGCGCGCGTGGCTCGATGCTCTTCCCCTGGTGGCGATTCTTCGCGGCCTTCGGCCGGAAGAGGCGCTGGATATCGGTAACGCGCTGGTCGCCGCGGACTTCCGCGTCATCGAAGTGCCGATGAATTCACCCCAGCCGCTGGAAAGCATTCGGCTGATGTCCGACGCGCTGGGACAGCGCTGCCTGATCGGCGCCGGCACCGTGCTGCAGCCCGAGCAGGTCACCGAAGTCGCCACAGCAGGCGGCCGGCTGATCGTGATGCCACACGCGGACATCCGCGTGATCGCCGCCGCCAAGCGCGCCGGCCTGTACTGCGTGCCTGGCGTGGCCACGCCGACCGAAGCGTTTGCCGCCATCCAGGCCGGCGCCGATGCAATCAAGCTGTTTCCCGCCGAACTGCTGACGCCGCCGGTGCTCAAGGCATGGCGCGCGGTGATGCCGCGCGAGCTGCCGATGCTGCCGGTCGGCGGCATCACGCCGGACAACATGGCCCCTTATATCGCTGCGGGCGCCAACGGCTTCGGCCTTGGCTCCGCACTCTACGCACCCGGCCGTGACGCGAACGACGTCGGTCGCCGCGCCCACGCCTTCGCTCAAGCCTGGAAAACACATTCCCAAGGAAATCCCGCATGAAAATCACCCGTCTCACCACTTTCCTCGTGCCGCCGCGTTGGCTGTTCGTACGCATCGATACGGATGAAGGCATTAGCGGCTGGGGCGAACCGGTCGTGGAAGGCCGTGCGCATACGGTGGCAGCGGCGGTCGATGAACTGGCTGATTACCTGGTCGGCAAGGACCCCCGCCACATCGAGGATCACTGGAACGTGATGTATCGCGGCGGCTTCTACCGCGGCGGCCCGATCCTGATGAGCGCCATCGCCGGCATCGACCAGGCACTGTGGGACATCAAGGGCAAGCATCTGGGCGTGCCGGTGTATGCACTGCTGGGCGGCCCGGTGCGCGAGCGCATCCGGGTGTATTCGTGGATCGGCGGCGATCGTCCGTCGGACACCGCGAAGGCCGCGAAAGACGCAGTGGCGCGTGGATTCACCGCCGTAAAAATGAACGCCACCGAGGAGATGCACTTCGTCGACACGCACGAGAAAGTGCAGCGCGTACTGGAGAACGTGCAGGCGGTGCGCGATGCCGTGGGGCCGGATATCGGCCTGGGCCTGGATTTCCACGGCCGCGTGCACAAGCCGATGGCCAAGGTGCTGATGCGCGAGCTGGCGCCGTTCAAGCTGATGTTCATCGAGGAGCCGGTGCTGTCCGATCACCTGGAATGCATTCCGGAACTGGCCAGCATTTCGCCCGCGCCGATCGCGCTGGGCGAACGCCTGTACTCGCGCTACGACTTCAAGCGCGTGTTCGCGACCGGCGGCGTGGACATCATCCAGCCCGATCCTTCGCACGCCGGCGGCATCACCGAAACGCACAAGATTGCGATGATGGCCGAAGCCTACGACGTGGCGCTGGCGCTGCACTGCCCGCTGGGACCGATCGCGCTGGCGGCCAACCTGCAACTGGATGCGATGTGCCACAACGCCTTCATCCAGGAACAGAGCCTGGGCATCCACTACAACGCCACCAACGATCTGCTCGACTACATCACCGACCGCAGCGTGTTCGCATACGAAGACGGCTACGTGACCATGCCGACCGGACCTGGCCTGGGCGTGCAGGTGAACGAGGCCTACGTCGCCGAGCGCGCGGCCATCGGTCATCGCTGGCGCAATCCGATCTGGCGTCATAACGACGGCAGCGTGGCGGAATGGTAATGTCGTCGACCATGTCCAGCAGTTCCATGTTCGCCACCTACCCCAGCCTGGCCGACCGCGCGGTACTGATTACTGGCGGCGCGACCGGCATCGGCGCCGCGTTCGTGGCGCACTTCGCGCAACAGGGTGCGCGCGTCGCCTTTTTCGATATCGACGACACCAGCGCAGCTGCATTGATCGCCTCGCTCCCCGACGTACGTCATGCACCGCAGTTCCTGCGCTGCGACGTCACCGACATCGCGGCGCTGCGCCAGGCGATTGCCACGGCAAGCCAAAGCGTTGGCCGCTTCAGCGTGTTGATCAACAACGCCGCCAACGACCGCCGCCATCGTCTGCAGGACACCACGCCGGAAGAGTTCGAGCAGAGCATCGCGGTCAATCTGCGCCATCAGTATTTCGCCGCGCAGGCGGTCGTGCCGGGCATGCGCGAGCTGGGTGGCGGCTCGATCATCTGCTTGGGCTCCACCGGCTGGATGATCAAGAACGCCGGCTATCCCATGTACGCGATGGCGAAGTCCGCCGTGCGCGGCCTGGTCAACGGCCTGGCGCGCGAACTTGGCAAGGACCAGATCCGCATCAATGCCCTGGTGCCCGGCTGGGTGATCACCGACAAGCAGCGCGAGCTGTGGCTGGATGAAGCCGGCGAGGAAGAGATTCGCCGCAAGCAATGCATGCCCGGCTTTCTGGGCGCGGACGATCTCGCACGCGCCGCCTTGTTCCTGGGTGCCGACGATAGCCGCATGTGCACGGGCCACGATTTCATTGTCGACGGTGGTTGGGCATGAGTCTCGAGAGCCCGCTGGTGCTTGACGCACAGAACACGCTCGGCGAAGGCGTGACCTGGTGCACGCGCAGCCAGTCGTTGTACTGGACCGACATCCATGCATCGTTGCTGTGGCGCTATCACCCTGCCGACGGCAGCACGCGCCGCTGGCCAATGCCCGAGCGACTGGCCTCGTTCGCCTTGTGCGAAGACGATGGCTGGCTGCTGCTCGGACTGGCGAGCGGACTGGCGTTCTTTCATGAAGAAAGCGGTGAACTGCGCCGCATCGCCGAGGTGGAAGCCGGCTTGCCGACACGCCTCAACGATGGCGCCTGCGATCGCCAGGGACGCTTTGTATTTGGCACCCTGCACGAACCGGCCAGCGGTGAAGCACGGCGTGCAGCCGGTGGCTTCTATCGGCTCAACCACGATCTGACGCTGGAACCACTGCCGCTGGGACCGGTCGCCATCAGCAACAGCATCGCCTTCAGCCCCGACGGCGCCACCATGTACTACTGTGACTCGTGGCGGCGCACCGTGCATCGCTGCAGCTACGGCGACCGCGTGGCCGATGCATGCATGCACATCGACCTGTCGCAACAGCCCGGCGAGCCCGATGGCTCCGCCGTGGACAGCGAAGGCGGGCTATGGAATGCGGAATGGGGCTCCGGCCGTGTCGTGCGCTATACGCCCGACGGCAAGGAGGACCTCGTCATCCGCGTGCCGGCCAGCCAGCCGACCCGGGTCGCCTTCGGCGGCGAACGATTGAACATGCTATACATCACCAGTGCCCGCGACGGACTTTCCGCCGAGGCGCTTGCGAACGAACCGCATGCCGGTGGCCTGTTCGCCATCGAGGTGCCCTTCACCGGCATACCCGAACCTCGTTTCACCGGCCGGCCTGCATGAGCCGGCTTTTTTATGCGTCGTGAAGAAGATGAAAACATCCGCGCGACGCGTTCGGCCAGGCTGCTGAAAACAGACTGGTCGCGCAGGTCACGGACGGCCTGCCGCGAATCAGGCACCTGAGTGCCTGATTTTATGCATAGCCGGATCCGGACTCGTGTTGGATTCGGCACGTTGAGCAAGTGTGGGGAAAGGCACTTGTTCGACCTACAACCATGACGGAGTCATTCATGAGTGCCAGCATTATTCCAACCACTGCAACAACCCATTCGGACGTGAAGCCTCACGCCAAGGCCACCGCCATCTTTACCTGCGTGCTCGCCGCGCTGGCCGGCCTGATGTTCGGCCTGGATATCGGCGTGATTTCCGGCGCCCAACAATTCATCCAGAAAGATTTCGGCATTTCCGACCATGCACTGGAATGGATCGTCAGCTCGATGATGTTCGGCGCTGCGGTCGGTGCGCTGATGGCCGGCTGGCTGTCTTCTGCACTGGGCCGCAAGCGTTCGCTGATTCTCGGCGCAGTGCTGTTCGTGACCGGATCGCTGCTGTGCGGTTTCGCGCACTCGCCCAGCATGCTGATCGCGGCACGCGCCATTCTCGGCCTGGCCATTGGCATCGCCTCGTTCACCGCACCGATGTACCTGGCCGAAGTGGCGCCGGAATACATTCGCGGCGCGATGATTTCGGTGTATCAGCTGATGATCACCATCGGCATTTTTGTGGCATTCCTTTCCGATACGGCCTTCAGCTACACCGGCAACTGGCGCTGGATGCTCGGCGTGATCGCCATCCCTGGCGCACTCTTCCTGTTCGGCGTGCTGTTTTTGCCGGACAGCCCGCGTTGGCTGATGATGAAGCAACGCGAGCCGGAAGCGCTGGACGTGCTGCAGCGCCTGCGCGGCAACCCCGAAATCGTCGAGCGCGAAGCGAACGACATCCGCGAGCAGCTGAAGATGCCGCAGCGCGGCTGGCACCTGTTCCTGGAGAACCGCAATTTCCGCCGCTCGGTCGGCCTGGGCATTCTGCTGCAGCTGATGCAGCAGTTCAC
>NZ_DATJMN010000393.1:0-28358 GCF_035508675.1 Dyella sp.
CTCACATGACGGATTTGTTAACTTTCGCGAATCATGGCCTCATTAGTGAGCATGAGTTAGCGGATGCATTGACCATGCGTCCGTTATCAATGAGCGACAATCAAGCAGCACAGATGTCTGCGATGCAAACACGAAGAAGTAGGGTGAACAAGGTTACGCGTCCTGAGCTATCACATGAAAAATCAGTTGCACTCAAAGCTATCGATGATTTCATCAACGAGATCAAATCTTCGCAGTCGTAAAAATTAGTGCATGTAAGGGGCAACGCGCTGGAAAGCGTGACGTATAACCCAGCCGGCGATCGTCTCAGCAAGACCGGCTCGGGCCTCTATACGGGTGCCTACGGCTACAACCCGAATACGCATCAGCTGGTCAGCGTGGGCAATGCGGCGCTGACGGTCGATGCCAACGGCATCACCACGGCGATCAGCGGGGCCGGCAGCGTCTACGGCTTCGGGTACAACAACCGTAACCGCCTGACGGTGGCGCAGTTGGGCGGCAGCACCCTTGCCAACTACACCTACGATGCCCTGGGGCAGCGCATCCAGAAGATCGCCAACGGCCAAACGGAGAGCTACGTCTACAACGAAGCGGGGCAACTGCTCGCCGAATCTGGCGCCACCAACCGGGACTACATCTGGATGGACGGCATCCCGGTGGCCAATATCGATACGTCGAGTGGTAGTAGCACGATGACGTATGTCACAGCAGATCAGCTGGGTACGCCTCGTGCCATCGCTGACGCCAATGGCAACACCGTGTGGCAGCTTCCGTATCAGGGAAATCCGTGGGCAGAGCAGTCGCCGGTGAGTAACGGGTACACCTACAACTTGCGGTTTGCGGGTCAGTATGCGGATGCCGAAACGGGGCTGGTGCACAATGGTTTTCGCGACTATTGCCCGGGATGTGGGCGATATGTTCAGAGCGATCCTATCGGGTTGTTTGGCGGGCAGAGCAGCACGTATGCCTATGTGAGCAATTCTCCACTCACGGGTGTAGACCCTTCTGGATTGAACGGTATTTACTTGCTCAACCATCATGCTGTTCCAATTTCAGGAGGCACTTTCGGGGAAGGTGGCCATGCTGCCGTATTGGTAGGCAATGATCAGTCAGGGTGGACGTATTACTCGGAAAACGGAATTGTCGACGGCCAGCAAGATGTATCGGTAGTGAACTTTGCTACGCTCTCTGACTTTGACCAGATGTATGGCAGCGAATACCCAATGCAACTTGAGTTCCCGACGAATCCGGACCAAGACCAGGCCATGCGCAACTACGCCAACTCCAACCTTGATACACCATATAACGGAGTTGTTAATAACTGCGCTGATTTTGCGCTAGGCACACTGGAAGCCGGGGGCGTGAACTATGCTCCATCCTGGTCGGATGGTTTTATAAGTATTCCAAATACAGATTTCGAAAACTTAGCCAACAGCAACCCCAACACTTGGGCTCCAGATCCAAATTTTCCGGGAATGGGTAACCCAGGGACTTGGAAATACACTCCTCCACATTCAGGTGGCTCCCTTTCCCAATGAACAAGTTTCATGCATTCGTCTTTATCATCGGCACAACCTTCGTGCACCTAGCTTGTTGTGCAATCGTCGCGGGAAATTACATCGGCTGCAATGATCGGGTCGGTTGTGTTGGTATAGGTACCAAAGTCTTCGGATATATCCTTGGCTTCCCACTCAACCTAGTCTCCTGGATATGGCAAGCGCCGGATCAACCTATATCACGAGCAACAATGATTGGGGTGCTTGCAAATTCATTATTTGCCGCATGTATTCTTTGCTTCCTTGTAAACAGGGTGCTCAGAAGGCGTGAGAGCTAGATTTCATATAGCCAGCTTTGATCTATTGGGATTGATGTCAGACCCAACTGCCCCCTTCCTCCGATGCGGGTCTTACACCAGATCAGATAGGTGAAAAATCGCGCGATCGCAAGGAATACAAGTAAGCGTCCGGTCTACCCATCTAGATAGGGATAAAAAAGCGTGCCAGGCTGCCACTCCTTCAACGACGGAGAAGCCGCATGACGGAAGAAGTAACGCGCAAATCTTTTTGGCAAACCCACATCCAAGCCTACCGACGAGGCCTGGCTGTACTTGGCCGTGGTGCTGGACTTGTATTCGCGTCACGTGATCGGATGGTCGATGTCTGACCGGATGACCTCGTCGCTGGTCTGTCATGCACTACGCATGGCCATCTTTGCCAGGCATCGGTCGCACAGTTCGTAGGCTGGGATGAAATCTCAGCTTTTTACCGGCGCTCACTTCTATGACTGAGAAATGCATGCGTCGCGCGGTTTTAGTACCTATCAAACGAGATGACGCCAACTGCAACTTGGTGCAAAGCGCCGATGGCCTGGGCATCCAGCGCCAATTGGGCTACGACGCCTTGAATCGCCTGGCGCAGACCATCGACAACTACAACGGCACCGACAGCGCCACCCAGAACACCAAGACGGCGTATCAATACGACAACCTGGATCGCCTCACCCAGGTCACCGACCCCAGTAACCTCAACACCGCCTACAGCTACGGGTGGTTCGCAGGATGTCTTACCGGGGTATCCATACCCCACGATATGGAGCCCAGAAGATGTGCGTGACTATAGTCGCTCTATACAATCCGCTCTGGATGGCTCACCGCCATTGTGGTCTCTTCAGCATTGAGGCGTTTTCGACATGAACTCGGCGCTTGAAAAAAGTAAATCCATATTGTTCTTCTGTATGGCTTCGGCATGCTTGGTGAGTTGCCACTCGGGAAGCTCCAACGAGCAAGCCATTGGTCTCCAGCCACGAGATTGTTCGGAGATTGACTCGGCAGCACGTGACAGACTCGTATCAAACACATCGAAAGTCCAACTCGGCGACGGGGTGACGAGCGTTGAAGCTTTACTCGGGCATCCGGACAAAGAATGGCCATTAGGTAACAAGAAAGGTGATCGAACTATCGGAAAAGAAATCTATTACTTCACTAAGAAGTGCGGGGATCCGAATCGGGTCTTTGAGGAAGATCAGTTCGTGAATTTCTGGTTTGATTTAAACGGACGGCTAATATCAATCAGCACCCATGGAGTGAACGGGGTATCCAATAGGCCAAATCTTCAGCCAAGTGCACAGTGATTCTGCATGTATCAAGTTGTATTTCAGAGAGGTTTTTCTCCAATGGAAGCGTGCCAGTTATGCGATTACACAGAGGCATGCACTTACAAATCCAATCCTAGAGTCTCTTAATGATTGACGAATGCATGGTTTATTTTCATAAATTTGCTTTGTTCTTAGTGGTAGCCGTCCTAATGGCGATTAACTTGTATGCGCGAACGGGCGTCCCAATTACGTGGTCATACAAAGGGCACTTTCATCGTGAAAGCGCAGAGCACATTAGGGTCCTTTCACCAAGTAGCCAAAGTGATGATGTCCTAATTCCTGTAGAGGACGTCCACTCGCTCAAGGACACTGGGCAACGCGTACAGGTGGAATTGGTCAATGCCTATTGCGTGCCGTCATTTCGGGGCCTAGCTGATGACAACTTGCTTGTCATTCTTCTTGGAGGGGTGATAGTTGCCATCACCTGGATGCTTGATCGCGTCCGAGCCAAGCGATACGCGTTGCGTAGTGCCTAAGGGTGCTCTGAGTAATTCAGCATAGGCCACGGCGGTAGATTAAATCAGAGCATCTCCAAGAGAGGTTGTATATGTGCTTTCGTCATCTGTTGCTATTGCTTCTTGCATTAGCTTGTGTGGCGCCTGCGCTAGCCGCGGACGGCCAGGCGTTTTCCGAACAAGAGTTTGTACTAACGCCTGTGCAGGTAAAGAAGCTAACAAACGAGGCCTTGGATGGTTCTGGCAAAGCTGCTTTGCGCCTCTCAAGATTTTACTCAAACGTAGTGACGAATCTTGACGAGGCGATGAAGTGGGCAATCATAGGTGCCGAGAATGGCGACGCCAACTGTCAGTACACGGCATACGCATTCCTTGATAGAAGGATGTCATCTGAGGACAGAAGAAGGGCTATTTTTTGGCTTAAGAAGGCAGCGGATCAAGGTTACCAACCAGCCATAGAGCATATCCGCAATAGCCAATGAGTCAGATGTGCCAGTTAATGCCAATTATTGAAAGCTTGAAGGCCGAAGCCAAGCCCGATGCAGACGTTATCCATGCATTGAAACGGCATGGCGATCACGACCCCAACCTACGGGACGTGGATTTTATATTTCTTACGCCGGATGCTGAAAAGACCGCTGCCCTCTCCAGATTTATTAATGACCAGCGTTACGGCATTGCTAGCGCAGGGCAGTCGGATGCAGAACGCCGCGTGGCGAATTCAATTTAGAAGTGCATCACTCCAACCCCGGGAAGTAGCGCAGGTGCGGTAGCCTGCGCAGCTTCACCGCCAAGTGGAACTGCACATTGAGCTACACGCAATGCTCCGAACTTAAGGATGTTTCAGCCGCCAGAAATCCAAGCCCGTCATTCCGGCGAACGCCGGAATCCAGTGAAGAATGACGTGCGAAGCACACGACATAAAGGCTTCGTGTGCTTCGCACGACATATTTAAACTGGATTCCGGCGTTCGCCGGAATGACGAATTAGAGTTCCCGGCGATAGATGGCCCTTAAGTTCGGAACACTGGAGCTACACGCACCTGAGCCATCCAGGTTTTTCTGCGTATTCCGCCGATGTCGGCCAGGCATTCCGCGCCATGTCGGCCGTGAGGCTCGGCTTCGCCACCGATAAGCTCAGTGCTTGCCGGCACACGCCTTATGCCGGAAGCATTCCACCAGGTGATCGTTGACCATGCCGGTCGCCTGCATGAAGGCGTAGCAGATGGTGCTGCCGACGAAGCGGAAGCCGCGCTTTTTCATCGACTTGCTCATCTGGTCCGACAGCGGCGTGCTGGCCGGCACCTCGCTGCGGGTGCGCCAGGTGTTGCGTACCGGCTTGCCGTCGACGAAGGACCACAGGTAGGCGTCCAGGCTGCCGTGTTCGTCCATCACCGCCAGGGCCGCCTTGGCGTTGTCGCGTACAGAAGTGATTTTCAGGCGATTGCGGAT
Source organism: Dyella sp. (assembly GCF_035508675.1). Classification (GTDB taxonomy): domain Bacteria; phylum Pseudomonadota; class Gammaproteobacteria; order Xanthomonadales; family Rhodanobacteraceae; genus Dyella_B. Next base: position 5,060 of record NZ_DATJMN010000393.1, read on the forward strand.
CAGGCCCGGATCGAGCAGGAGTTTTTCCAGCTCGCGATCCTTCATTGCCGCGAGGCGGGCCATGTCGAAATCATGGAAGGCGCGGCGGTAATGCTCGCGCTTGTGCAATACGGTGCGCCACGACAAACCCGCCTGGGCGCCTTCCAGGCACAGGAATTCGAACAGCATCCGGTCGTCGTGCAGCGGCACGCCCCACTCGCTGTCGTGGTAGGCCTGCATCAGCTCGCCATCGGCTGCCCAATGGCAGCGTATACGCGTCGTCGCCACGGTATCCCCTTTTTGTATCCATCGAGGATGTGCAGGATACCGCCAAGTCAGTGCGCGATTTCCAGGCTGCAATGCGCTGCACCGGCCGATCTGCAGCTGAGATGCCTTGCGCGCAGCTTCTTGCCGGCTGCCATCGCCGCGCCCAGCAGGCCTTCCAGGTAGCCGCCGTAAAACCGGCAGCCGGAGCGGCCGCCCGGTGCGCACAAGGGGCAGTGATGGACGTGGATATGCACGCCACGCTGTTCGATCTGGGCAATTTGCTGCAGGGCCGGCACGGCGATGCGCCTGATCGCCTCGCCCAAGCTCAAGGGCGGGTGCGTGGCGTAATCGCGCTTGTATACCCATGCGCCGGCGCGCCGGCCGGCCAGGAACAGCGAAGGTTCGCGGGCGGGGGCGGCTACGTTGTTTTCCAATGCCATCAGTGCGGGATAGACGTTTGGAAAACTCTCCGCAAGCCGAGGCAGCATCTTTTCGACCTGCTCGATATCCGGCGCCACGATCATCGGCTCCGGCTCGACTGCCGGCGCTGTCGACCCCGATTTTGGCAGCACCGAAATGGCGCTCGCCGGATTGCAAAGCGCTGCTTCGAAGCTCAGTACGCGATGGTGCGAACCCAGCATCTCCTCCAGCGCAAAGCGTTGCTCGGAAGGACCACGCACCAGCATCGACAGCCACGCACCGCGCCCGTCCTGCGTAAGGCACTGGCGCAGCAATGCATAGCGATTGGCGGCAATGACTTGCCCAAGCTCCATCACCAGGCCCTCTCTCCGATCGGAGCGAACCTGGATTTCCAGCTCGATCATAGGCCCCCCCTGTTGCTCGATGCTGGTGACACGTTGCGCACGCAGGATGAGCGATTTTGGGGTTGCCGAGCGTGATTGGCATCAAGAATCCATGCGTGCACGTACGGCGCGCATGGCTCGCAGCGTTTTTCGTGCACGCGTTCGCAATCGTGGGTCATCAGTGACTCGCCGCGTGTACGCTCATGACAGACGCGTCTGGTTCTGGTTGCGCGAGCGTAGTTATCCGAAAACGGTAACGCAGTGCGCGATGGGCGCACTCACGCACCGGCTCGGTCTTTTACCAGGGCAAGGCATCGAGATCGACATTGCCACCGGTCAGCACCACGCCAACCCGGCGCCCGGCAAAATGCTCGCGCTGCCTGAGGATGGCCGCGAACACGGTTGCGCTCGACACTTCCACCGTCAGCTTGAGGGTTCGCCACAGCCATTTCATGGCGGCGACGGTTTCTTCGTCGCTGACTGTGATCACCTCTACGCGATGCTCGCGCAAAGCCAGCAGATTCGATTCGCCGATCAGCGCGCGCAAGCCATCGCACACGGTGTTCGGCACGAACTGTTCGATGCGTGCGCCTTGTGCCAGCGATTGCGCTGCATCGGCGGCGCCGGAGGGTTCGGCGCCATACATCTTGATTTCCGGTGCCAAGCCATGCGCGGCAATCGCACAGCCGGAGAGCAGACCGCCGCCGCCGACCGGCGTGATGATGGCGTCCAGCGTGCCGCTCTGCCGCAGCAGCTCCAGCACGACCGTGCCTTGCCCCGCCATCACGCGCGTATCGGCATACGGATGCACCATGACTGCGCCGGTGGTCCGCTGCACCTCGGCCGCGGCGGCTTCTCGTGCGGCCTGCGTCGCAGCGCAACGATGGAGCGTGGCGCCCGCCTGTTCGATCGCCTCCAGCTTGGCGCGAACGGCGCCTTCGGGCACTACCACGTGCGCCGCCATGCCGCGCGTCGCCGCCGCCAGCGCCAACGCATTGCCGTGGTTGCCGGACGAATGGGTGACGACCCCACAGCGGGCTTCGTCTTCCGTCAGCGACCATACGGCATTGCAGGCGCCGCGAAATTTGAAGGCGCCACCGCGTTGCAGGTTTTCGCATTTGAAGTGCAGTTCGGCGCCCGCCAAGGCATCCAGCGACGCATGGCGCAAGACCGGGGTCACCATCGCATGCGGCGCGATGCGCGCAGCCGCATCGTGGATCTCGTCGAAAGTCGGAACACGCACGCTCATGTGCGATCGATCTCCACGCCACAGCGGAATATGCGCTCGGCGCCCGCTTCCAGCCGAATGGCCTCGGCGCAGTCGGCGCGATTGAAAGCGTTGGACATGCTCTCCATCGGTTCCAGCGCAACCGCGCGACGCACGTCGCGGCTCACCGTATCGGCCGTGAACACCAGCACCACGCCGCGCTCCTGCCACATGCTGATACGCAGGCCGCTGGCCGGATCGCGCAACCGCGTGCGCACGCGACCGTCGGCGTCGGGCACGAGTGAGGCATACGCGTTGTCGATTTTGACGCTGCCGATTGGCCTGGGCTGGCGGAAGTCCAATTCTTTCGGCGCCTGCTCCAGCGGCAGGAAGGCTTCCGCGCCCGGCAGTGGAATCAGCTGGGGCGAGGTGCGTACCAGTTGCCTGGCAGGCACCTGCAGCTCCCACGTATCCAGTTCGCTGCCGTCGAAGCGGAAATAGGGATGCCAGCCGAAGAAGCACGGCGCGGGCTCGTCGCCGACGTTGCGCATGCTTACCGACAGCGACAGGCCGCTTGCATCCAGTGCGTAGGTAACGGCCAGGTCGATCGCGAAGGGATAACCAGGGAAGGCGCCGGGGCGAATGGCCGAGGTGCGGAACGTCATGCGCGCGCCGTGCGCATCGGCCTGCCGGCTGGCGATATCGAAATCCAGGCTCCGCACGAAACCGTGCCGTATGCCGCGTTGCGCGGCCACGCCGGGTTGCATGTCGTACGCCTTGCCGTCAAAGCTGTAGCGGGCGTCGGCGATGCGATTGGCGAACGGGGCCATGATCGCGGAACGCGCGCTGGGCGCGCGCTCCAGCTCGTCGGCATCGCGATAGCCATCGACCAAGGCGTGGGCGACGCCGTCGATCGTCTGTTCGAAGGACAGCAGATTCGCGCCGCGGCGAGCCACGCACACGCGGCGGCCATGCTGCGTGTCTTTCAGCACGAACAAGTCATGCACACCCCACTGGGTCGTTTCGAGGCTGAATCCGCTCATCCGCTTGTCCTGTCGCTCAAAGGGCCTCATGGTAGCCTGAGATATCTCTGCTCTTCATCGGTTCCCCCTACATGTCCCTCGTTCGCGAAGCCACTCCGATCCGCCTGCATGACTACCGCCCGCCCGCATGGTCGGTGGAGACCGTCGAACTGGATATCGACCTGGGGATCGACTCCACCGAGGTCCGCTCGCGCCTCACCTTGCACTGCGACCCGCAGCAGCCGGCGCCACTGCGGCTGGATGGCGAAGGGCTGGAGCTGCTTTCGATCTCGCTCGATGGCCGCACGCTGGAGGCGCACGAGTACCACTACGCGCAAGGCCTGCTGGAAGTGGATGGCGCCCGCGACGGCAGCGTGCTGGAAACGCATGTGCGCGTGCAGCCTGCCGCCAACACTACGCTGGAAGGCCTGTACCTGTCCGGCTCGCGCGAACATGGGTTTCTGTTGACGCAGTGTGAAGCCGAAGGCTTCCGGCATATCACGTTCTTCCCCGATCGCCCGGACGTGCTCGCGCGCTACGCGGTGACCTTGCGCGCCGATCGGCAGCGCTTTCCCGTACTGCTGGCGGGCGGCAATCCCGCCGGCAGCGGCGAGTTGCCGGATGGGCGCCACTGGGCGCGCTTCGTGGATCCGCACCCCCGGCCCTGCTATCTGTTCGCCCTGGTGGCGGGGCGCTTGGAAAGCATCCAGCGCGACTACATCACCGCCGATGGGCGCAAGGTGAAGCTGGTGATGTGGTCGGAGGCCAACGTGATCGATTGCTGCCACTACGCACTCGATGCGCTGGAGCGCTCGATGCGTTGGGACGAGCGCACCTACGGCCGCTGTTTCGACCTGGATGTGTTCCATGTGGTGGCCACGCACGATTTCAACATGGGCGCGATGGAGAACAAGGGGCTCAACATTTTCAACGCGAAGTACCTGCTGGCCGATCCAGACACCAGCACGGACGACGAATACCGCGCCGTCGAAGCGGTGGTGGCGCACGAGTATTTCCACAACTGGACCGGCAACCGCGTCACCTGCCGCGACTGGTTCCAGTTGTCGCTGAAGGAAGGGCTTACGGTGTTCCGCGAGCAGCAATTTTCCGCGGACATGAATTCGGCGGCATTGAAGCGCATTGAAGATGTCGGGTTGTTGCGGCGTACGCAATTTCCGGAAGATGCAGGCCCCTTGGCGCATCCCGTACGCCCCGCGGAATACCGTGAGATCAACAATTTCTACACCGCCACCGTTTACGAAAAAGGTTCGGAACTGGTGCGCATGATGGCCGGACGGCTGGGGCAGGAAGGTTTCCGCCGCGGCATGGACCTGTATTTCGAGCGGCACGATGGGCAGGCGGCGACCATCGAAGCGTTCCTTGCTGCGCTCGGCGATGCCAACCGCATCGATCTGAGCGCGTACCTCGCGTGGTATGCGCAGGCCGGCACGCCGCGCCTGCACGCCCAGGGCGAGTATGACGAGGCGCGGCGCGAATACACGCTTACGCTTTCGCAGCAGACGCGCCCCACGCCAGGCCAGGCGGAAAAAGTGTCGTTACCTATTCCGGTGAAGCTGTCGCTGTTCGATCGCAACGGCCAGATGCTGCCTTTGCATCTGGGCGGCGAAGCGCATGGTACCGAGAGTGTGATCGTGCTCAGCAAGCCGACGCAACGCTTTGTGTTCCAGCACGTTCCTTCAACACCGGTGCCGTCGCTGCTGCGCGGTTTTTCCGCACCGGTCGTGCTTGAGTGCGATTACGCGCCGGACGAGCTGGCCTTGCTGCTCATGCATGATGCGGACGGTTTCAATCGCTGGGAAGCCGGACAGCAATTGGCCATGCTGGCCTTCGATACCTTGCGTGAGGGCGAAGACTCCACCGCGAACAAGGCATGGCGACACGCCTTGGCCGCCTTGTTCGGGCAAGCCGCGATCGACGATGCCTTGCTGGCCGATCTACTGACCCCGCCGGGCGAAATCGAATTCGCCGACCGGCAGAGCGACGTGGACCCGGCGAAGATTCATGCGCAGCGCCAGCTCATGCAGCGCCAGCTGGCCGAAGAAATCGGCGCCGATACCTTGCTTGCACGCTATCGCGCACTCGCAGCGCCTACCGACGCACCGCAACTGGATGCCGCCAACCAGGCCAAGCGACGCCTCAAGCGCCGCGTGCTCGAATTGCTGGCGCTGGTCGACGCCGAGCGAGCCTATGCACTGGCAGCCAGGCAATACGACGGCGCATCAGGCATGACCGATCGCCTCGCTGCACTGAGCGTGCTGGTACGCCATCGCGCACCGCAAGCGGGAGCGGCGCTTGGGCATTTTCGCACGCGCTATGCAGACAGCCCGCTGGCGCTGGACAAATGGTTCACCGTGCAGGCGCAAATCCCAGGCGAACCTGCGCTAGCCATCATCAAGCAACTCGAAAACGATCCATCGTTCACGCTGAAAAATCCCAATCGCACCCGCTCCCTGCTGGGTGCATTCGCCAGCGGCAATCCGAGCGGATTCCACCGCGCGGACGGCGCGGCCTATCCCTTCCTTGCCGAACGCCTGGCGCAACTGGATGCACTCAATCCGCAAATTGCCGCACGCCTGGCCACCGCCTTCAATGGCTGGCAGCGATTGGAGCCGGCGCGCCGGCAGGCGGCACGGCAAGCCCTGGAAGGTTTGGCGCAACGCGAAGGACTGTCACCCAACTTGAGCGAGATCGTCGGCAACGTCTTGCAGCGCTGAAAACGCGAACGGCGACCCGAGGGTCGCCGTGGCGAGGCGGTGTTTGAACCTTCCCGTCAGACGGGCAGATGATCCAGTTCGCTGATCAGGTGGCTCATGCGCGATTCGAGGCGCGGGCGAAGCTGTTCTCGCTGCACTGGATCGCGTTCGACGAGGTGCTCCATCGCCATTTCCAGGCGACCGATTTCCACCATCAAGTCATGCCGCAAATAGACCGGTGCAAATTCACTGCTGTTGTCCATGACACGTCCCCTTTCTCTGCGTTGCACGGAATGCCGAGCAACAGACGTGCCATCGCGTGATGCAGTTCACATCTACATTTTGCCTTACATCACGCTGTGACCTTTTCTGTCAGCAGTTGCCGTTAGCCGACAGAAATTTGCGTTTCAGTCACTTGATATTCACACGCAAAGGGCGATGATCCCTTCCACGCCACGGGGGGTTGCGGTCGTTATCCGTCATTGCCCGTTTGGGCCACCAGTTTCTGGCGCCCGGCACTACGGTCATCCTGGATTCCCCCTGTTCCTGAGACCGCCGGGCGCCAGATCTCTCTTCCAGAGATCAAAAAAATAGACGGCGCCCCGAAAGGGCGCCGTCTCTGCTTCCTCACCCGGTACGCGAAAGGACCCCTGCCGTCCTATCTCAGCGCGCAAGTCGCGCGGCATCTGCCCGTGAAAGTGCGGTAGAGGTAATGCAGAAAGCATGCCAGTTTCGCGCAAGCCAGTAAGCCACCCCTGACGAGACCGGTTCGCAGTACCATAAACGCTTGTCTGTTCTTGCATTTATCCCTCCGATGCTTCACCCGACCTCCTACGACGTGATCGTGATCGGCGGCGGCCACGCCGGCACCGAAGCCGCCCTGGCCGCGGCGCGCTGCGGCGCGCGCACGCTGTTGCTGAGCCACAACATCGAAACGATCGGCCAGATGAGCTGCAACCCGGCCATCGGCGGCATCGGCAAAGGCCATTTGGTGAAGGAAATCGATGCCCTGGGCGGCGCCATGGCGCATGCCGCGGATCGCGCGGGGATCCAGTGGCGCACCCTCAACGCATCCAAGGGGCCCGCCGTACGCGCCACCCGCTGCCAGGCCGACCGGGTGCTGTACAAGGCCGCCATTCGCCGCATGGTGGAAACGCAACCGAACCTGGACCTGTTCCAGCAGGCGGTGGACGATCTGCTGATCGAGCAAGGCCGCGTGGTCGGCGTGGTGACGCAGATGGGCGTTTCCTTCCGCGCCCGGTCGGTGGTGCTCACGGCGGGCACCTTCCTCGCCGGCAAGATCCACATCGGCCCGGCCCAGTACGCCGGCGGCCGTGCCGGCGATCCGCCGGCCACCACGCTGGCGGCGCGTCTACGCGAACTGCCGGTGGCGGCCGACCGCCTGAAAACCGGAACGCCGCCGCGCATCGACCTGCGCAGCATCGATTTCAGCGGCCTGGAGGAACAGCCGGGCGACGATCCTGCGCCGGTATTCTCTTACCTGGGCGCGCGCGATGACCACCCGCGCCAGGTGAGTTGCTGGATCACCCATACCAGCGCCCGCACGCACGAGATCATCCACGCTGCGCTCGATCGCTCGCCGCTGTACACCGGCCAGATCGAAGGCGTGGGGCCGCGCTACTGTCCCTCCATCGAAGACAAAGTGGTGCGCTTTGCCGACAAGGGCTCGCACCAGATCTTCATCGAGCCGGAAGGCCTGGACAGCTTCGAGATCTATCCCAACGGCATCTCCACCTCGTTGCCGTTCGACGTGCAGCTGGCGCTGGTGCATTCGATCAAGGGCTTCGAACGCGCGCATATCACGCGCCCCGGCTACGCGATCGAATACGACTACTTCGATCCGCGCGGCCTGCATCCGTGGCTGGAAACCAAGGCCATTCCCGGCCTGTATTTTGCGGGCCAGATCAATGGCACCACCGGCTACGAGGAAGCCGCCGCACAAGGGCTGATTGCCGGCCTCAATGTCGCGCTGGCGGTGCACGGCAAGGCGCCGTGGTATCCGCGCCGCGACGAAGCGTACATCGGCGTGCTGATCGACGACCTCACCAGCAACGGCACCATCGAGCCCTACCGCATGTTCACCTCACGCGCGGAATACCGCCTGCATCTGCGCGAGGACAACGCCGATCTGCGCCTGACGGAAACCGGCCATGCGCTGGGCGTCGTGCCGCCGGCACGCTTTGACGCATTGCGCAGCAAGCGCGAAGCGGTGGAACGTGAAACCCAGCGCCTGGCTGCCTTGTGGGCGGCGCCGAACAACACCCTGGGTGCAGCCATCGAACGCCAGTTGGGCATTGCGGTAAGCCGCGAAACCAATGCGCTGGATTTGTTGCGCCGGCCCGAACTCGACTACACCAGGCTGGCGCGCGTGCCCGAGCTGGGGCCTATGGTCGAGCGCGAGGACGTTGCGGCGCAGGTCGAAGTCCAGGCGAAGTACGCCGGCTATCTTGAGCGCCAGCGCGAAGAAATCGAACGCCAGCGCCGCCACGAAAACACCACCATTCCCGCCAGTTTCGATTACGACAAGGTGCGCGGGCTATCAGCGGAAGTATTGTTGAAACTCAAGCGCAGCATGCCGGCCACCATCGGCCAGGCGGCGCGCATCAGCGGCGTCACGCCGGCCGCCATTTCGTTGCTGCTGGTGCATCTGAAACGCCGCGACGCTGCCTGATCGCCACGCCCTCCCTGCTCACGATCCCTTGCAGACGCATGGCATCATGCGTCTCTATTCATCGAGGAACACCCTATGGAAGTCTGGATCGGTCGCAACGGCGAACGCCACGGCCCGTATCAGGAAGAACAGGTGAAAGAGTGGCTGCGCAGCGGTCAACTCAGCCCCGACGACCTCGCCTGGTATGACGGCCTGGCGGACTGGCGGCCGCTATCGCTGCTGTTTCCGCAGGACAAGCCAGCCCCTGCTCCCAATCCATACGGACCGCCACCGCTGCAGCAGACACCGCAGACGAGTAGCGCCACGGCCTTTGATTACGCCGGCTTCTGGCAACGCTTCGGCGCCTGGGTGATCGATCTGATCATCCTGATGATTCCGTCCATGCTGGTCACCTACGCACTCGGCGGACTGGAAGCGTACAAGCACCTGCTCGACCAGATTCAAAGCGGCGCCGACATGGCCATGGCCGTGCGTGATTACGCCAAGGCGACGGAAGGCGCCAGCGTGGCGTCGCTGGCTATCACCTTCCTTTACTACATGTTTTTCGAGGCATCCAAGCTGCAGGCTACACCGGGCAAGCTGGCGTTGCGTTTGCGCGTGACCGATGCGCAAGGGCAACGCATCACGCTCGGGCGCTCGGCCGCGCGCAATATCGTGAGGCTGCTCGGTGCGGTGTTCGGCTTGATTCCGATCGTCTGCTATCTCGCCATCGCCTGGACGCAGCGCAAGCAGGGGCTGCACGATCTCTGGGCCGGCACCTTCGTGCTAAACGGCAGCGCGCAAGAACAGCCACCGCGCCGATCAAACGGCGAGCACGGCCACTTCAACGCCTGATCGATCCCATAAACACGGCGCCGCCTTCTGGGCGTGCGCCGTTTTTTTTGTCATGCTCGCAAACCGGCAACGCATGACACGCTTGCAAAACGCGTTTCCCGCACTACCAAACCCCAGGAATGACGTTCAGCCCCATGCACAGTATCGAACAACGCATCGCCCAGGACATCGCCGCCAAATCCGAACAGGTACGCGCCGCCGTGGAATTGCTCGATGGCGGCGCCACCGTGCCGTTCATCGCACGCTACCGCAAGGAAGTCACCGGCGGCCTCGACGATACGCAATTGCGCACGCTCGAAGAGCGCCTGCGCTACCTGCGCGAACTGGAGGATCGTCGCGCAACGATCCTGGCCAGTGTCGAAGAGCAAGGCAAGCTCACTGACGCGCTGAAGCGTGACATTCTCGACGCAGACACCAAGGCACGCCTGGAAGACCTTTACCTGCCGTACAAGCCCAAGCGCCGCACCAAGGCGCAGACCGCACGCGAAGCCGGCCTGGAGCCACTTGCGCTCGGCCTGCGCGAAGATCCGACCCGCTCGCCGGAAGCCTTCGCCGAATCATTTGTCGACGCGGAAAAAGGCGTGCCGGACGTGCGCGCGGCACTCGATGGTGCGCGCGCCATTTTGATGGAAGGTATCGCCGAAGACGCCCAGTTGCTGGGCGAGTTGCGCGACTGGTTGTGGGACAAAGGCCAGATCCGCGCCAAGGTGGTCGAAGGCAAGGAAAACGAAGGCGCGAAATTCCGCGACTATTTCGATCATATGGAATCGATTGGCAAGATTCCTTCACACCGTCTGCTGGCGCTGATGCGTGCGCGCAACGAAGGCGTGATCGAGCTGGAACTGCTGCCCTCGACAGAGGCCGAACAAGGCCACCTGGAAGCCGAAGGGCGTGTCGCGTCGCATGCCGGCATCATCGATCGCGGACGTCCCGCCGACGCGTGGCTGCGCGAAACCGTGCGCATGACCTGGCGCGTGAAATTGCATCTGCATCTCACGCTGGATCTGTTCGGCCGCGTGCGCGAAACGGCCGAAGACGAAGCCATCCGCGTGTTCGGCGACAACCTCAAGGATCTGCTGCTGGCGGCGCCGGCCGGCGCCAAGACGGTGATGGGCCTGGACCCGGGCATCCGTACCGGCGTAAAGGTGGCAGTGGTGGACGCCACCGGCAAGCTGCTGGCCACCGACACCGTCTATCCGCATGAGCCGCGCAATCAGTGGGACCAGTCGATTGCGCGCCTGGCCGTGCTGAGCAAACAACATGGCGTGAACCTGATCGCCATCGGTAACGGCACGGCGTCACGCGAAACCGACAAGCTCGCCGGCGAGTTGATGAAGAAGCACGCCGACCTGAAGCTGGCCAAGATCGTGGTGAGCGAAGCCGGTGCATCGGTGTATTCGGCTTCGGAAACGGCGGCCAAGGAATTTCCGGACCTCGACGTGAGCCTGCGTGGCGCGGTATCCATCGCACGCCGCCTGCAGGACCCGCTGGCGGAACTGGTGAAGATCGAGCCCAAGGCGATCGGCGTAGGCCAATACCAGCACGACGTGAACCAGGTGAAGCTGGCACGCGCGCTGGATGCGAAAGTGGAAGACTGCGTGAACGCCGTCGGCGTGGACGTGAATACCGCATCGGCCGCCTTGCTGGCACGCGTGGCCGGCCTTACCCCGAGCGTGGCCGAGAACGTGGTGAAACATCGCGACGCCCATGGCCCGTTTGCGAATCGCAAGGCCCTGTTGAAGGTACCGCGCCTGGGCGACAAGGCATTCGAGCAGTGCGCAGGCTTTTTGCGCGTGCCCAACGGCGACAACCCGCTGGATGCGAGCGCGGTACACCCCGAGGCCTACCCGGTGGTGGAGCGCATCATTGCGCAATGTGGCCGCGAAGTGAAAAGCGTCGTCGGCGACATCACGTTCCTGCGCGGATTGAAGCCTGAGCAGTACACGGACGAGCGCTTCGGCGTTCCGACCGTGCGCGACATTCTCAAGGAACTGGAAAAGCCCGGCCGCGATCCCCGCCCGGAATTCGTGGCGCCCAGCTTTGCCGAAGGCGTGGAGGACCTCAAGGATCTCAAGACCGGCATGATTCTCGAAGGCCGCGTCACCAACGTGGCCGCCTTCGGCGCCTTCGTCGATATCGGCGTGCATCAGGACGGGCTGGTACATGTCTCGGCGTTGTCGCACAACTTCGTGAAAGACCCACGCGATGCGGTGAAAGCCGGCGATATCGTGAAAGTGAAGGTGATGGACGTGGACATCGCCCGTCAACGCATCGCCCTGTCGATGCGCCTGGATGATGAACCTGGCCAGCAGGCACGCGGCGGGCGTCCCGCCGGGGGCGAAGCGCGTGGCGGCCGGGACGGCCGCGGGGCGCGTCCAGGCTCCTCGCCGGCAGCTAAACCGGCTGCCGCGCCCGCCAACAGTGCTTTTGCGGATGCGCTTTCACGCGCCCTGAAGCGCTGACACGTAGACACATCGCGACCTCCACAGGGCGTCCGCGAGCCGGCGGAGTTCCTCATACGGCAGCGCAGCATGCGCTGCCGTATGGCATGCATTACCGTAACGCTCCGATAACAAACAAACGCAGGAGCACCCACACATGTTCCATCCTCGAAAGATCGCTGGCGCCGTGGCGCTGGCCCTCGGCGTGGTTGGCGCCGTTCACGCTACCGGCAACCCTCATTCCACGTTCGACAGCGTGGTGGTGTTTGGCGACAGCCTGAGCGATGCGGGCAATATTTCGCTGGCAACGAATCCAAGCATCCAGCCGCCGCTGAAGTTCACGACCAACCCTGGCAATGTGACGATCCAGAACGTAGCCGCCGGCCTCGGCTATTCGCTGACCGCCTCGCTGGCCGGCGGCACCGACTATGCCTGGGGTGGCGCAGGCATCAGCAACAATTCGCCGGGCACCCCCTCTACGGTGCCGACCATCACCAGCCAGGTGACCAGTTATCTGGCCGGCAACAGTGTGAATCCGCGTGCGCTGTATGCCATGTGGGGCGGCGCCAACGATATCTTCAACGCCGCCACCTCGGTGGCCGCCGCATCGACCGCACAGCAGCTGATTGCGCAGACGGTGGCTGAGCAAGCTTCGCTGGCCGTTGCCGGCGGCCTGATCCCGAACAATGCAGCTGCAATCGCCGCGTTCGAGGCGCAGATCACGCCCACCGTCACGGCGCAGGTAAATGCCCAGGTGGCGGCGGCAGCAGGCGTGTCTTCACTGCAAACCTCTGCCCAGGCACAAACCACCGTTGCCGCCGCCGGCCAGCAGGAAGTGAAGTTGATCGGCGCCCTGCAGGCCGCTGGCGCGAAAAATATCGTGGTGTTCAACCTGCCCAATATCGGCCTGACTCCCGAAGCGCTGGAGCAAGGCGCCTCGGCAGCCTCGTCGCTGACAGCGCTCAGCGTCATCTACAACAGCCAGCTCAATGCGGGCCTGGGTCAATTGGGCAAGGGCATCATTCCGGTGAATACCTTTGCGCTGCTCAACCAGGTAGTGGCAAACCCCGCCGCGTACGGCTTTACCAATGTCACCACGCCGGCATGCGGCGTGGGCTCGAGTTCGGTAGCGTGCGGCCCGCAGGGTTCCGGCCTGCCGTATACCTATGCAGCAGGCACCAACCAGTCTTACCTGTTTGCCGATGGCGTGCATCCCACCACGGGAGCCGATGTGCTGCTTTCGCAGGTGGTGCTATCCGAACTGGCCGCGCCGCAACAGATCTCCTTGTTGCAAGAAGCACCGCTTGCTGCCGTGACGACGCAGACGTCGGTGGTGCGCAATCAGATGATGGCTGACAGCTTCGGCAGCCCCACGCGCGCCTTTGCCAACATCAGCTATTCGAACCAGCAGTTTGATCAGCGTGCCGGCGCGCCCAAGACCACCAGCAACAACGTCGACCTCACCGTTGGTGCCGACATCCACGCCACGGATGAGATCTCTGCCGGCGCCGCGCTGGGTGTCGGCGAACACTATGCCGACGTCAGCGGCGGTGGCGGCTACGATCTGCAGGCAATCACCGGCCTCGGCTATCTGACCTGGCACACCGGCGGCGCATATGCCGGCGTATATGGCGATTTCGGCCAGGCCAGCTATACCAACATCAACCGCGTTTTCATGATCGGCGACGATCGCACGCACGAAAACGGCAAGACCGATGGTTCGTACGTCGGCTTGGGCCTGCACGGCGGCTACTGGTTCGACGTCGGCAGCCTGAAGACCGGCCCGTTCGCGAACTTCGAATATCAGAACATCAAGATCAATGGCTACAACGAAAGCGGCAATGACGCGACGGCGATGTGGTTCGGCCGCCAGCAGCGCAACGCCTTGATCAGTACCCTGGGGTGGCGCCTGCAGGGCCACTGGCAGTACGACAGCATGGACCTGGGCCCCTACGTTGAGCTGGGCTGGAATCACGATAGCCGCGCCAGCACGGACATGGTCACTGCCGGGCTCAACAGCATGAACGGCAGCTTCGAGATGGCCGGCTTCACGCCGGACAAGAACTGGGGCTCGGCCAATGTGGGCCTGACTGCGCAGATCACGCCGAACCTTTCCGGCTGGATCGCATACAACGGTCACTTCGCCGACAACAGCCAGCGCTTCAATGGCGTCAACCTGGGCATGAAGTTCGGCTTCTGAGCCGAACTTTCACCGGCCACAAAAAAGCCGTCCGGCCCGGACGGCTTTTTTGATTCCGGCTTCGAAAAAACCCGGCTTACTTGCCCTTGCCGCCCGTCGCCAGGTTGAGAATGTCCTTGGCTTGTTGCTGCAGGTCCTGGGCATCGCTATCGCTCAGTGGCGTGGTGTTGCCGCCCGACTCCTGCGTCTTGAGCACCAACGAACCGTCGTCGCCCCAGCCGGCCGTATCCACCGAGGTGGGCTTGGCATTCTGGCTGGGCTTCTTCTGCTGTTGTGCGACCCACGGCTTGCCATCCTTGTAGGCGAAGTCCGTGCTGGTAAAGCCCTTGTCACCATAGTCGGCCAGCTCGCGGATGAACTTCACTTGGCCATCTTCGCGGAACACCTGCCAGGCCAGTGAAGCATCCTTCTCGAGCTTGGTGCCGGAGGAGCGCTTCATGCCGCCGATCTGCTTCTGCACGCCCTGGAACGCCGCCAGCAGTTTTTCGCCAGGGGTCTGCTCGGGAGTGAGTTCGACATTGACGTTGGTGGTCGGATTGCCCTTGGTCAGTACCGGGGCCTGCAGCGGCATGGCGTAGTGGCGATCGCCATCAACCAATTGCGCCTGGACGATGTAAAGATCGTTGGTGGCTACGTTGGCAGGACTGAAATCCAGCTCGAACGGCTGCGGGAACGTGGTGGCCGGCGCAATTTCCTTGGTCGCCAGCGGCGGCGAACCTTGTGCGGTCACGTCGACGATGCTGAGACTGAGCTTGCTCTGCTGCGAAGGCGTACCGCCACCGCGGATCGTGACCGTACCGGTGACGCTGTGCGCGACGGGAGCCGGCGCGCTCGCTTCGGTACTTTCCGTGCCGGTCGACGACGCCGGAGTTGAAGAATTATTGCAGCCGGCTACTGCCACTGCTGCCACTGTCATCAGCGACCAAACAACGCTGCGCATGGAATGGAAACCTCGGGTTGGATCGATTCGAACGCTATGCCTGCCGAACGCATCGCGTCGCAAACAGCGCGGGGGAGCCTCAGAGCATAGCCCAAAGAACACTGACGGAAAAGTCAACGGCCCGGGCGACCATTCGCAAGCGTATGTTCATGCCCGGTCGATGAGTGGCTGCGCCCTGGATAGGTCGGTCCAGCGGCGCGTAGGAAAGTCTGATGGCAGCCCGACGAGAGGCTAATGGGCGGGCATCGCAGCGGCGCCTGCCGCAGTTTCTTGCCCTTCGCGGCACCGCTGTGTCAACCCTGATTCGACTGACGCGTTTGTGCGCCCTAGGATGAATTCGAATCCATCACTACATCGCAATTTAATGCGAGGCGCTGGTAGAAAAAGTGCGGCAACCGGCCTCCTCGCGAAGATCGGCTGGTGCCGGCCAGGTTGTAAAACAGAAACCTTGGCAAGCACTTACCAGTCCAAACGCTCGACATCCGTGGAATTTTTGCAATGAATCTGCAAACACATACCCCCCTCGCCGAAACCGGCAGCACGTTCGCTGATCGCATAAAACTGCTGATCCAGCGGGTTGGCAGCGTGACGGAGATCGCCCGAATGTGCGGGTTCTCGGAGGGTGTGGTACGCAGTTGGCGTGACGGCAATACCGACCCTTCGCGTGCCCGCTGCGTCACCCTCGCGCGCACCCTGGGTATTTCGCTGGTCTGGCTAGTGGCTGGCGAGGGATCGATGCTCGACCCCGGCGCGGTCGTCCCGGACGGCATCACCGCCATGGCCAGTTCCGAAGCGAATGCCCCGCGCCATCGTTCCAAGCTGCGCACGGCGGCCGATTCGCTGGAAGCGAGCGGGATGGACGTGCAGCGTTTGAACACCGCACTGCGCATCTTGCAGTCGGAGTTGGACCTGGCCGACAGCCATCTGACCCTGGCCGAGAATTCGGACATGCTCGCCGAGCTCTACGACATCCTTGGTCCGGGCGGTAACGATGTCGACGCGACGGCGATGGTGGCCTTCAACCACCGCCTGGCCGAACGCCTGAAAGGCCGCGCAGCGGCCCGCCTGGCGTCCTGACCGGCATTCAAGCAGCGGTAAAAAAGCCGATCGTTTTTTAGTTTGCACATGCCCGCTACAAGCGGGCGATGTCGGCAATAGCGGTGAACTGCGCCTTCAGGCGCCCGAGCAGCGCGAGTCGGTTGGCCCGCACGACGGGATTTTCGGCGTTGACCAGTACCTGGTCGAAGAACGCGTCGACCGGCGCCTGCAATTGGGCAAGACGCGCGAGCACGGCGGTGTAATCGCGGCGCTGCAAAGCGGCGGCGGTGTCGGCCTGCGCGGCGGCCAGCGCTTGCGCCAGCGCGCGCTCCGCATCCTCTTCGAAGTGCGCAGGATCGACGTGTTCGCGAATGCTCTGCGCTCCTTGCTCCTCCTGCTGCTTGCGCAGAATATTGGCGACGCGCTTGTTGGCGCCGGCAAGGCTTGCCGCCTCCGGCTGCCGTCCGAATTCGACCACCGCGCGCAGACGACGATCGAAATCGACCAGGCTTATCGGCGCGACGGCCAGTACGGCTTCGTATTGCTCGGTGGTGAACCCCTTCTCCGCGTAGTAGCCGCGCAGGCGCTCGAGCACGAATTCGCTGAGTTCGGACACGAGCAAGGCACGGCGCTGACCGACGTCCAGCGTGGGTGCCCTGCCGTCCTTGCCGGGCTTCAAGCCAGCGGCGAGCGCGGCCTCCGGCAGCAGTTCCAGCGCCTCGGCGAATAATGCCTTGTGGTCGAGCTCCAGGCCGCCTTCGATCAGGGTGCGCGCCAAGCCCAACGCGGCACGGCGCAGGGCGAACGGATCTTTGTTGCCGCTTGGCTTCAAGCCCACGGCAAAAATGCCGGCCAGCGTATCGATGCGCTCGGCGACGGCAAGCACCTGCCCCACTTTGCCCGCGGCAATGCTGTCGCCTGCAAAGCGTGGCTGGTAGATGCTGTCCAGCGCGTCGGCCACTTCGGGTGATTCCTTATCATGCTGTGCGTAGTAGCGCCCCATCACGCCTTGCAGCTCGGGGAATTCGCCCACCATGCGCGTGAGCAGGTCGCACTTGGCCAGCGCTGCCGCACGCGTTGCCAGGCCGGCGTCCACCTCGACGCGGTTGGCCACAATGCGCGCGATTTCCGCCACGCGTACGCTCTTGTCCCACAGGCTGCCCAGCGCCTGCTGATAGGTGACGTTCTTCAACGCCTCCTGGTAGCTGGCCAGTGGTGTCTTCAGGTCTTCGTCCCAGAAGAATTTCGCATCGGCGAAGCGCGGGCGGATCACGCGCTCGTAGCCTTTGCGGATCTCGCCCGGATGCTTGCTGTCGATGTTGGCGACACCAATGAAGTGTTCGCTGAGCTTGCCTTGTGCATCGAACACCGGCACGAATTTCTGGTTGGCCTCCATCGTGGTGACCAGGGCTTCCGGCGGCACGCTGAGAAATGCGCGATCGAACGTGCAGGCGATCGCAACCGGCCACTCGGTGAGATTGGCGATTTCATCAAGCAACGCATCATCGAGCCGCGGCGTCCCACCTGTTTCTTTGGCGACACGCGCCACCTCGGCGCGAACGCGTTGACGGCGCTCGATCGGATCGGCCAGCACCTTGGCCATGCGCAAGGCATCGACGTAGCTATCCGCATCGGCCAGGTGTATCGGCTGCGGATGCATGAACCGATGGCCGCGCGATTGGCGCCCGCTGCGTAGCCCCAACACGTGGCCATCGATGATCTCCGCACCATGCAGCATCACCAGCCAATGCACCGGGCGCACGAAGCTGTAGTCGTGGTCGGCCCAGCGCATCGGCTTCGGAATGGGCAGGCCTTTGAGCGCTTCATCGACGATTTCCGGCAGCAGGGCGGCCACCGGTTGGCCCGGCTTCACCGTGCGATACACGAACCAGGCGCCTTTGTCGGTTTCGAGCTTCTCCAGTTGCGCCACGTCGACGTTGCAGGACTGCGCAAATCCGATCAGTGCCTTGCTGGGATTACCTTCCTGGTCGACCGCGGCATTCACCGCCGGTCCACGGCGCTCGATCGACTGCTCAGGTTGCGCGACCGCCACCTCGGGAACATGCACGGCCAAACGCCGCGGCGTGACATACAGCGTGGCCTGGTCGAGCAGCGCTGCAATACCGCGTTTGCCCAAGCCTTCGCAAATGCCGCGCAGGAACGAGGCGCCCAGTTCGTCCAGGGCTTTGGGCGGCAGCTCTTCCGTGCCCAGCTCGATCAGCAATGACTTGGCGGCACTCATGCAGCCTGCTCCTTTTGGGGTTGCTTCAATCCAGGGAAACCGAGCTTTTCTCGCTGCGCCACGTACGCTTCGGCCACGCTGCGCGACAAGGTACGCACACGCAGGATGTAGCGCTGCCGCTCGGTGACGCTGATGGCGCGCCGTGCATCGAGCAGGTTGAAGGTATGGCTGGCTTTCATCACCTGCTCGTAGGCGGGCAACGGCAGGCCGACCGCGATCAGCTTGTTGGCTTCGCCTTCGCAGACATCGAACCAGCGCAGCAATTCGGCCACGTTGGCATGCTCGAAGTTGTAGGTGCTCTGTTCCACTTCGTTCTGGTGGAACACGTCGCCGTAGGTGACCTTGCCATGCGGACCTTGCGTCCAGACCAGGTCGTAGACGTTGTCCACGTTTTGCAGGTACATCGTCAGGCGTTCCAGGCCATAGGTGATTTCGCCCGTGACAGGCTTGCACTCCAGGCCACCGGCCTGCTGGAAGTAGGTGAACTGGGTGACTTCCATGCCGTTGAGCCACACTTCCCAACCCAGGCCCCACGCGCCGAGCGTGGGCGATTCCCAGTTGTCCTCCACGAAGCGCAGGTCGTGCACCTGGGGATCGAGACCCAGTTCCTTGAGCGAGCCGATGTATAGCTCAAGGATGTTTTCCGGGTTCGGCTTCATCACCACCTGGTATTGGTAGTAATGCTGCAGGCGGTTAGGGTTTTCGCCGTAACGGCCATCGGTAGGGCGGCGCGAGGGCTGCACATACGCCGCGGCCCAGGGCTCGGGGCCCAGCGCGCGCAAGAATGTAGCGGGGTGGAAGGTACCTGCGCCCACCTCGGTATCGAGGGGCTGCAACAGCACGCAACCCTGGCCGCCCCAGTAGCGGTTAAGGGTCTGGATCACATCCTGGAAGGTAGGCGCGGACATCTCTTTCCTAACCTGAGAGTAAAGCGCGTTAGTATAGCCGCAGCGCATCTTTTCGCTGTTTTTCCGCGCGCTGAGAGGGGAATCCGCCCATGCCGGCAACACAACAAATCGCCTCCATGTTGGGCCGCCGCGGCCGGCTGGCGCTGGACGATGTCCTGGCTGCCCTGGTCGTGGATGGCTTCCTCTCGGCCGACGACGCCAAGCAGCTGCGCATCGGAAACCGCGCCGGGCGCAGCAGCGTGGAACTGAATCCGCTGGTGATCATCGCCAACGCCAAGCTCATCAATCGTCGCGATCCGGGCCGGCCGCTCAGCCTGGAAGGATTGACCGACTGGCTGGCAGGTCAAGCCGGCCTGCCGTACCTGAAAATCGATCCGATGAAGATCAACGTGGCGGCGGTCACCCAGGTGGTGAGTCACGCTTACGCGCAACGCCACCGCATTCTTCCGGTAGCCGTCACGTCCGGCGAAGTGACCTTTGCCACGGCGGAGCCGTTCGACAGTTCCTGGCCGAAGGACCTGTCGCAAATGTTGCGCCGTGATGTGCACCGGGTAGTGTCCAGCCCGATCGACATCAACCGCTATCTGCAAGAGTTCTACGGCGTGCAGCGCTCGATCCAGCTGGCGAAGGATGCCAAGAGCCAGAGTGGTTACGACTCCTCGGCGCTACTGAATTTCGAGCAATTGCTGGAACTGGGCAAGGCCGGTGAAGTCGGCGCCGACGATCGGCATGTGGTGCACATCGTGGACTGGCTGCTGCAGTACGCCTTCGAGCAGCGCGCGTCGGATATCCACCTGGAGCCACGCCGCGAGGCCGGCATGATGCGCTTTCGCATCGACGGCGTGATGCACAAGGTGTTCGAATTGCCGCCGCCGGTGATGACCGCAGTAACCTCGCGCATCAAGATTCTGTCGCGCATGGATGTCGCCGAAAAACGCCGCCCGCAGGACGGCCGCATCAAGACACGCGCGACGTCGGGCCGCGAAGTGGAGCTGCGTATTTCCAGCATGCCCACCGCATTCGGCGAAAAGGTGGTGATGCGTATCTTCGACCCGGATATCGTGGCGAAGGATTTTTCACAGCTTGGCTTCTCGCCGCAGGAAGACAGCTTGTGGCGAAGCATGGTGGAGCGGCCTTACGGCATCGTGCTGGTGACCGGCCCGACGGGTTCGGGCAAGACCACCACGCTTTATTCCACACTCAAGCATCTGGCCACGCCGGATATCAACGTGTGCACGGTGGAAGACCCGATCGAAATGGTCTCGCCCGAATTCAACCAGATGCAAGTGCAAACATCGATCGATCTGGATTTTGCCGCTGGCGTGCGCACGCTGTTGCGTCAGGACCCGGACATCATCATGGTCGGCGAAATTCGCGACCTGGAAACGGCGCAGATGGCCGTGCAGGCTTCGTTGACCGGCCATTTGGTGCTTTCCACGCTGCATACCAACGATGCACCAAGTGCCGTGACGCGATTGCTCGATCTGGGCGTACCGCATTACCTGATTCAATCGACGCTGACCGGTGTCGTCGCCCAACGACTCGTGCGTACGCTATGCCCGCACTGCAAGCTGGAGACGCAGCAGGATCCGCACGAGTGGACCGTGTTGACGCACGGCTGGTCGATGGCGGTGCCCGAGCGCGTATTCAAGCCAATGGGCTGTTTGGAATGCCGTCACACCGGCTTTCTTGGCCGCACGGGTATTTATGAAATGATGTCGCTGAGTCCGCGCCTGCGCGGCCTGATCGGAGCGCAGCTGGACTTGATCCGGTTCAGCCAGGCCGCGCTGGTCGAAGGCATGCGGCCCTTGCGCATTTCCGCCGCCGACCAGGTGGCGAGCGGCCTGACCACCGTGCAAGAAGTGCTGACTGTGTTGCCACCGGTCGAGCATGTCGAAGACTCTCCTCCTTGAAATTTGATCATCTGTCTTGCTCGCATGAAACCCATCCTGATCATCCGCACAGGCCAGGCTCCCGATAACATCCGGGCAAAGCATGGTGATTTTCCGCATTGGTTTAGACTCAGCGCGCAATTGGCGCCGCAGCGAGTGCGGGTAGTAGACGTGGCTGCGGGAGAAGCGTTGCCTGCGCCGCAAGAGGTCTCCGGCGCATTGATTACCGGTTCTGCAGCCATGGTGACCGATCGTGCCGCGTGGAGCGAACAAACAGCCGGTTGGATCCGCAACGCCATGGACGCCGATCTACCGTTGCTTGGCGTCTGCTACGGCCATCAATTGATGGCGCATGCCTTGGGCGGACGGGTCGATTATCTGCCCGGGGGGCGGGAGATCGGCACGCTGCCGATCGAGTTGCTGCCCGGTGCGCAACAGGATGAGTTGACCGCCTTTCTGCCTGGGCAATTTCGCGCACATACGACCCATGAACAAAGCGTGCTGGAAGTTCCGAAAGACGCGAAGGTGCTGGCTCGCTCAGCGCGCGATCCGCATCATCTGATCCGCTACGGCCGTAACGCCATCAGCGTGCAGTTTCATCCCGAATTCAACGCCGACGTGATGCGCGCCTATATTCGGCGCAAACACCATGATATGCACCGTGAGGGCTTTGATCCGCAGCATATCTATCGGCAGGTGGCAGCAACGCCTCTGGCGAGGCGCTTGCTCAAGGTGTTCTCAAGACATCATGGGCTCAGCCACACACCGCGTTAACGGTTGCGCGGCGGCATCGGAAAAGGCGTAACCTTTTGCCCATCCGCCGCGTCGCGGATAGCGAGCGAGCCTTTGCGATCGACTTCTTCAATGCGCACGATGGCTTGCATGGGCAAGTGCAGGACGCGCGTGTCCTTGAACTCCTCGCGCAGGCGCTCTTCGGTGGGATCCACGACGATTCCTTCGCCCGTCGGTTCGAACTCCAAGCCACCCACTTCGGTAAAACCCCATAGGCTGCTTGAAGCAACATGCCGGGCATACAGCTCGTAGCATTTGCCAAGATGCAGGAACGTGACTTTGTAAAGTTTCTGATTGCGCATGGCGCCTAGTTTACCGACGCATGCGGCGCATGATCGCATTGCGGGACAACAGGGCAAATAGCACCCCGAACAGGAAGCCCGCCAGATGCGTCCACCAAGCGTATCCGCCGTAACTGGGTCCGCCCAGGTAGCTGAAAAGCAGCTGCAGCAGCGCCCATATGCCGATCAGCAGAAATGCCGGTACGCGAACGAATTCCAGATAGAAGCCAAGCGGAAGCACCAGCCCCAGGCGAGCCCGCGGAAACAGTGAAACGTACGCGCCGAGCACAGCTGACACCGCGCCACTGCATCCAATGATTGGCCGGACTTCCCCCGCAAGCGAGATGGCGCCGGCGAAATTGGCAACCACGCCGCCGAGCAGAAACAAGATCAGGAAGCGGATCGAGCCCAGCGTCCGCTCTGCAGGGATCCCGAAGATCATGAGGAACAAAAGGTTACTGAGCAAATGTAACCATGCGACGTGGATGAACAGGGCTGTGACCAGGCGAAGTAGCGCAGGATCACGTAACTGCTGCCAGATCGGCTGATGCGTGTCGAACACATTGGCGGGAACGGTGCCCCACTCCAGCAAGAAAGTGACGCGCCGCGGTGGCGACATCGAAGCCAACGCCACAAAGGTCACCACGCAAATGAAGATCAGCAACATGGCCGCCCAATGCAGGCGTGGCTGGCGTCGGGTTTCGACATTCACAAACACGGCGTTCTCCTCGACGAGCGCACTGGTCGAGCGGACCGAGAATACATCTTAGGTGATAACACATTGCTCCATGTGACGTTCGCGAAATCGACCTCACCGCCGCAGGCGAGCTGGCAAACAGTCGGTCTCCCGGTTAGCTACTGGCAGCTAAGGCGCGCATGGCGCAGCCGCTTACGGGTTCGCGCCATAAAGCAAAACGCCTTCCCGTTTGGGAAGGCGTTTTAGGGATAAAGCCCCTGGCGGTGACCTACTCTTGCATGGAAGTCCACACTACCATCGGCGCAGCTGCGTTTCACTTCCGAGTTCGGGATGGGATCGGGTGGGGCCAC
>NZ_DATJMN010000394.1:0-15819 GCF_035508675.1 Dyella sp.
CGCTCTGGAATTGGCCAAGGAATCCGTTCGCAATGGCGCCACCATCCGCGCGCAGTTCTTTCAGCTTGATGCCGGCATCGTTTTCCATCGCTGCGAGCACATCGCGCGTTTGATAAGCCATCGATTCCACCGCAGCGCGTATGAAATGCTCCTTGGTGGTACCGCGCGACAAGCCGAACACCGCACCACGCACGTCGCTGCGCCAATAGGGCGCGCCCAGGCCGACGAAGGCCGGCACCATGTACACGCCTTCGTTGGTCTTGGCGCGTTCGGCATACTCCTCCGAATCGCTGGCGCGGCCGAGCATGCGCAAGCCATCGCGCAGCCACTGGATCACCGAGCCGGCGACGAAGATGGCGCCTTCCAAAGCGTATTCCACTTTGCCGTCCACGCCCCAGGCAATGGTGGTGAGCAGGCCGTTGCTGGAAGCGACGGCTTTCTCGCCGGTATTCATCAGCATGAAGCAGCCGGTGCCGTAGGTGTTCTTGGCCATGCCGGGTTCGAAACAGGCCTGGCCAAACAGCGCAGCCTGCTGGTCGCCCGCCACGCCGGCAATCGGCACTTCCTGGCCGAGGAAATGCTGGCCCAGCGTTTTGCCGTAGATTTCGCTGCACGAGCGCACGTCCGGCAGCATCGCGCGCGGTACGTCGAGCATCGCCAGCAAGTCATCGTCCCAGCGCCGCTCATGGATGTTGTACATCAGCGTGCGCGAGGCATTGGTGTAGTCGGTGACGTGCGCCTTGCCGCCGGTGAGATTCCAGATCAGCCAGGTATCGATGGTGCCGAACAGCAATTCCCCGCGCTTGGCACGTTCGCGTGCGCCATCGACGCGGTCGAGCATCCACTTCACCTTGGTGCCGGAGAAATACGCATCGATCAGCAAGCCGGTTTTAGCACGCACCATATCGTTATGGCCGGCGGCAATCAGTTGATCGCAAATCTCGCGTGTCTGGCGCGATTGCCACACGATGGCGTTGTAGATGGGCTGGCCGGTGGCCTTGTCCCACACCACCGCGGTTTCGCGTTGGTTGGTAATGCCGATGCCGACCACCGCGCGCGGATCGATCTGCGCGTTGTTCATCACCTCGGTGATGGTGGAGAGCACGCTGGTCATGATCTCGCGCGGGTTGTGTTCCACCCAGCCCGGTTGCGGAAAAATCTGCCCGAATTCGCGCTGCGCCATGCCGACGATGCCGCCGGCGCGATCGAACACGATCGCGCGTGAACTGGTGGTGCCCTGGTCGATCGCCAGGATGTATGACTTGTCCATGCAACAACTCCTGTTCAACGAGTAGGGTCGGCCACGACGCGATCCGCACCGCTGGCCGCTTGCGGCGATTGCAACGCACGCATGCGCGCCGGCAGGAACGGATACACCAGCCCTTGGTAGGCAGCGCCGCCCACCACGCCACCGATCAACGGGCCGACGATGGGAATCCACCAGTAGTTGTCCGGCGATGGCAACGCGGAGGCACCCCAGCCGGCGAAATACGCGAACAGGCGCGGACCGAAATCGCGCGCCGGATTGATCGCCCAGGCTTCCAGATAACCCATCGACGCACCGATGGTGGCCACCAGCAAGCCGATGATCAGCGCGCCCGAATTCGCACCCGGTGCCATCTCGTTGTACTGCTCAGTGATGGCGAAGATGCCGAACAACAGGAATGCGGTAAGGATGACTTGGTCCAGTAGCGCATGCATCGGCGTAATGGCCAAGCCAGGATGCGTGAAGAACACGCCCGCTGCGCCGCCTGCTTCACGCGTCAGCTGATGGGCCTGGTTGTAGTGATCGATCACCGGCGAAAACAATACGTACACGACCGCTGCGCCAAGGAACCCGCCGATCACTTGCGCGATGCTGTAGGGAATCACTTTCTTCCACGGAAAACCGCGGAACAGCGCCAGCGTCAAGGTCACCGCTGGATTGGCATGCGTGCCGGATACCGAGCCGGTGACGTAGATCGCGATGGTTACCGCCAGACCCCAGGCAATGCACACGCCCCAGTAGGCGTTCGCGTAAGGGCTTGGGTCGTACAGCACGTACATGCACGCGACGGAATCGCCGAGGGCGATGATGATGAATACGGCGATGGCTTCGGAAATCAGTTCGCCGATGTTTTGCCGGGTCATGGCGTTGTCTCCGGCGTTCGCACAACACGGGACAAGCTGGCTGAGTGGTTCGACATGTGTTCCTCCCTTAAAGGTTTATTTCCGCTAGTCGTCATTCCCGCGAAAGCAGCAATGACGGCAAAGACGAAGTGATGGCTCATGGCAAAATAGGGATACCTTCGAATCGCAAACGTCAGTCAAGTAAACGAAGCGCGCCGTGGCGGCGCGTCGGCCAGGTAGGCCGTAAGACGTGCGACCTGTTCCGGGTTGAGGCGCAAGCCGAGCTTGCTGCGGCGCCAAAGCACGTCGCTCGCATCGACAGCCCACTCCAACGCGCGCAAATAGTCCACTTCGGCCTGGTAGAGGTCGGCACCGAAATGCTCGCCCAGGTCGGCCAGCGAACGCGCCTGGCCAAGGATGCGCGCAGTGCGTGTGCCGTAGCTGTGCACCAGGCGCCAAGCCATGGCTGGCGGCAGCCACGGATGGGCAGCCTGCAATTCGCTGAGCAAGACGTTGACATCACGCCGCTCGCCGCCGGGAAGCGGATGTCCTTGCGACGTCCATGCTGCCGACGCATGCGCAAACAAGGGCGCCAGGCGGTCCATCGCCTCCTCCGCCAGCTTGCGATAGGTGGTCAGTTTGCCGCCGAAGACATTGAGCAGCGGTGCGCTGTGCTGATCGAGTTCCAGCAAATAATCACGCGTCACTTCCGACGCGTTGCCGGATTCGTCATCCAGCAACGGACGCACGCCGCTGTAGCTCCACACCACATCGGCCGGCGTGATGCTGCGCTTGAAGTAGCGATTCACCGCATCGCACAGGTAGCGCGTTTCCTCGTCGCTGATGCGCGGGGCGGAAGGATCGTCGCGATACTCCAGGTCGGTGGTGCCGATCAAGGTGAAGTCGTGCTCGTAGGGAATGGCGAACACGATACGGCGATCGGGTTGCTGGAAGATGTACGCGTAAGGGTGCTCGAACAGGCGCGGTACGACGATGTGGCTGCCTTTGACCAGGCGCAAGGCGTGATCGTGTCCGACCTTGGCTACCTGATCGAGGAACTGCACCGCCCACGGACCGGTGGCGTTGACCAATGCCTTGGCCCGCACGCTGAAAGACTCGCCCTGCGCGGACTGCAATTGCGCAGTCCAGCCTTGCTGGTCGCGCTCGGCATGCACGCACTGCGTGCGCGTAAACAAGGTGGCGCCGCGTTCCATCGCATCCATCGCATTGAGCACCACCAGCCGCGCGTCCTGCACCCAGGCGTCGGAGTAAACGAAGCCGATATGGAACTCGTCGCGCAACGGCAATCCCGATTTATGGCGCTGCAGGGACACCCGGCGCGACTTCGGCAGCGTGCGCCGCCCGCGGCCCAGGTTGTCGTAGAGGAGCAGCCCCAGCCGGATCATCCAGGCCGGCCGCAGATGCGATTGGTGCGGCAGGACGAAGCGCAGCGGCCAGATGATGTGGGGTGCGGCGCCCAGCAACACTTCGCGTTCGGCCAGGGCTTTGCCGACCAGGGCGAACTCGTATTGCTCCAGGTAGCGCAGGCCGCCATGGATCAGCTTGGTGCTGGCGCTGGAGGTATGCGCGGCGAAATCGTCACGCTCGCACAGACATACCGAGAGTCCGCGGCCGGCTGCATCCCGCGCAATGCCGACGCCATTGATGCCGCCGCCTACTACCAGGAGATCGAACTGCTCGGTCATGAAGGGTTCCGTGCTTTATTGAACCAGATATGTTCGTTTTTGATCAAACGAACATAAAATGTGCGTGAACGAACATTTATGCTGGAGAAGCGAGCGTATTCGAACATTTCCGAAGATTGCACGCTGCGCTGCAGCGACCTTTCAGGCGCCCGCGACGTGCACCTGGGTGCCGGCCTCGGCCAGCACCGCCGTCAACTCCGAGGGCGGGGCGCTATCGGTAAACCACGCATGGACCAGGGATATCGGCCCCAGGCGAACCATGGCGTTGCGCCCGACCTTGCTGTGGTCGGCCGCCAGCAACACCTGCCGGGAATGCTCGATGATGGCCTGCGACACCCTCACCTCGTTGAGATCGAAATCGAGCAAGGTACCGTCGAGGTCGATGCCGGAAATGCCGATCACCCCGAAATCCACCTTGAACTGGCGGACCAGCTCGATGGCCGGCTGGCCGGTCACGCCATGATCGCGCCCGCGCACCACCCCGCCGGCCACGATCACTTCGAAGCTGGGGTTTTCGCTGAGCATGATCGCCACGTTGAGGTTGTTGGTGATCACCCGCAGGCCTTTGTGGTTCATCAGCGCGCGGGCGACGTCCTCGTTGGTGGTGCCCAGGTTGATGAACAGCGAGGCGTCGTCGGGAATATGCTGGGCCAGCAGGGCGGCAATGCGGGTCTTTTCCTCATGCAGCAGGTGTTGGCGCTTGGCATAGGCAAGGTTCTCGACGCTCGATGGCAGGCTTACGCCGCCGTGATAGCGGCGCAGAAAGCCGGCATCGCACAGTGCCGCCAGGTCGCGGCGAATGGTTTGCTGGGTCACGTCGAAGTGCCCGGCCAGATCCTCCACGGTGGCAAAGCCCTCCTCGCGCACGCGCGCCATGAGCTGCTCTTGCCTGCGGTTGAGTGCCAGGTCGCCCATCTATCGCTTCCGTTGACGCAATGCCTGCCATGGTAGCGTGGCCAGGCGCCGACCTCGCCATGAAAGCCTTTGAGCCACACCCGAAAATCGGCGCCATGGCGCAAGGCAGCGGGAACTTTCGGGCCGGGTCACACGTAGCGCGGCCTCCGCCTCTATAATCGAAGTTCTATGTCCAGCCCCAGCCGCATGAACACCTCCGTTCTCCAGACCATCGACCCCGCTCGTGATTTTGCCGGGGTGCGCGCCCTTGCCGAAGGAGACATGCAGCGCATCGATGCCCTGGTGCGGCAGCGGCTGGCCTCCGATGTGGTACTGATCAACCAGATCGCCGACCACATCATCGCCGGCGGCGGCAAGCGCCTGCGCCCGATGCTGCACGCCCTGGCCGCGCGCACGGCCGGCTACAACGGCGACAAGCACATCAAGCTGGCGGCGGTGATCGAGTTCATCCACACCTCCACCCTGCTGCACGACGACGTGGTGGACGAGTCTGACCTGCGCCGCGGCCGCAAGACCGCCAATGCCCTGTGGGGCAATGCGGCCAGCGTGCTGGTAGGGGATTTCCTGTATTCGCGCTCATTCCAGCTGATGGTGGAACTGGACGACATGCGCATCATGCGCATCCTCGCCGACACCACCAACACCATCGCCGAGGGCGAGGTGTTGCAACTGCTCAACATCGGCAATGCCGACGTGGACGAGGCCGCCTACCTGGCGGTGATCGAGCGCAAGACCGCGGTGCTGTTTGCCGCCGCCACGCAACTGGGCGGCCTGCTCGGCGGCCTGCCGGAAGCACAGGTAACGGCCTTGCGCCGCTATGGCATGCAGCTTGGCTATGCCTTCCAGATCGCCGATGACCTGCTCGACTACATCAGCGATGCTCGCATCCTGGGCAAGAACATCGGCGACGATCTCGCCGAAGGCAAGCCGACACTGCCGCTGATCTATGCCTTGCAGCGCGTGGATGCCGAGCAGGCGAAAGAGATGCGCCACGCGATTGAACATGGCGGGACTGGCTCGCTGGATCACATCATCTCCGCCATTCGCGAATCAGGTGCGCTCGAACGCACGCGCGAGTGTGCGCTGAGGCATGCGCGGGCGGCACGCGAGGCGTTGGCCTCGCTGCCGTCCTCATCCTATCGGGATGCGCTGGCGACGCTGGCGGATTATTCGGTGCAGCGGACCTTTTGATCCCTGCGGGTGGGTGAACCCCAGCATCACGATGCTTTCGCGAGACTTCCCCTCTCCCCGAACGGGAGAGAGGAACTCATGCACTAGGCTCAAGGCGTCCCGCTGAAAGCCGCACGCAACCAATCGTGCATCAGGCGATAGCTGCGCGCCGCGGCGCGCGGATCATATTTGCAGCCCGGCGAATGCTCTTCGGTCTCGGTGAAGCAGTGCACGGCATGACCCAGCACCACGAACTGCCAATCGGCTGAACTGCCGCGCATCTCATCCATGAACTTGTCAGCATCCGGCATGGTGCCCTTGTCGTCGGCGCCGTTCATCACCAACACGCGCGCCTTGATGTTCTTGGCGAGCGCGGGATCGTCGGTAGCAAGGCCGCCATGGAACGACACGACCGCCGCGATATCGGCACCGCTGCGCGCCAGATCCAGTACGGCGGTACCGCCAAAGCAGAAGCCGATCGCCGCCAGCTTGCTCGTATCGATCGGCGCATTCGCCGCCTGCGCTTTCAACTGCGCCAGGGCTTCGTCGATGCGTTTGCGCATCAAGGCGCGATTCGCATACAGGGGCGCGGTGGCGGCCTTGGCCTGATCGGCATGGCCGGGTTCTGGCCGTACGTTTTCGCCGTACATGTCGGTGAGCAGGATTACGTAATCCTTGCCGGCAATCATTTCCGCTTTCTTGATGGCGGTGTCGTTGATGCCGTACCAGTTCGGCACCATCACCAGACCCGGGCGCTTGGCGTGGCTGGCATCGTCATAGACCAGCACGCTTTTGAAATGCGTGCCATCCAAGCTCCATGCCACTGGACGCTGCACCATCTTGGCCTGCGTGGCGAAGCTGAGGCTGGCCAGTAACGCAAGACAGACTGCTGGAACGAAACGCATACGTGGTTCCTTGTTTGTCGAGAGGGAGTTCGTAAACCCGTATCGCGATGACAGAGGCATGCAACTACAGCCCCGCCGCATGCGCGGCCAAGCGCCGCTTCAATGGCCGCAGACGATCGACCAGGCGCACGCCCAATCCACGCGCCGCCACCCACGGTGTATTTTGCCAACCATACATGCGCGCCAGCGCATCGAAGCCGTAGGCATCGAGCGTATCCGCACTGCGCCGGCGACGCGCATAACGGCCCAGCGCTTGAGATGAAGTGAAGTCACGCCCTGCATCGCGTGCAGCAGCCAGCACCTCGCGCAGCTCAGCCACGTCGCGCAAGCCCAGGTTGACGCCCTGCCCGGCCAGCGGATGCACGACATGCGCCGCATCGCCGAGCAGCACGAGGCGTTCCGCCTGGTAGGTACCGGCAAGCTGCAGCTTGAGCGGAAACGCCGCGCGCCGGGTGCTGGCCGTGATGCGCCCCAGGCGGAAATCGCTGGCGATGCCAAGCTCCTTCATAAATGCTTCATCGTCCAATGCCAGCACACGTCGCGCTTCGCTTTCCGGCAGCGACCACACGATGGAACTGCGCCCATCGGCAAGCGGCAGCAGGGCAAGCGGTCCGGTTGGCAGAAAGCGCTGCCAGCACGTGTGCGCATGCGGACGTTCGGTGGTGACATGCGCCACCACCGCGCGTTGCGAATAATCGCGGCCATGCGTGGCGATCCCGGCCTGTTCGCGCAAGGGCGAGTTGCCGCCATCGGCGGCGACCAGCAGACGCACCGCCGCGCTTTCACCATCAGCCAGTTCAAGCACCACCCGATCGGTACGCGTCTCGAAGTCCTTGACCATGGCCGGACATAGCCGCTGCACGCCGGCCGCATCCAAGGCCTGCCACAGCTTCCACTGGACCAGGTTGTTCTCCACGATGTAGCCCAGCTGGTCACGTCCTTCGTCGGCGGCATCGAAATCGATGGCCGCGCCGTTCTGCGCATCCCATACATGCATGTGGGCGTAGGGGCAGGCACGTGCATCGCGGATGGACGTCCAGACGCCCAGTTCGTGCAACAGCCTGATCGACGACGGCGCCAGGCCGACGACGCGCAGATCCACGTCGTTCTGAGGTTGCCACTCGGCCGGCTCGCGCGCCTCCAGCAAGGCCGTGCTGAAGCCGGCGCGACTCAGGGCCAGCGCCGCGGCAGCGCCCACCATGCCGCCGCCGACCACGGCGATATCCAGCGCGGGAGCGCGGCGCTGCGTTGCGGGAACGGTTCTCATGGCAGGCGCTCCAGCACGGCGCGCGGCGGCTGGCCGCGGAAGCCCATGCCACGCCGGGCCAGTGCGTGTTGCAGCGGCGGTATGCGGTCATAGGCGAGCAAGGCCAACGAGCGGAACGGAGCCAGCCATGGCTCGGGCATGCAGGCGAAGCGCACCAGGTCGTGACTCATCGCCATGGTGCCCGTGCGGTCCGGCGCCCGGCGCGCGGCGTAGCGTTCCAGCAGTTCTTGCGATCCCGGATCGGCGGCACCGGCAACCAGTTCGGCCAGCGTCAGCGCGTCGCGCAAACCCAGGTTGAAACCTTGCGCGCCGATAGGATGCACAGTCTGCGCGGCGTTACCCACCAGTACGGCGCGCGAGGCGATCAGTTGGCGCGCGGCTACCCGCTTGATGGCGTAAGGATGCCGCTTGCCGGGGCGGCCAAGCCGCCCCAGCCGCCAGCCGAACCGGCGCTGTGCGAGTGCGATGAAATCCGCATCGTTCAAGCCCACCACCTCGGCGGCGACTTCTGTCGCAACGGTAAGCACCAGGCCGCAGCGGCGCTCCGCGAGCGGCAGCATGGCGATCGGGCCTTCGTCGGAAAAGCGTTCCCAGGCCCTATTCGCCGGATCACGCTCCGGTGTGACGGTGCTGACGAACAAGGTTTGATGGTAGTCGTGTACCTCGACTTCGATGCCCAGCTGTGCGCGGACGAATGATTCGGTGCCATCCGCCCCGACCAGCAGAGCCGCATCGACGTGCTGCATCCCATCCGGCGTCATGATCTCGGCGCGCCAGCCATCGGCCAATCGAGTAAGACCCGTAAGGCTGGCCGGCGCCAGGCGCACCAGCCGTTGGCAAGTATCCAGTCGACGCAGCAGGGCGGTGCCCAGTTCGCGCGCCGGCAGTGTCCAGCCCAAGGCATCGACGCCGTGCCTGGCCGCGTCAAGCCGCGCGCTGCCGAATTCGCCCGCACGACTGACGTGGATATGGCGAATCGACGTCGCTTGTGCGGCCGCAAGCGGCCAGACACCGATCGCCGCCAACCCGTTCACGGTGGCGCGCGCCAATGCCAGGTTGCGTTCGTCATAGCTAGGTTGTGCATCCGCGCGCGGCGCGGCGGCTTCGACCAGGGTGACAGGGCATCCGGCTGCATCCAGGGCGATCGCCAGGCTGGCGCCGACCAGACCGCCACCGACCACCAGCACGTTGCCGTCGGGAGCAAAGGGGGAAGTAGAGCCTGTCTTCATATGCCGGGTACCCCGCATTGCGTCTGAGTGGTCGTCAAGTGGTAGCGCGTGGCGCAGCGCCAGACTGGGCGTCTGGTCAAGCCGCGCACTGCCGCATGATGGCCACTCAGGCGCAATGCGGGGTGCTTGGGATACGAAGGCAGGCTCTTAGTCATACGCGGGAAGAGATAGTCATGCGCGGGATGATACGCGGTGCATGAGCGCCTTCGCATTGGGCTAAACTCCACCGTCTTCACGCCATCATCCATACGCCGTCTGCTTTCCCAGGGAGTTCCTTATGGCTACGACATCCACCCAGCGTCTTGGCATCTTCGCTGTGCTCGCCTTGGTCATGGCAGCGACGCGCGTACATCTGTCGCTGTTCCATCACGACGTCTGGGACGCATCGTGGGGCGTGTTCTTTCTGGCCGGCTTCTGGCTGCGCGGCACCGGCCGCTGGGCGTTCCCGCTGCTGATGGCCGAAGCGGTGCTGGTCGACTACCTGGTCATCACGCACATGGGCATCAATTTCTGGGACCACTACTGCGTGTCGGCCGGCTATTGGTTCCTGATTCCCGCCTATGGCTCGCTGTGGATCGGCGGCAGCTGGCTGGCCACGCATCAGCGTGGTCTCAGCCTTACCACGCTGGGCATGGCCGTGGCCGCACTGCTGGTGAGCGAGAGCGCCTGCTACGTGATTTCCAACGGCAGCTTCTACTGGCTGAGCGCCCACGTGCCGGCGCCGAAGAGCTTCGCGGCCTGGTTCGACAACCTGGGCGACTGGTATCTGCCGTTCCTGCAGACCACCGCCGTCTACGTGGCACTCGGCGCCGTGCTGCACGTGCTTGCGGTGCAACTGGCGCGCGTAACGCAACACAGCGGCCAGGCGCAGCACTAAGCACTCCCCGTGGGCAACCGGCTTTCGAAAATCTATACGCGCACCGGTGACGACGGCAGCACCGGCCTGGGTGACGGCACGCGCGTGCCGAAGGATTCCGCACGCGTCAATGCGTACGGCACGGTGGACGAACTCAACAGCAGCATCGGCATGGTGCTGGCCTGCGAAGACATCGATGCCGAGGTGCGCGAAACGCTGACCCAGGTGCAGCACGAGCTGTTCGATCTCGGCGGCGAGCTGTGCATTCCCGGCATGGCGATGATCGACGACGCCGACATCGATCGCCTGGAGCAGGTGCTGGACCGCTTCAACGAGCCGCTGCCGCCGCTGAAGGATTTCATCCTGCCGGGCGGCGGCATGGCCGCCTCCTGCTGCCATCTGGCGCGCACCGTGTGCCGCCGTGCCGAGCGCGAAGTGATCGCGCTCGCACGGGTGGAAACAGTACGGCCGCAGGCGCAGCGCTATCTCAACCGGCTATCCGATCTGCTGTTCGTGCTGTGCCGCGTGCTGGCGCGTGCCAGCGGGCATGGCGAGGTGCTCTGGCAGCACGAGCGTCGCCGCAAGCCGGCCGGCTGAGTCTCAAGGAGCATCAGAGGTTCCCTATGCTGCAGCTCTTCACGCATTCCGTCTGCCTGCAGCACGATCCCGGCCCGGGCCACCCGGAATCCCCCGCCCGCTTGCGTGCGGTGCTGGAAGCGCTGGACCACGACCGCTTCGCCACCGTGGACCGCATCGAAGCGCCGCGCGCCACCCGCGAACAGCTGCTGCGCGTGCATACCGTGGCGCACGTAGATCGGGTCCTGGCCACGACACCCGATAGAGATACGGTACGCCTGGACGAGGACACCCTGATGTCGCCGGCCTCGGCCGAGGCCGGCTTGCGCGCCGCCGGTGCACTCGTCGCAGCCGTGGATGCGGTGATGAAGGGAACCACCACCTGCGCCTTCTGCGCGGTGCGGCCGCCTGGCCACCACGCCACGCCGGATACCGCGATGGGCTTCTGCCTGTTCAACAATGTCGCCGTGGGCGCCGCGCATGCGCTGGCGGCGCATGGCTTGAAGCGGGTGGCGATCGCCGATTTCGATGTGCACCACGGCAACGGTACGCAGGATATTTTCCAGCGCGAGCCGCGTGTGCTGTTTATTTCCTCGCATCAGCAACCGCTTTATCCGGGCACTGGCAGCCAGGATGAACAAGGTGTCGGCAATATTGTCAACGCGCCCTTGTCATCCGGCGAGGGCTCCCACGAATTCCGCGAGTTGTGGAACGACGTGCTGCTGCCCAAGCTGCATGCCTTCAGGCCGCAGCTCGTGCTGATATCGGCCGGCTTCGATGCGCATCAGCGCGACCCGCTGGCAAACCTGCAATTGCAGACCGAGGATTACGCCTGGATCACCCAGCAGCTGGTGGAACTGGCTCGCGCGCATGCCGGCGGCCGGCTGGTTTCGACGCTGGAAGGCGGGTATGACCTGCAGGCGCTGGCGGCCAGTGCCAGCGCGCATGTCAGTGCGCTGATGGATTAGGCCCGAAAGCCCCGCAGGCTGGCCGACATCCCTTTCCAGCTAGCGGGAAAGGGAGTGCGTGTCGGGCTCGAAATCCAACGCCACGGAGTTGATGCAATAGCGCAAGCCCGTGGGCTTGGGGCCATCCGGAAAGATGTGCCCCAGATGTGAATCGCAGGCCGCGCAACGTACTTCCGTGCGATGCATGCCGTGGCTCTCATCCGGCACTAGGCTGACCGCGGTGCGTTTGATTGGCTGGAAGAAGCTTGGCCAGCCGGAGCCCGAATCGTACTTGGCTTCGGAGGCGAACAGCAGCGCATGGCATGCCACGCAAACGTAAGTACCCGCTTCTTTGTGCTTGTACCACTTGCCGCTGAAGGGTGGTTCGGTGGCCGAGCAGCGGCAGACGGCGTATTGCTCCGGGTTGAGGCTTGCGCGCCATTGCTCGTCCGTCTTGTAAGGCTTGTGCTGATTCATGCGCTCTCCTGCCAGGGACGTATGCCGAATGAAGGGCCTTTCTGTTAGCTTAACGCCCCTTCGTCGCCGATTGATCGCCTCCGTGAAGCCCAAGAGCCTGTCGCCCTCGCGTTCTCTGCCTCCACGCCGCCTGCTAGCAATCGCTGCTGCCGCTGCCCTCTTCAGCAGCCAGGGCGCGCATGCTTCATCCCAGACCAAGCATCCCAAGGCGACGCTCAACGGCACGGAAGCGGTCTGCCCGCTGGGTACCTTCATCTGCCCGCCCCGTCCGGACAACTTCGCCATTTGCCGACCCAACGGCATGCTGGAGTTCTACGACCCGTTCCTCAGCAAGGATTCGGCGCTGCGCGCGTCCGCCAAGACCTATGTGTGGGCCGATCACGTGGAAAGCCCCGACCAGGTCATCTATCACCTGAGCGGCCACGTGAAGACCGTCCGTGCCGACCAGGAACTGCACGCCGACGTCGCCGATTACAACAGCGACACCACCGACTACGATGCGCGCGGCAAGGTGAACTATCAGGAATCCACGCATTTGCTGGCAGCCGACCATATCACCGGCAATACCGACAACAGCACCGGCGTGGCCACTGGCAACGTGCGTTATCAAATGCTCGATTCGCACGGCAACGGCACCGCCGTGCGCGGGGAAATGCTGGACGCCGATCGCAACCGCTACACCATGGCGACCTATTCCACCTGTGACATCGGGCGGCACATCTGGGAAATCCGCGCCAAGCAGATCGACACCGACGACGTCACCGCCCGCGGCGTCGCCCGCGACGCCACGATGAGCGTGTATGGCGTGCCGTTCTTCTATTTCCCCTGGATGACCTTTCCGCTCAATAACGATCGCCAGAGCGGCTTCCTGTATCCGTATTTCGAGCACACCGGCAACGCCGGCTACCAGTTCCGCATCCCGTACTACTTCAACCTGGCGCCCAATTACGACGCCACGCTGACGCCGCGCTACTACAGCCTGCGCGGCGCGATGCTGTCCGGCGAAGTGCGCTACATGTTTCCCAAGACCAGCGGCATCTTCCAGTTTGAGTTCATGCCGCGCGACAACTACAACGACCAGAAGCTCACCTCGACCTCGATCGACACCCAGGGTCAGCAGCGCTACCTGTATCACTTCGTCAACAGCATCAACCTGTGGCCGGGCTGGTCGCTGAGCACGAATATCAACCGCGCATCCGACCAGAACTACTTGCGCGACTTCGGCGATGACCTGTTCAGCATCGCCACAACACTGCTGTACTCCAGCGTCTACCTCAACGGTAACGGCAACTGGTGGAATGCGCAGATCGGCGGCGACGTTTGGCAGAACGTCGATCCGTCCGAGCCCAACAGTGTGGAACCATACAAGCGCCTGCCGCGCGCCGTGTTCAACATGGATATTCCGTTCGCGCGCTGGTACGACTTCGGCCTGAACAGCGAGGCGGTGGATTTCCACAAGTTCAACACGGTGGAAGGCGCGCGCGTGGATTTGACGCCGTACGTCGATGCGGATTTCCAAGGTCCGGCCTGGTTCATCCGCCCCAAGCTGGCTTACCGCTATACAGCCTACTCGCTCGACTCCGGCTACCAGAAATACAGTTACTACGGCCAGGCAAGCAGTGGCACGGCCTCGCCGTTCACGCAAAGCAACCCAAGCCGCGCACTGCCGATCGTCAGCCTCGACCAGGGCCTGATCTTCGAGCGCAGCACCTCGCTGTTCGATACCAGCTACACGCAGACGCTGGAGCCACGCCTGTATTACCTGTACGTTCCGTACCGAAATCAGAATAACCTGCCACTGTTCGACACCGCCCCGATGGCGTTTGACGACTGGATGCTGTTCGCGCCGAACCAGTTCTCCGGCGCCGACCGCCAGATGAATGCGAACAACCTCACGGCGGCGGTCACTACCCGCTTCCTCGACGAGGGCGGCGTTGAGCGCATCTCGGCCACCTTCGGCCAGATCCGCTACTTTACGCCGCAACGAGTGCAGACGCCTTGCACCCTCACCAATACCAGCACCAACAACAGCAACGGCTGCACCGCCGCCACCAATTGGAGCGGCTCGGACTATGTGGCTGAGCTCAATACCCAGCTCAACGACCAATGGTCGGCCAGCACCGAATACCTGTGGAACCCGAACACCCGCCTGACCGACCTGGGCACGTTCAGCCTGCAGCGCCGCCTCGGCTTCGACGGCATCCTCAACTTCTCCTACCGGTTCCGACGCGGACTGGTGGAACAATACGACGTCTCGGCGGTCTATCCGCTCACGGAACGCTGGCGCCTGATCGGCGAGTGGACCTATTCGGAAATGGACAAGCGCACCGTGGAAGCCTTGGCCGGTGTGCAATATGAAGGATGCTGCGTGAAGGTCAGTTTGGTGGCTCGCCACTACGTGACCGGTTACTACGGCGTGGTCACCGCCCTGCCGCCTGGCCAAGTTGCGCCGGGGAGCGACACCGCCATCATGTTCCAATTGGAATTCAAGGGGCTAGGCAACTTTGCCGGCCAGACGGAGAGCGTGCTGCGGCGTGATATCCTTGGCTATCAATGAGCGCCCAGACAGGCTCAGGCGCCCTCGAAAAAGCGGCCCTCCCAACCGTTTTTTGAGCAACACCCTTACCAACCCTTCGCCACTGGCGACAGAAGGCTGTTCACTGATGAAGCAGATTTTTGCGTTGTTCCTGCTGACGATCGTCACCGCGATCCCGTCACTGGCCCAGGCTCAGTTCCTGGCGCCGCAGGACTCGGGCACCGGACCGATCGACCGTATCGTCGCCGTCGTCGAAGACGACGTCATCCTGCAAAGCGAACTGAACGACGCCGTTGCCGCCATCCAGCAGCAATACGCCAACCAGCCCGGACAATTGCCGCCCATCGACGTGCTGCGTCGGCAGGTGCTCGATCGCCTGATCCTGATGAAGCTGCAGTTGCAGCGCGCCGATGATCAAGGCATTCGCGTATCCGATGCGGATGTGGACCAGGCCGTGCAGGCGGTCGCCTCGCAGAACAAGATGACCCCCGACCAGTTGCGTGCGGCCGTCGAGCAGACCGGCATGAGCTACGCCGCCTACCGCCAGCAGTTGCACGACCAGTTGGTGGTGCAGAAGCTGCATGAGAATGTCGTGCGCAGTTCGGTCTCGGTCACCGACAGCGAGATCAACAACCTGCTCAACAGCCCCAGCTACAAGGCCGGTGAAGTGCATCTGGCGCACATCCAGATCAGCATCCCCGGTGGCGCTTCCGCCGCCGACATCCAAGCCGCGCAGAACAAGGCCGAACAGGCGCTTGCCGCGATCAAGGGCGGCATGCCGTTCAAGGCCGCCGCCATCCGTTTCTCGGATGCACCGGACGCGCTGGACGGCGGCGATCTCGGCTGGCGTCGCCTGGACGAAGTACCACCGGCCTTCGTCGATACCATTAACAGCCTCAAGCCTGGCGAAGTCAGCGGCATCCTGCACGGGCCGACCGGCTTCCACATCCTTCAGCTCATCGACCAGCGCGCGCAGTCCAAGCAAATGGTCACCGAGTTCCATGCACGCCAGATCCTGATCCGCCCGAGCGAACTGCTGTCGCCAGCGCAGGCCGAGCAGAAGGCGCAGGACATCTACAACCGCATCGTCAACAAGCACGAAGATTTCGCCAAGCTGGCGAAGCAG
>NZ_DATJMN010000395.1:0-10325 GCF_035508675.1 Dyella sp.
AAAACCTTTATACCTGGCATGGCAACAAGATCCGACCTTGGTGAAAAACCAGTAGGAAGCGGAGTTCCCCCAACATTTCGACGGGAACCCGAAGGGAAAGGGCTGATCTTCTTTGCTAACTAAGCGGGCATCCGCTCTGTAAACGGCGACTCAACGACATTCCTGCCTAATCACCCGACCCTTAGCTGTAGATGACGATCGCCACTGACAGGCCAGAAGTAGCCACGCTTCATCTGACTTTTGGTGACGCCGGCGCTGCCGCAATGCTTCGAACTTAAGCTCACGGCGCGATCCCTCGTAGGTTGGCGGTGAGCGCAGCGAACCCCAACATCGCGATCCATGTGCATGGCGACGTTGGGGTTGGCATACGCTCACCACCGAAAGAGTAACTCTTACTTCTTGTTGCTCACCGGCTGCCACTTGGAGGGGTCGAAGCCGCCCACTTCAAAGAGCACTTCCTGCTTATCGCCATCG
This sequence comes from Dyella sp., assembly GCF_035508675.1. GTDB lineage: Bacteria > Pseudomonadota > Gammaproteobacteria > Xanthomonadales > Rhodanobacteraceae > Dyella_B. The sequence continues at coordinate 475 of NZ_DATJMN010000395.1, forward strand.
TGCGTGGTGACCGTCATGGTGATGCGCTTGGCTTTTTCCATGGCGACGATGAACGGCTTGTCGTCGCGGATGAAGATCGCCGGCTCGTTGCCGGTCGTCGGCAGGAAGGCACTGATGGGGTGCGACTTGTCGTCGAACTGGGCCGGGATCATGCAATTGCCTTTGCATGCGAAGCCGTGTCCGGTACCGAACAGGAACACGCTCTCGCCCCATTTGGTATGACGGCGCAGCACCAGCCGTATCGCGTGATCGCCGCTCGGGCGCGTGCTGTAGATGCTGGCGGTGGACTGGGTGCCCCCTTCCATCGGGCCGACCTGATAGCTCCATAGCGCAGCCAATCGGCGTTTTTCGGCGGATGCCTTGGCGCGCTGCTCTACCTCAGGCAAGGTCTGCTGGACCTGCTTGGCGGCGTCGCTGGCCGGGAACTGCTGCACGATCGCCTCGCCGATCCCCGCAGCCAATTCGTCATTCTTCTGCTGCATGGCCTGCTGATAGGTCTGCAGTTGCCGGTTCGCCTCCGCGGCCATCTGCTGCGCCTGGGCCTTGGCGGCCTCCTGCGGCGACGGGGTGTTTTGATCCTGCTGCGAACAGGCGGCAAGCAGCAGCCAGCTACAGGCGGTGGTCGCAATAAGAACGTGGCGAAGCGGCAAACGAGTCATCGTGGCAATTCCAGCGAAGAGAGGTGCCTAGCTTGAAACGAGCGCCCGGCAGGATGCAACCTACGCCGTTGCGGACTGGCCAAACCGTTCCCGCAACGCCGCACGATAACGCCGGCTGCATGGAATGGTCGTGCCATCACGCATCAACAGACGCGCATCGCCCGTATCCAGCGGCTCGATTTCGGCCAGGAAGTCGAGGTTGATCACGTAGCTGCGGTGCACGCGCACGAAACGTTGCGCATCCAGCCGCGCTTCGATCCCGGCCATGGTGGCGCGCAAGGGGTAGTCGCGGCCGCGCACGCGCAGGTTGACATAATTGCCGGCGGCCTGCAGCGACTCGATCTCGCGCGCGCAAAGCAGGAATTCCTTGCCGAGCTTGCGCACCAGGAAGCGCTCAGGTTGTTCGACCGGTTCCACCGGCGGCCCTACGTCGGGCGCCGCCAGAAGGCTCGCCTCGCCCTGGAAGCGCACCACCCAGAGCCGATACAAACCGATGCACACCAGAATCCAGAAATACGAGCGGATGTCCTTGAGGTATTCGTAGCGGAAATCCGGCAGCCAGCGGCCCACGACGTAATGCTGGCCGACCACGGCATACACGAGCTTGCGCAGCGCCACCATGCCGGCCACGTGCAGCACGCTGAAGATCACGCTATAGCCCAGGTGCCTGGGCAGATTCCTGTACCAGGTTTCGAAGCGGATCGGCCAGCGCCGCGAGGTCCAAACCAGCGCGGGGATCAGCGCCATCATCACGAGCCCGCTGCTGGCCTCCCATGTCCACGGCTGCCAGCGCGGAAAATCCGGGTGGTCCATCACCGAGTCCATGGCGTTGAGCACGATATTGACGGCGAAGAACAGCGGCCAGAAGGCGATCTCGAAGGATCGTCGCCAGCGCTGGAAGCTATCGAAGGTAAAACCGTGGTGGGTCCCCATAGGTGGATTATCGCTGGAACAAGGGCATGAACGACGTATCGCTTTGCGGGATTGCCGCGGCCTCCGATAATGCCGCTTCCAGACAAGGACCCCGCATGTCATCCAAGCCCGCGCCAGGTTCGGCCGACTCCCTGTTCAACCACCACGCCTATATCGCCTTCTGGTGCGCCCGCACCGCCTCCAGCTTCGGCTTCCAGATGCTTTCCGTGGCGGTGGGCTGGCAAATCTACGCGATCACCGGCCGCGCGTTCGATCTCGGGCTGATCGGCCTGGTGCAGTTCTTTCCATCGGTATTGCTGGCATTGCCGGCGGGCCATCTGGCCGATCAGTTCGACCGGCGGCGCATCGTGCTGCTCGGCCAGATCGTGGAGTGGATCGCCATCGTGCTGTTGACCGCACTGACCCTGCTGCACGCCATCAACGAGGCGGGCATCCTGCTGCTGATCTTCGTCATCAGCACGGCCAAGGCGTTCGAATCGCCGTCGATGCAATCCATGGTGCCGGCCCTGGTGCCGCCGGCCCTGCTGCCGCGTGCGATGGCGGTGAACGGCTCGGCGATGCAAGCGGCGATGATCATGGGGCCGGCGCTTGGCGGCTTGCTGTACGTCGCCGGTCCCGGCGTGGTGTACGCCGTGGCGGCGGTGTTGTACCTGGTATCCACCGTCATGGTGTCGCAGCTGCGCTACGAACACGCGCCGCCGAAACGCGAACCGGCCACGCTCAAGACGCTCTTCGCCGGCGTGCATTTCATCCGCGAACGCAAGGATGTGCTCGGCGTGATTTCGTTGGATCTGTTCGCCGTGCTGCTGGGCGGCGCGACCGCGTTGCTGCCGATTTTCGCCAAGGACATCCTGCACACCGGACCATGGGGCCTAGGCTTGCTGCGTGCCGCACCCGCCGTGGGCGCCCTGCTGATGTCGTTCTGGCTGGCGCACCGGAGCATGGAGCGCAACGTGGGCAAGATCATGTTCGCATCCGTGGCCGGCTTCGGCGCGGCAACGCTGGTGTTCGCGTTGTCCAAGCTGCTGTGGCTGTCACTGCTGGCCTTGTTCGCACTTGGCGCGTTCGACATGGTGAGCATGGTGATTCGCGGCTCGCTGGTGCAGCTGGATACGCCCGATGCCATGCGCGGACGGGTCAGCGCGGTGAATGCGATTTTCATCAACACGTCCAACCAGTTGGGCGAGTTCGAATCCGGCATGGTGGCCGCCTGGCTGGGCGCCGTCGGATCGGCCGTGGTCGGCGGTATTGGCACGCTGGTCGTGGTCGGGCTGTGGATGGCGCTGTTCCCAACCCTGCGACGCCGGCAGCGGTTGCATAGGGAAGCCTCGTCGGCGTGAATCTTCGCGCCGCTGGCCTATCGCTACCCCAACCCTGATATCAAAAGCCTGCAAAAGTGAGCCAGATCAAGGGCTGCACGCCTACAATCGGTTAACGTCCCACTCACGTGAACGCTGGCAAGTTCAATAACCCCACCCGAACCATAAAAGGAAGATCGCCATGAGCAGGCAAGCCGACATCGAACGCCGACTCGACCACCTTGGCAACCGTGTGCGCGAGTATGCAGACGGTGCCGCCGATACCGCTGATAGCTTGCTTTCCCGCGGCCGCCGCGCGGTCAGCAAGCTCAGCAGTGGTGACGCCCGTCGGCGCGTGGCACGCAAGGCCGAGGATCTTGCCGACGAGGCCAACTACCAGTACCGCCGCCTGCGTCGCCATGCGGGGCGGCATCCGGTGGCCACCGCCGCTATCGTGGTCGGCACCGTGGGCGCCCTGGCCCTGCTGTTTCGCGCATTGCGCAGCAGCGACGACGACTGATTCGCCGGCACATGCCCGGTTGCCTCGCAACGGGTGCATGTTGATAACCATCAACAAAAAGCCCGCCTTCCGGCGGGCTTTTTGCTTGCGGAACATGACATCCATCAAACCGTCAGCGGATTGGGCTTGTCCGGATCGAGCTTGTACTCGCGGATCGCACGCGCCACGTCCTTGGCGTTGACCTTGCCATCCTTCGCCAACGCCGCCAACGCGGCATGGGCGATCCAGTAGCGATCCACTTCGAAGAAGCCACGCAGGTGCTCGCGCGTATCCGAGCGGCCGAAGCCATCCGTACCCAGCACCGTGTAACGCATGCCGTCCGGCATGAAGGCGCGGATCTGGTCGGCGTATTCGCGCACGTAGTCGGTGGCTGCGATCGCCGGACCCTGGCGGCCCTGCAGCAAGCCGGTGACATACGGCACGCGCTGTTCGGCTTCCGGATGCAGGCGATTCCAGCGCTCGGCATCGAAGCCGTCGCGGCGCACTTCGATGAAGCTGGGCACGGACCAGATGTCGGCGCTGACGCCGAAATCCTTCTCCAGCAATTCGGCTGCCGCGATCACTTCGCGCAGGATGGTGCCCGAGCCGAGCAACTGCACCCGCGGCTCGCCCTTCTTCGGCTTGCCGGCATCCTTGAACAGGTACATACCCTTGATGATGCCTTCCTCGACGCCTTGCGGCAGATCGGGGTGGGCGTAGTTCTCGTTCATCACGGTGAGGTAGTAGTACACATCCTCCTGCTCCTGCAGCATGCGGCGCGTGCCGTCCTGCAGGATCACCGCCACTTCATACGAGAAGGTCGGGTCGTACGCGCGCACGTTGGGAATGGAGCCGGCCAACAGGTGCGAGTGGCCGTCTTCGTGCTGCAGGCCTTCGCCGTTGAGGGTGGTGCGGCCGGCGGTGCCGCCGATCAGGAAGCCGCGCGAACGCATGTCGCCGGCTGCCCAGGCCAGGTCGCCGATGCGCTGGAAGCCGAACATCGAGTAGTAGATGAAGAACGGCAGCATCGGCTGGTTGCTGATGCTGTAGCTGGTGGCCGCCGCCATCCAGGCGGCCATGCCGCCGGCCTCGGAGATGCCTTCCTGCAGCACCTGGCCTTTCTGGTCTTCGCGGTAGTACAGCAGTTGGTCGGCGTCCTGCGGGCGATACTTCTGGCCGAACGGCGCGTAGATGCCGATCTGGCGGAACATCCCTTCCATGCCGAAGGTGCGCGCTTCGTCGGCAACGATCGGCACCACGCGCGGGCCGATGGCCTTGTCGCGCAACAGCAGGTTCATGCCGCGCACCAGCGCCATGGTGGTGGAGATTTCGCGATCGCCGGTGCCCTTGGTGATCTGCTCAAAAGCGGAGAGTTCCGGCGCCGTGAGTTTCACGTCGCTATGGCGGCGACGCTGCGGCAGCGAACCGCCGAGCGCCTTGCGACGCTCTAGCATGTACTGCACTTCCGGCGAATCCTTGCCGGGGTGGTAATACGGCACCTCGGCCAGCTTGGCGTCCGGCACCGGGATATTGAAGCGATCGCGGAAGTGGCGCACGGCCTCGTCGTCCAGCTTTTTCTGCTGGTGCGTGGGGTTCTGCGATTCGCCAGCCGCGCCCATGCCGTAGCCCTTCACCGTCTTGGCGAGGATCACGGTGGGCATGCCCTTGGTGTTGACCGCCGCGTGATAGGCCGCGTACACCTTGTGCGGATCGTGGCCGCCGCGGTTCAAGCGCCAGATGTCGTCGTCGCTGAGGTTGGCGACCATCTCGCGCGTCTCCGGATACTTGCCGAAGAAATGCTCGCGCGTATACGCGCCGCCGAAAGCCTTGCACGCCTGGTATTCGCCGTCGATGGTTTCCATCATCAGCTTGCGCAGCACGCCGTTCTTGTCGCGTGCCAGGAGCGGATCCCAGTAGCTGCCCCAGATCACCTTGATGGCGTTCCAGCCGGCGCCGCGGAACACGCCTTCCAGTTCCTGGATGATCTTGCCGTTGCCGCGCACCGGACCGTCCAGACGCTGCAGGTTGCAGTTGATGACGAAGACGAGGTTGTCCAGGCCTTCGCGGCCGGCCAGCGAAATGGCGCCGAGCGATTCGGGCTCGTCGCATTCGCCGTCGCCCATGAAGCACCAGATCTTGCGGTCGGTCTTCGGCATCAGGCCGCGGTTTTCCAGGTACTTCCAGAACTGCGCCTGGTAGATCGCCTGGATCGGGCCCAGGCCCATCGACACCGTGGGCACCTGCCAGTAATCGGGCATCAGCCACGGGTGCGGGTACGAGGACAGGCCGCGGCCAGCCCCAAGCACTTCCATGCGGAACAGGTCGAGCTGCTCCTCGCTGATGCGGCCTTCGAGGAAGGAGCGCGCATAGATGCCGGGGCTGGAGTGGCCCTGGTGGAACACCAGGTCGCCGGGATGATCGGCGCTCGGCGCACGCCAGAAGTGGTTGAAGCCGACGTCATAAAGCGTGGCCGACGAGGCGAAGCTGGCGATATGGCCGCCCAGTTCACCTGGCTTGCGGTTGGCGCGCACCACGGTCGCCATGGCATTCCAGCGGATCAACGTGCGGATGCGCCACTCCATCGCGGCATCGCCGGACATCTTCGCTTCCAGATGTGGCGGGATGGTGTTGACGTATTCGGTGGTGGGATCGAACGGCAAATAGCCACCCGAACGACGCGTCGAGTCGACCAGCCGCTCCAGCAGGAAGTGTGCGCGTTCGGTGCCTTCGCGATCGATGACGGCGCTGAGCGATTCGACCCATTCCTGGGTTTCGGTGGGGTCGAGGTCCTGATGGAGAATGTCGTCGAGCTGATCCATGAAACGTCTCCGCGGCGCCGTGCGCCGCCTTGCGGTGGGTGTGCGTCGCGGGGAAGCGACGAAGCCGAGGCAGGCATCGATCCGGCAGCCGGGCCGGCACGGAACAGGAGGGACCGCGTGGCATGTTCGCCGCAGGACGAGCTAACCGCTCGATTCTAGCCTTGGCGTGGCAGTCGCGCCAATTGTCGGACCATACATACGTATGCGAAGGGTTTGTGGCAGCGCACCATCGAGCACAGGTTAGCAGTGCGCCCCGGATCTGATCCGGGGTAAACCCCAACGTCGCCATGCACATCCCGCCGTTGGAGTTCGGCTGCGCCTCACTACCAACCTACGAGGACCCGCAGCAAACATCAGCTTCGCTCGCTTTGCGCCGCGCGAATCTGCGCATCGACCACGGCAATCGCCGTCATGTTCACCACGCGCCGCACCGTCGAGGTGGGTGTAAGGATGTGAGCAGGCTTGTCCACGCCCATCAGGATCGGGCCGACCGCCACGCCGTCGGTCATCACGCGCACCATGTTGTAAGCGATGTTGGCGGCGTCGAGATTGGGCATCACGAACAGGTTGGCACGCCCGTTCAGCGTGGTATTGGGGAACATCCGGCGGCGGATTTCCTCGTCCCACGCCGTGTCGCCCTGCATTTCGCCATCCATCTCCAGATCCGGTGCACGCTCGCGCAGGATCTTCCATACCTCGCGCATCTTCACCGCACTGGCGTTCTCGTGACTGCCGTAGTTGGAGTGCGACAGCAGCGCCACCTTCGGTTCGACACCAAACAGCTTAAGGCGATAGCTGGCCTGCAGCGTCGCATCGGCGATCTGCTCGGCAGGCGGGTCGCATTGCACGTGGGTATCGAGAAAGAACCAGGTGCCCTTGTCGTTGATCACGGCGGTCATCGCCGAGGTGCACTGCACGCCGGGATCGAGGCCGAACACGCTGCGAATGTAGCCGAGCTTCTTGTGGTAGCGCCCGACCAGGCCGCAGATCAGCGCGTCGGCTTCGCCGCGCTTGACCATCATCGAGGCGATCAGCGTGGGACGCGAACGCATCAGGTTCTTGGCCGCCGCCGGCGTCACACCGCGGCGTTCGGTCAGCGCGTGATATTGCTGCCAATAGTCGTTGAAGCGCGGATCATCGTTGATATTGGTGAGTTCGAAATCGACGCCGGTGCGCATCCGCAAACCCAGGCGCTCGATGCGCGTTTCGATCACATCCGGGCGACCGATCAAGATCGGATAGGCGAGCTTCTCATCGATCACCGTCTGCACCGCGCGCAGTACGGTTTCCTCTTCGCCCTCGGCATACACCACGCGCTTGCGATCGGCGCGCGCGCGCTCGTACACCGGCTTCATGATCAGGCCGGTGCGATAGATGAATTGGCTGAGCTTCTCGAGGTAGGCCTCCATATCCTCGATCGGCCGCGTGGCCACGCCGGAATCCATCGCCGCTTGCGCAACGGCAGGCGCCAGCATCACCAGCAGGCGCGGATCGAACGGACGCGGGATCAGGTACTCGGCGCCAAATGTCGGCGCTTCACCGCCGTAGGCGCCGGCAAGATCACCGGCCTCCATCTGCGCCAGCGCGGCGATCGCGCGCACGCACGCCAGTTTCATGGCTTCATTGATGCCGGTGGCGCCGACATCCAGCGCGCCGCGGAAGATGTACGGGAAGCACAGGGCGTTGTTGACTTGGTTCGGGTAGTCCGAGCGGCCGGTGGCGATGATGCAATCCGGACGCACCTGCTTGGCATCCTCCGGCAGGATTTCCGGATTGGGATTGGCCAGCGCTAGGATGATCGGCTGCTTGGCCATGCTCGCGACCATCTCCGGTTTCAAGATGCCGCCGGCCGACAAACCCAGGAAGATATCGGCGCCTTGCACGATCTCCGCCAGCGTGCGCGCCGTGGTATCGCGCGCATAACGCTGCTTGTCCGGGTCCATGTGGTCACGCCCGATATACAGCACGCCCTCGCGGTCGAACGCGGTGATGTGCTCCGGTTTCGCGCCCAGGGCCACCAGCATGTCCAGGCAGGCGATGCCCGCGGCGCCGGCGCCGGTGGTGGCGATCCTCACGTCCTCGATGTGCTTGCCGACGATCTTCAGCGCATTGGTCACCGCCGCCCCGACGATGATGGCGGTGCCATGCTGGTCGTCGTGGAACACCGGAATCTTCATTCGTTCGCGCAGCTTGCGCTCGACGATGAAGCATTCCGGCGCCTTGATGTCTTCCAGGTTGATGCCGCCGAAGGTGGGCTCCATGGCGGCGATGATGTCGACCAGCTTGTCCGGATCGCGCTCGTTGAGTTCGATGTCGAACACGTCGATGCCGGCGAACTTCTGGAACAGCACGCCCTTGCCTTCCATCACCGGCTTGCCGGCCAGCGGGCCGATGTCGCCCAGGCCGAGCACGGCTGTGCCGTTGGTGATCACCGCCACCAGGTTGGAACGTGCGGTGTACTGGCTGGCGTTCTGCGGATTCTCGACGATCGCCTCACAGGCATAAGCCACGCCCGGCGAATACGCCAGCGACAGATCACGCTGTGTGAGCAGCGGCGTGGTCGGTGTGACCTTGATCTTGCCGGGGCGCGGCAGGCGGTGATACTCGAGGGCGGCTTGGCGGAAGTCGTCGGAATGAGCCATTGGATGATTCAACGCAAGAGGGACAGGGAGCCGCACGGCGGCATGCCTGGAATGGTAGCACCCGGCAACGACCACTACCGGGTACGTGGAGTAGTCAAAAGGTAGTAAACAGCGCACGTTTTGCGCAGCCGTCCATGCCAGCCTGTTCTTGATGCAATGCGGCACAAAAACATTGCCTTCGACGGCAGCGGCCTCGGATACTCGCTGTCATGTCCACACTGCAGCGACGTCCATGACCACACGCCTGGCCAAAATCATCTTGCCGCTCGTGCTGGCGGCGTTCGCTTTCATCGTGACGTTCGACAACATCGTCGACTACGACTCCAACTATCTGTTCGTGCAGCACGTGCTGTCGATGGACACGACCTTTCCCGGCAATGCGTTGATGGGCCGAGCCATCATCAGTCCCGTCATGTGGCAAGTGAGCTATTGGCTGATCATTGCGGCCGAAGGCGTTACCTGCCTGCTATTGCTCAGCGGGGTTGTTGTTCTATGGCGGGCGCGCCGTCAGCACGGCGCCAGCTTCAACGATGCAAAGAGCCTGGTCACCGCCGGATGCGTGATGGGCTTCCTGGTGTGGTTCTTCGGCTTCATGGTCGTTGGCGGCGAGTGGTTTGCCATGTGGCAATCGAAGACGTGGAACGGGCAGGAAGGTGCCTTCCGCTTTTACATGGCGATCCTGGGCGTGCTGATCTTCGTCAATCAGCCGGATCGCGATCTGGCATGAATGAACGGCTATAGACCCTGAAGTATCCCCGGCTTTTTTGCTTGCTATGCCTGCAAAAAGTGCCCACGTTTTCCCCAGTGTTATGGCAGAGCGAATCGTCATCACTACTGCCATCGTTGGCTGCCAGTGCCGGGCCAATTCTCATCGCCTAACTTCTCCAACACCTCGTCAAGCTTCGCGTTGATCGCTTCAAAGATGAAATAGAGTTCGGCGCGGCCGATGGTCATCACGCCGTGGCCGTTCTCGGCGTTGTCTTCGTTATAGGTGATGTGCG
>NZ_DATJMN010000396.1:0-6542 GCF_035508675.1 Dyella sp.
CTTCAGGAAGTAGCTGCCCACCCGCTTCTTGAGGCTGCTGGCCTTGCCCACGTACAGCAGTTCGCCGTCCTCGTCGAAGTAACGATAGACGCCGGGCGAGGTGGTGAGCGTGCTGACAAAGGCCTTGCCGTCGAAGGCCTGGGAGGAAGCGGGCTGCATGGGCAGGATTTTAGCCCGATTGCCAGGTTTTCAATGCCTGGGCGCAGCAAGTTCAGCCCCTACGCAGGCGCTGGATCAGGCCTTGCACACCGCGCTCGGCCAAGGCCACCGATTGCGCGAAGGCGGTGAGTTCCTCGTAGTAGGGATCGGGAAAATCCCGCGGCGGCGCGGCACCGGCCCAGTCCAGGAACAAGGCTAGCCGCTCGTGCACCTTGCCGCCGAAGACGCGCCGCATGTCGCGCAGGTTGTTGCTGTCCATCGCCAGCAGCAGGTCATGGCGCTCGGCATCGTCGGCGCGCAGTTGGCGAGCGCGATGCGGTTCCAGGTCGTAACCGGCGTTTGCCGCGGCGGCGCGCATGCGTGGATCAGCCTGTTCGCCCGCATGCCAGCCACCGGTGCCGCAGGATGCCACTTCAATGCCTAGCCCGGCTTCTGCGAGGTGTTTGCGGGCAACCGCTTCGACTAGTGGTGAGCGGCAGATGTTGCCGAGGCAGACAAACAAAACGGACGCAACAGTCACGCTTGCATACCTTGAAGGTTAACGATGGATTTCATAACATGATAGCAAAATACGCTATCAATACTGCCATGAAGGCCAAACACCGCAGGACGCTGGAATCCATCTATGCCACTCCTACCCTCGGCAGCGTCATTTTCGCCGAAGTCGAAGCATTGATAGTGGCCCTAGGTGGAGACATTCGAGAAGGGAACGGATCGCGGGTCGTCTTTGAGCTAGCCGGCTCACGCATCTATCTGCACCGCCCGCACCCAGGAAAAGAGGCAAAAAAGTACCAGGTGGAAGAATTGCGGAAATGGCTGATCGAGAAAGGCATCCACCCATGAACAGCATGACTTACAAGGGCTATACCGCACGCATCGACTTCGATGAAAGCGACAATATCTTTGTGGGGCGAGTGCTAGGCATCAAAGACAACATCAGCTTTCATGGCAAGTCCGTGAGTGAACTGACGAAAGACTTCCATGCCGCCATCGAGCACTACTTGGTTGACTGCAAGGCAACGGGCCGCAAGCCGGAGCGGTCGTATTCCGGCAATCTCATGCTGCGCATTTCGCCGGATGTTCACGCCCATGTCGCCACCAGGGCGGCCGTGCATCGCAAGAGCATCAATGAGTGGGTCGAAGAGGTGCTTGCAAACGCCCGATAGTCCTCACGTACCCAGCCAAGCTTCGGCCCGCTGCAAATCCGCTTCCGTGTCGATCCCCGGCGGGAACGGTTCGGGCGTAAGACGAACGGCAATGGGGTAGCCATGTTCCAGCACCCGCAACTGCTCCAGCGACTCGGCCTGCTCCAACGGCGTGCGTGCCAGGCCGGCGTACTGCTGCAGGAAACCCGCACGATAGGCATAGATGCCGATATGCCGCAGAAACGGCACTGCTTCCGGCAGCTGGTCGCGATCTAACGCAAACGCATCCCGCGCCCACGGTAGCGGTGCGCGGCTGAAGTACATGGCGCGGCCTTGCGATGAGCAGACCAGTTTCACCACATTCGGGTCGAACAGCTCGTGCGCATCCACGATCGGCGTGGCGAGCGTCGCCATCGGGGCATTGTCTTCGGCAAGCGCATGCGCCACTTCGCGAATGCCGGCCGCGGGCGCAAAGGGCTCGTCGCCCTGCAGGTTCACCACGATGGTGTCCGGCGGCCAGCCATAAACCGCCGCGCATTCGGCGAGGCGATCACTGCCGGAGGCATGGTCGCTGTGGGTCATGCAGACATCCACGCCCCGCTCTGCCAGCACATCCACAATGCGCTCATCATCAGTCGCCACAACAACTTGCGTGGCACCGGCCTGCAAGGCGCGCTTGGCGACGCGCACGATCATCGGCACGCCGCCGATCATGCGCAGGGGTTTGCCCGGCAGGCGCGTGGAGCCGTAGCGGGCGGGAATGGCAACGATGAAGTGGGGGATGGTTGGCATGTGTGTCGTCGAGCAGATCGATGGCCTTGCCGTATCGCCATCCTGGTGAAGGCTGGAATGGCGAAGGAGGTGACTCTGCGCGAGAGATTAGCTCAACGCAAACCCGCAACCGTTGGCCAGTTCCATAAACCCTGGGAATGACGTTGCGACATTGGCGCAATCACGAATCGTCACGCCCCCCCGCGCTACCAATCCCGCCACCGCGAAGCTCATCGCAATGCGATGATCGCCATGGCTTTCCACCGTACCGCCCGCGATCACGCCGCCATCGATGATCGCGCCGTCCGGCGTCTCCTCGATGCGAACGCCAAGCGCGCGCAGGCCCGCGGCCATGGTGGCGATGCGATCCGATTCTTTGACGCGCAGTTCCGCTGCCCCCCGCACCACCGTGCGTCCCTTCGCCAACGCCGCAGCCACGAACAAGGAGGGAAACTCATCGATCATGTCCGGCACCAGCGCTTCCGGCAGCTCGATGCCATGCAAGGGTGCATGCCGCACGACCAGGTCGCCCACGGCTTCGCCGCCGCTTTCACCTTGATGCTCGATACGGATATCGGCGCCCATCAGGCGCAAGGCGTCAAGCAAACCGGTGCGGCGCGGATTCAAACCCACCGCGGGCAGGCGCAACACCGAACCCGGCAGGATGCTCGCCGCGACCAGGAAAAAGGCTGCCGAGGAAAAGTCCGCCGGCACGACAACGTCCGTAGCTCGCAAGCGGTGACCGCCTTCAAGCCGGGCATGGCCGGGCGAGAATTCGATCGGCCAGCCGAACGCCTGCAGCATGCGTTCGGTGTAATCGCGCGTGGGGTGTGGCTCGATCACTTCCGTGCTGCCTTCGGCATACAAGCCGGCAAGCAACAAGGCGGACTTCACCTGTGCGCTGGCCACCGGCAATTCGTAGCGGATGCCGTGCAGCTTGCGACCGCCCTGTACATGCAGCGGCGGCAGGCCTTCGTTCGTGTCGATGCGCGCGCCCATCTTCGCCAGCGGCTCGGTCACGCGGCGCATCGGGCGCTTGGAAAGCGATTCGTCGCCGATCAGGGTGCTGTCGAAAGCCTGCCCTGCCAGCAAGCCGGCCAGCAGACGCATGCCGGTACCGGCGTTGCCGCAGTCGAGCGGCTTGTCCGCTGCGCGCAAACCGTGCAAGCCCACGCCATGCACGACGCGCTCGCCGGACGACGGTGCCTCGATCCGCACGCCCAGTTGCGCCAGCACGGCGGCGGTTGCACGCGTGTCTTCGCCTTCCAGAAAACCACGAATGTGCGAAGTGCCTTCGGCGATGGCCGACAGCATCATCGAGCGGTGCGACACCGACTTGTCGCCGGGTACGATGACATCGCCATGCAAGGCCGTCGCGGGCCGGCTGACCCAATCCAGACGTGGCGCGCCGCTCATGGCAGGGCCACCGGGTAGGCGCCGAGCACACGCACTTGGGCTGCATGCGGACCCATGTCCTTCAAGGCTGCCTGCAACGACGCGTCATCAATATGGCCGGAAACGTCGATAAAGAAGGCGTATTGCCATTTGCCGGTGTGTGCCGGACGCGATTCAATGCGATTCAAGCTGACCCCATGTTTGGCGAACGGGCTGAGGATTTCATAGAGCGCGCCTGGTTTGTCGTTGACGGTAATCAATAGCGATGTACGGTCGTTGCCGGATGACGGAAACAGCGAACGGCCAATCACCAGGAAGCGCGTGGTGTTGTCGGCGCGATCCTCGATCGCCTGGGCCACGGTCTTCAAACCATAAACCTTCGCCGCGGTAGCGCCAGCAATGGCCGCTGCATCATCGGCGTGACGCGCCAGGCGTGCGCCTTCCGCATTGCTGTGCACGGCAATGCACTCCGCATTCGGCAGGTTGACGCGCAGCCAGGTCTTGCACTGCTGCAACGATTGCGCATGACCGTAGACACGCTTGATGCCTTCCAGCGATTCGCGCTGCGAGAGCAGGCATTGATGCACGCGCAGCTCCACCTCGCCGCAAATGCGCGCCTCGGAGGTCAGGAACATGTCCAGCGTCATCTGGATCATGCCCTGTCCGGAATTCTCCACCGGCACGACGCCGAAATCGGCGTGGCCCGCGGCAACTTCCTGAAACACTTCCTCGATGCTGCCCAGGGGCAATCCATAAGCCGCATGACCAAAATGCTTGCGCACGGCCTGTTCGCTGAAGGTGCCTTCAGGGCCGAGATAACCCACCTTGAGCGGATCTTCCTGCGCGAGGCAGGATGACATGATCTCGCGGAACAGACGCACCATCTCCGTATCGGATAGCGGCCCGTGGTTACGGTCCACCACCATGCGCAGCACATGCGCCTCGCGTTCGGGACGGTAATAGTCGATCGCCGAAAGCCCCTCGCCTTTTACCTTGGCCACTTCGCGGGCCCAGTTGGCGCGCTCGGAGATCAGCTCCTGGATCTGCCGGTCGATGCTGTCAATGCGGTCGCGCACCTGCACCAGCGATAGCTTGGGTTCGTTCATGCGATGGATGTCCAGACGTAAAGATGGCTTAGGAGCCTGTCGGACTTGAATTGGCCGGGTTGCAAATCCGCCTGCGCGGTCCATATTTCCGTCGATGCTTGGCCCATAGAACCACTATGGGCCGGCGCATCGCCGAAAATCTGTCCTCGCGCAGTCGAATTTTCGCCTCGACCAATTCAAATCCGACAGGCTCCTAGCCAACGAGTGTATCAGCCATGCCGGCGCGCGAAGTCGTGCATGAAATCCACCAGCGCCTGTACGGCTTCCAGCGGCACCGCGTTGTACAGCGATGCACGCATGCCGCCCAGCGCCTTGTGGCCTTTCAGCGCCATCAATCCAGCCGCTTCCGATTCCTGCAGGAAAGCGGCATCGAGCGCACTGTCGTGCAAGGTGAACGGTACATTCATGCGCGAGCGCACGGGCGGATCGATGGGGTTGCGATAGAAGCTGCCGGAGCCGTCGATGGTGGCATAGAGCAGCTCGGACTTCTGGCGATTGCGTTCGGCCATCGCGGCGAGGCCGCCGTTGTCCTTCAACCACTCGAAGGTCAGCCCGGCCAGGTACCAGCCCCAGGTGTTGGGGGTGTTGAGCATGGAATCGTGGGCCGCGTGCTCGACGTAGCGGAAGATCTTCGCCGTCGGGCGCATGGGCCGTTCGAGCAGGTCACGACGAATGATGATCAGTACCAGGCCGGACGGGCCGATGTTCTTCTGCGCGCCGGCATAGATCAGTCCATAGCGGCTGACGTCGATGGGTCCGGAAAGAATGTCCGACGACATGTCCGCCACCAGCGGCACGTCGCCCACCTCGGGCGCCTGCTTGAATTGCACGCCGTGGATGGTCTCGTTAGTGGCGATGTGCACGTACGCCGCCTTGGGATCGAGCTGCCAGGTCTCGCGCGCCGGCATGCGCAGGAAGTTGTCGGCCTTGCTGGTCGCCGCCACGTTGACGTGTACGTAGGGTGCGCCCTCGTTGGCAGCTTTCTCGCTCCAATGACCGGTGATGATGTAGTCGGCGCTATCGCCTTCGCGCGCGATATTCATCGGGATCTGCGCGAAGTGCTGCGTGGCCCCGCCCTGCTCGAACAGCACGGCGTAGTAGTCGGGGATGTCCATCAGCTGGCGCAGATCCGCTTCCACCTGCTGGGCCATGGCGATGAAGCGTTTGCCGCGATGGGATTGCTCCATCACCGAGGCACCGCTGCCGTTCCAGTCCAGCAGCTCGCGCTGCGCACGTTCGAGCACCGGCAAGGGCAATGCCGCCGGACCTGCGCTGAAATTCCAAACCCTGCTCACGCACCGGTTCCTGTCTTGAAATATCGCCGCATTATGCCGCGACGCAGCAACCAAACGTCAATGCGCGTGTAACAACAATAGGAGCGCGATGCCTAAGGCCAGTACCGCGGCGGTGGCAATCAACCACCAGACTTCCCCGCGCGGCCCGGCCACGTCTTCCGGCAACGGTTCGGCCGGCTCCGGCGGAAGCACGATTTCCGGCTCGGGCTCCAGGCCCGGCGCGTCGACCAGAAAGCGATGCATGCCGATGCCGATCTGATCGCCCGGCAACAATAGGGTTTGCTGCACGGCAGTACCATTGACGCGCGCCGGATAGCGGCCATCGACTGGCTGGCTGCTTTCCATGCGCAGTTGACCCTCACGCCAGAAAATCGTCACGGCGGCCGATTCGCCTTGCGGCAGATCCAGCGGAATGCGTCCTTGTGGTCCAAGCTCCAGACGATCGGCCAGGGGCAGCACCTGGCCGGAAAGCGGTCCGGCGACGGCGCGCAGCGCGACCGTGCAACGCTCGTGCTCGGGCATGTCAGGCGATGCGCGTCCGATCGGTTCTTCATCCGCACACAGCAACATGCGGCAATCGCCCACACCCAACGTGTCGCCGGCACGAAGCATGGCCCGCTCGCGTACCGGGCGCGCATTGACGTAGATACGGGTGGCGTCAGGCAACACGT
>NZ_DATJMN010000397.1:0-14380 GCF_035508675.1 Dyella sp.
TGTTTTGGGTTTTTTGGTGGCGGCCATGCCCGCTATTGTAGGCTGGGATGAAATCCCGGCAGCGCCATGCCCACGAAAGCGGGGATTCCATCCCGGCCTACGGCGCCAATAACAGCTACCATCATGCACGCCCCGTCAAACCTCTAAAGCTGCATCATGACTCCTGCTGTCGTTTCATCCTTGGGTGAGCTGCTTGACCACGTGCGTCGCCAATCCCCGCTAGTCCAGTGCATCACCAACTACGTGGCGATGAACTACGCCGCCAACACGCTGCTCGCAGCAGGTGCATCGCCGGCCATGGTGCACGCAGCGGAGGAAGCGGGTGAATTCGCCGGCGTGGCAAGCGCCGTCACCATCAATATCGGCACGCTTTCATCGCCGTGGCTGGACGGCATGCGCGCCGCGGCCAAGGTGGCGAATGAAAACGGTAAGCCGTGGGTGCTCGATCCCGTGGCGCATTTCGCCACCGCATTCCGCCGCCATGCCGTGCAGGAGCTGCTGGCATTCAAGCCCACGGTGATCCGTGGCAACGCATCGGAAATCATGGCGCTGGCAGGCGATGCCAGTACCGGCCGCGGCGTGGACAGCGGGGATAGCGTGGAACGCGCGGAAACATCGGCGCTGGTGCTGGCGCGGCGAACGAGCTCGGTGGTGGCCGTGACAGGTGCGGTGGATTTCGTCACCGACGGCCACCGATCCGCGCGCATTGCCGGCGGCTCCGAGTGGATGCCGAAGGTGACAGCGATGGGCTGTGCGCTCACCGGCCTGGTCGGCGCGTTCGTCGCCGTAGCTCCGGCAACGCCATGGGAAGCCACGATCAGCGCGCTGGCATGTTTCAGCGTGGCAGGTACGCAGGCTGCACGGGAATCGTCCGGCCCGGGTTCATTCGCCTGGCGCTTTATCGACACGCTGGCCGCATTGAACGGCGATGGGCTGCAAGCGCAGGCGCAGGTAACACCGGGATGAAGCAACCGTTCGACCTTTCGCTGTACCTGGTGCTTGACCCGGATCTTTGCCGGCTGCATTCGATGGTGGAGACCGCACGCGCAGCCGTGGCAGGCGGCGTGACAGCCGTGCAAGTGCGCCACAAGCGCGCGTCGACCGCCGAACGCATCGCCCTGGCACGCGACATAAAAGCTGCCTTGCGCGACACCAAGGCACTGATCGTGATGAATGACGACATCGAAGCGGCCGTCGAGGCCGGCGTCGATGCCGTGCACATCGGCCAACGCGATATGTCCCCTGCCCTGGCACGCGAACGCATCGGGCCGGACATGCTGCTCGGCCTCTCCGTCAACACGGAAAGCGCCGCGCGTGCGATCGATCCCGGGGTGGTCGACTACGCCGGCATCGGCCCCGTGTTCGCCACGCCCACCAAGCCCGACCACGAACAGCCGCTCGGTTTCGCCGGCCTGGCCCATGTGGTGGCTGCCTGCCCGGTCCCTGCCGTCGCCATCGGCGGCCTTAAAAGACAGCACGTTAGCGATGTTTTTGCAGCGGGCGCGCATGGGCTCGCGGTGGTTTCGGCAATCTGCGGCATGCCGGACCCGCGTGAGTCCGCCACTGCAATGTGGATCGCCATTCGGCAAGCGCGAAACGGCCTGTGAAGCTGTCGTGAAGGGCCAACTTGCTGCGCAATACCTGACTTTGACGTGCCAATATGCGATAAATGGCGCGCCGGGAAGTCAGGCGCCGAGGAGGGGCCCCTCCTCAACATGGATGACCGATGCCCGACCGGGCCGCCGATAAGGCGGCCTGTTTTATTTTGAGGCCTCGCAAAAGTCGTGATGATTTTTGATCGCAGGAAACCGTCTGGTTCCTGCCGCTCGCTACGCTCGCCCTAGCCTCGATACTCCGAACTTGACCGAGCACGTAGGTTGCCGACGCAGCAGCAGATACGCACGGGCACGCACGTCGAGCACAAAACCCGATTTGCGGCGGGCATGTGGTGGATATGTCGATGTTTCGGAAGCGATGCCACCAGGAAAAGTTGACGTTTGCGCAACGCAGGATGGGTGAGGCTGCAGCGCACACATCACCTCGCAGCGAGGCCCTTCACTCCGGGGCTCACCCAGAAAAGCGATGCGCCATGACCCACAAGAAGCCGCAACACAAGCCAACCGACCCGGCCGAAACCATCCAGCATCTCGCCGACGCCAAGCAACATCACGCACAACAAACACCCGCGTGGCCAGGCGCCAAGGAACAAGCCGAACCGCAGCACGCGCATGCGCGACCCACCGACGAAGCGGTACCCGCCGAGTTGGAAAAAACGCCGCCACCCCAATCGGGCTACGAGCGCAGCGACATCAGCAAGCGCCATCACTGATCTCGGCCCGCGCGGGTGAATCCACTCGGATGGTTGTTTCTGCTCGGCGCCCTGTTGCTGGCCACCTCGCTCTCGGCCGGCTGGTTGCGCCGCATGCCGGTCACGCCGTTCGTGGTGTATACGCTGGCCGGCCTGGCGCTTGGCCCGATGCTGCTCGGCTATGCGCATGTCGAACTGGTGCGGCACGGCTATTGGCTGGGCGTGATCAGCGAAGGCGTGCTGGTGGTGTCCTTGTTTCTCACCGGCCTGAAACTGCGCTTGCCATGGCGCCATCCGGCCTGGCGCGCGGGAGTGCGGCTGGCGGCGCCGGCGATGGTGCTGAGCGTGGCCGGACTCGCCTGGGCGAGCCACGCATGGCTCGCCCTTTCCTGGCCGCTGGCGCTGGTGTTCGCCGCCATCGCCGCACCGACCGATCCGGTGCTGGCCAGCCTGGTGTCGGTGGATAACGCGCGCGACGACGACGCCCTGCGCGTCGCGCTTTCCAGCGAAGCGGGCTTGAACGACGGCGCCGCCATGCCGTTCCTGCTGCTGGGCTTGCTGCTACTTTCGGGCCGGGCAGACAGACCGGCCGTGCTGCACTGGTTGTGGCGCGATGTCTGCTGGGCGTTGCCGGCGGGGCTTGCCATCGGATTTCTGCTCGCGCGCTTGATCGGCATCATCGCCACGCGCGCCAAGATGGCAAGCGGCGATCGTGCACCGAGCGACTTTCTCGCGCTCGCCTTGATCGCGCTGACGTATGCATTCGCCAGGGCGTTCCACGCTTCGCAATTCCTCGCCGCGTTCGCGGCGGGTGTCGGTTTGCGGCACACCGAGTGGCGGGTGGTATCACGACATCCGCATCCTGATGTGGCGCACGAGCTTGAGGACCGTATCCATCCGCCGGCTGAAATGCTGGTCAATCCCAACCAGCGCGATGAAGTCGCCTTGGAACAGCCATCGGCCAGCATTGGCCTGGTGGTCTCCGACGCGTTGTCGTTCGGCGATACGCTGGAGCGCCTGCTGGCGGTGGGCATGGTGCTGATCGTCGGCATTGCCTGTTCCAATGGATGGAGCGGCGAAGGCGCGCTGATGGCCCTGCTGTTGTTCGTGGCGATCCGCCCCCTGTCGGCCTGGATCGCCACCATCGGTACGCGCATGCCGCCAGTGCGCCGCATGCTGGCCGGCTGGCTCGGCATTCGCGGCATCGGCAGCCTCAACTATCTTGGTTATGCGTTGACGCATGGCATGCCGGCCTCCGTCGCGCCACGTCTCACCGGCATGGTGTCCACGCTGGTGGTGTTGAGCATCGTGGTGCATGGCGCGAGTTGCCAGCCGCTGCTGGCGTGGCGCGAGCGGCGGCTGCGCGAAAGGGCGCAACAGAAAGCGCACGGAAGATCTGCGTAAGCTGGGATGAAATCCCAGGCAACGGCATTGATGCAAGGCCGATGGGCTATTCGCCATACCGCCGCTGGCACAACTCACAATAGAAGCTCCGCCGCTTGCGCTTGCCCAGGTAGCCGCGCGACAGCGCAATCTCGTGCACCGGGCAGCGGCTCTGGTTGTGCACCAGCCAATGCTTGCGCAGCACGTGTGCTTTTTTCCAATCCAGGAAACGAAAGCTGTATGCCCGCGCCTGCGCCACGATCTGGTTGGCCTTGCGCGCCGAAAGCGCATCCACGCGCGAAAGCGGATGCACCTTGCACAGGTACAGCACTTCGTTCTTGATGATGTTGCCCACGCCGGCGAATACGTCCTGATCCAGCAGGGCGTCGCATACCAAGGCGTCCGCCAGGGCGCGGAATTTCTTGCGTACCAGCTTTTCGTCCCAGGCGTCGGACATGATGTCCAGGCGCCAGTCGTAGATATCGTCCGGATTGCCTTCCAGCAGTTTTACCGAGCCATTGTAGAAATTCAGAGTGCCGTTCGGAAATACCAGGCCAAGCCGCGGCACGATGCTGCGCTGCTCGTTGATCCGGTAGCTGCCGAACATCAGCAAGTGCACGCGCACGTAGAAGCCGTCGAACAGAAGCAAGGTCTGCTTGCCGAAGCTGCGCAGATCCGCCACGCGCTGGTTTTCGAGCTGCTGCATCGGGATCTTCGCGTTGCCGTAGGCGCGCAGCACCAGCTGGTTGACGAAGATGGCGGCTTCGTCGCGGAGTATCGCAATGGAAGGACCTTCCGGCATGCACGCACCTAATGCACAACGCTTACCGCCACGATGCCGCCGGCCAGCATCGCCAGGCCGGCGGCAAGCCACGCCACCTGATCGCCCACGCGCCCTGTATGCAAGACGCGCAAGGTCTTGATCGATATGTGCGCGGGCCACAACACGCGCTGCTTCAGCAAACCAGCCGCGAACAACTGCACTGCCGCGATCACCATGGCGATGCCGACCGCCAGCCAGCCGGATGCTTCGCCAGCGCTGACGGCTGCGGGTATGGCTGCCGCCACATACGCCCGCTTGCCGCTGAGCACGTCCCACGCCGGCATGTGCACGAAGGTCGCCGCTGCGGCGCGCGCCATGCGTTCCAGCGGCATGCCCGCCGTCAGGTTCACGCCTACCAGCACCAGCAGCGGCAACAGCATCAACAGCCAGGGACGAGGGCCGCGCTCCGATTCCGGCGGCAGGGTCGAACGTTGCTTCGGCCGCTCACCCTTGCCGAGAAAAATGCGCACGCCGGCGCGCAAGACCGCGCCGCCGGTGGTCGCCGAGGAAAGGATGATGATCGGCCCGAGCCAATCATCACCCAGCTGTTTTGCCGCGCCTTCCACCGCTCGGGCGCCCGCTCCCATGATGCCGATCGGCAACCCGGCCAGGCACAATGCCGCCACGAAGAACGCGCAGGCAAGCACCGGACGTCCGCGCGCGCGGCCATACAATTCGAACTCGTCGACGCTATCGAGCACCGCCGCCAGCATGCCCGCCGCCATGAACAGAGCCGCCTTCACCGTGCCGTGGCCGAGCATGTAAAGCAGCCATCCTGCGGCACCGTGGGCGGTGAGCAGGCTGAGCGCCGCCAGCATCACGCCGACGTGGCTTACCGTGGAGTACGCCAGCAGGCGTTTCAGATGCGTCTGCTGCAAGGCCATGAAACCGCCGACGATGGCCGTGACCCCGCCCAGCGGCAGCAGCAGCGCATGCGCCAAGGCAACCACCGCGGGCACGCCGGCGAACACGATGGTCAGCAAGCGCCCGAGCCCGAACAAGCCCATCGGCACCATCACGCCGGAAAAGATCACCGACACCGGCGACGGCGCCACCGCATGCGCATCAGGCAGCCAGAAATGAAACGGCACGCCGGCCGCCTTGATCAGCATCGCCGCCCCCATCAGCACGAACGATGCGCAGGCCAGTACGTCGGCGTGGTGCTGCGCCAAGGTTTTGCCGACCAGCCCCATGTCCAGCGCACCCGTGGCGGCATACGCCAGCCCTACGCCCGCCATCATCAGGAAGCTGCCCATGGTGTTGATCACGGTGAAGTTGAGTGCGCCTTCCAACGCGGCGTCTTCCAGGTGATAGCCGGTGAGCGCAAAGGCAATCACGCTCATCGTCTCGAACCATACGAAGAGATTGAACAGGTCGTGGGTCAGGCAAAAGCCGAGCATGGCGGCGCAAAACATCAGCATCAGCGCATGGAAATGCGCGCGCACTTCCTCGAAGTAATGCCACACGAACAAGAAGGTGAGCGCGAACAAGCCGGCAATGAAGGCGCCAGCACCCGCACCGGCACTGTCCACCACAAAGCTGATGCCCAGCACCGGCCCGCGCGTCGGCGCCCATTGGCCATACCAGTAAACCAGCGGCGCGCCCGCCGCCGCATGCGCCAGCGCCATGCACTCCGCGCTGATGGCGGCGGTGGTCAGCACCGCCAGGATATCGATCGCGCGGCGCGGCACCCGCTTTTCAAGCAGCAGCGCGAGCGCTGCAACCAGCAGCGGCAAGGCTACCGGCAACGGAATCCAGCGCAGCAGGTTCAAGGAACGGGCTCCAGGTCTTCCGGGTCGAGCGTCTTGCGTCGCTTGTGCAGTTGCAGCGCCATCGCGAGCAACAAAGCCGAGACCGCCGCGCCCACCACCACGTCGGTCAGCACCAAGGCCTGCATCACCGGATCGACCGCCGGTGTGCCGGGCGAATGGTCGTAGAAGATCGGCGGCCCGGCATGCCATACGAAACCGATCGCCAACAGCAACACATAGGTGCCCGATTGCACCACCGACAGACAGCCGATCAGATGCACGTAATGGCGGCTGGTGACCATGCCGTAGATGCCGATCGCCATCAGCCACGCAGCAGCCAGCCAAGGCAGCACCCGCAACACGATCACCGTTCGCCCTCCTCCGGTTCGCGCGTTTCCTCCAGGAATTCCACCAGCGCATTCACGAAACCGCCCGTGATCGCCATGCCCACCGCCAGGTTGAAGAGCGGAATCAGCCCGCCGCCGGTCAGCGACTTCGGCTGGCCCTGCGGCAGCACGTTTTCCAGAAAGCCTGCACCGAACGCCATCGGCAGCAGACCCACGCCAACGCAAGCCACCGCGCCCAATGCTTCCAGCCACTGCATGACGATCGGCGGCACCGTTTGCCGCCAGCTGGGATAACCATCGCCCAGGAATAACAGCAACATCGCCGACGCCAGCACTGCGCCGGCCTGAAAACCTCCGCCCGGCGTCAGCTGCCCATGCGCCATCACATAGATGGAAAACGCCACGGTCGCCGGCAGCATCCAGCGGATCAGCAAGGCGATCGCTTCGCTACGCGCGGGCAGCCGGCGTGCATCGGTATGGATCGGTTTGCGCGACGCGTCTTCGCCGCGGCCACCGCGCAACAGCACCGCCAGCCCGGTGATGGCCGCAACGAAGATGAATTCCTCGCCCAAGGTATCCACGCCGCGCACGTCGAAGATCACCGCCGTCACCACGTTGGTGGCCTGGCGCATGGACGGTACCTGCGCATTGATCGCTGCGCCGTAGGCCGGCAGCGTATCGCCGAATGCCGGCATGCGCAGCGCCACCAGCACCACGGCCGGCGCCAGCACCACCAGTGACACGATGCACAGTGCGTAGCGCAATAGCTTGCCGTAGTTCATCGCGGCACGTTCCTTTTGCCACCGCCGCGGATGGTGGCCAGCACGGTGAGAAACATCACCGGCACCAGCGCCGTACCCACGGCGATTTCCGAATAGGCTACGTCGGGCGCTTCCAGCACCAGGAACAGCATCGACAGCAGCAGGCCATGCGCGCTAATCATCAGCACCTGGCGTGCCGGCCGGCGCGTCAACGCCACCAGGGCACCGCTGAACATCACCAGCAGCAGGCAACCGGCCACCGCAAACTTCATGCCTCACCACCCTTGCGCGGCCGCATCACGCGCCCCAGCGCATGCGCGATGCCGATGCTCACCAGCGCGTTGAACAGCCACAGGAAGGCGACTTTCACCGTAGATACGCTCATGCCCGTTTGCAGCGCCGTCACCAGCAGCAGCAACGGCAGCGTTGCCAAGGGTGCGAAGCTCACCGCATGCAAGCGATCCATCCCGCGCGGAAGCCGCAACAGCGCCGCCGCCGATAGCCAGCAGCACGCCACCAGCAAGACCAGCAGCAGGGCGATCACCAGGCTCACAGCCAGCGCTCCAGGTAGAAGGCGTAGACAAGCATGCCCGGCAGGCCGAGCAAGGTGAGCGTCAAGGCAAGATCGATGTACGACGGCTGCTGCATCGCCAGCGACATCAGCACGAACACAATCGCCACCAGCGTGCTGAGAAACTGGATCGCCAGCGGTCGCGTGCGCAGTACCCCGCGGCGTGCCGCGACCACGCCGGCCACGATTGGCGGCAGCAAGGCGATGATCGCTATCCAGTACATCACTGCGCCCTCGTCGTCCCTGCGGCGCGGTGCACGCGCAAGGCCTGGCGGTGCGCTTCGATGGTGTAGGCCAAGGGGCCGAACGAGGTCACCAGGATCGCCAGCGCGCGCCGCTTGGGAATCGTATGCACGTCTGTGCCGCTCGTCAGCACCGGAGCCGGCTCCATCACCTGCTTGCCGAAACGCCCACGCCACAGCGAAGCCAGCACGTGCCACGCGCCTTGCGGGACGTCGCGCAACGCACCCTTGGCGGCCAGCTTCACGATGTGAAGCGGTTGTGGCGTGCCGGTGAAGCGAAACGCGGAACAATGCATCAGGCGCGCATGCAAAAGCGCGGCGAGCACGCCGGCAAACGCGGCGACGATGATTTCCGCCAGCGCCGTGCTGCCTGCGAACAGCAGACACACCGCACCGAACACGATCACTTCCACCAGCAAGCGCCACATTGCATCACGCCTTACCGAAGTTACGCCGGATTCTTCCACTGCCTGCGTGGATGATGCGTACAGATGAGTTCGGCTTTGCTGCATAGCTCCTCCCTGCGAAGTAGGGGAGGGCTGGGGTGGGGTTGCTTGTGCGTTAGCGTGCGCTCGAACGTGTTTGCAGAACTTCCTGTTGCAAGACGCAAATGGCAGCGACATCTGGTTCCCGCGGCTCGCTACGCTCGCACCCCACCCTAGCCCTCCCCTACTTCGCAGGGGAGGGAACGCATCCCGGCGAAGGTGAGTTGCGCAAGGAGACGAACACCCTTCCTACCGATGAGCTCGCCGGCTCACACGTGATGCCTCAGCCACAAAAGCTGCACAGCCTATGCACGCCGCCCTGCCTAGGTTCGCAGATGACCCGCGCCGCGCTAGCGCGACGCGCCACATCCACGCGCGCTGCTGGCTCTTCCACATCATCACGCAGCGCCAGCCCAACCGGAGTTCTGCGCATGAGCAAGCCAACCGTCGGAGACTTTATCGTCGAGCGATTGCACGAATGGGGCATACGCCGCATCTATGGTTACCCGGGTGACGGCATCAATGGCGTCTTCGGTGCGTTGAACCGCGCGAACGGCAAAATTCAATTCATCCAGGCGCGGCATGAAGAAATGGCGGCCTTCATGGCGTCGGCGCATGCAAAGTTCACGGGCGAACTGGGCGTATGCATCGCCACGTCCGGCCCCGGCGCGGCGCACCTGCTCACCGGGCTTTACGACGCGCGGCTCGATCATCAACCGGTGTTGGCGATTGCCGGCCAACAGGCGCGTGCGTCACTGGGCGGCCACTATCAACAGGAGGTGGACCTGCCGGCGATGTTCAAGGACGTAGCGGGCGCTTTCGTGCAATCGGCCGCGGTGCCGGGGCAAGTGCGCCACATCGTGGACCGCGCCATCCGCACTGCGCTGGGCGAGCACACCGTGACGGCGATGGTGCTGCCGAACGATCTGCAGGAGCTCCCCTACGAACCGCCGGGGCGCAAGCACGGCACGGTGCATTCGGGCGTCGGCTACCGCAAGCCGAAAACGCTGCCGTACGACGACGACCTGCGCCGCGCGGCCGAGGTGCTCAACGCCGGCAAGAAGGTGGCGATCCTGGTGGGGGCCGGTGCGCTGCACGCCACGGACGAGGTGATCGCCGTGGCCGACAAGCTGGGCGCCGGCGCCGCCAAGGCGCTGCTCGGCAAGGCCGCGTTGCCGGACGATCTGCCGTGGGTAACCGGCTCCATCGGCCTGCTCGGCACCGAGCCCAGCTACAAGATGATGATGGAATGCGACACCTTGCTGATGATCGGCTCGGGCTTTCCCTATTCCGAATTCCTGCCGGAGGAAGGCCAGGCGCGCGGCGTGCAGATCGACATCAAGGCCGACATGCTGAGCCTGCGTTATCCCATGGAAGTGAACCTGGTGGGCGACAGCGCCGAGACGCTGCGCGCGCTGCTGCCCTTGCTGCACGGCAAGGAAGAGCACAGCTGGCGCGAGAAGATCGAGAAGTGGACGGCCGATTGGTGGAAGAAACTGGATGCGCGCGCCAGGGCCAAGGCCGAAAACGGCGTGAATCCGCAGCGCACGATATCGGAGCTTTCGCCGCGCATTCCCGCCAATGCGATCGTCACCAGCGATTCGGGTTCCGTCGCCAACTGGTACGCACGCGATCTGAAAGTGCAACGCGGCATGATGTGTTCGTTGTCCGGCGGCCTCGCCTCGATGGGCGCGGCGGTGCCCTATGCGATCGCCGCCAAGTTCGCCTATCCGCAACGCCCGGTGATTGCGCTGGTCGGCGACGGCGCCATGCAGATGAACAACATGGCTGAGCTGATCACCGTCGCCAAGTACTGGAAGGAATGGAGCAACCCGTGCTGGATCTGCATGGTGCTCAACAATTCCGACCTCAACCAGGTGACCTGGGAGCAGCGTGTGATGGAAGGCGACCCGAAATTCGAAGCATCGCAGGAGATCCCGTCCATTCCCTATCATCGTTTCGCCGAGCTGATCGGCTTGCGCGGCATCTATGTCGACGATGCCGAACGCCTCGGCGCTGCCTGGGATGAAGCGCTGGCATCCGACCGCCCGGTGGTGATCGAAGTGAAGGCCGATCCGGAGATACCGCCGCTACCGCCGCATATCACGCTGGCGCAAGCCAAGGCGTTTGCCTCCACGCTGATGGCCGGCGATCCGGAACAAGGGAATATGCTGCGCGATACCGCACGGCAAGTGTTGAGTGCGGTGTTGCCGGGGCATAAGGATAAAGAGTGAGCACGAGAGAACTTCCCCTCCCCTGCTTGCAGGGGACGGTTAGGGTGGAGTGCGAGCGAAGCGAGCGGCGCGTTGCGGACGCTGCCACGAACACCAGCACGGAGAAATTCGGCCGAACGCTAAAGCTCAGGCAACCCCACCCCCAGCCCTCCCCTGCAAGCAGGGGAGGGAGCCATTACGGCGAGCCTATGAAATGAGCAACAACCGCCCTCCATGGACCACCCTCGCCTGCGCCGCGGCAGGCGTCGCGGCCGCTGCCGTGCTGGCGCGGTACGCACCGGGCGTGCGCCGCCAGCGCATACCCGCGCGCCGCCTGCATATCGAAACCTCGCGCGCGTTCAACCGCAGTTCCGCCCTGCTCGCCTGCTCGGTGCTTACCGACAGCGCGATGGAGCACTACCGCGGTTCCTTCTCCAATCCCGCGATGTACGTGCCGCCCGTGGTTGCGACGTGCTCCTTGCTCGCCGGCCTGCACGGCGGCGCGGATCGCAACGCGCAAACCCATGCAATGCGCCACGCCATCTACTGGGGCGCCGCGCTCACCGGCGTCGCCGGCACCGGCTTCCATATCTACAACGTGATGAAGCGACCCGGCGGCTGGAGCTGGAACAATCTGTTCTACGCCGCGCCGCTGGGCGCACCGATGGCCTTGTTGCTATCGGGCGCCTTGGGTGCGGCCGCGGAACGGTTGCGCAACCAGCCGGCGCGCTCGCCACGCCTGCTCGGCATGCCGGCAGGCAAGGCCTTGGGCTTGCTGAGCGGCATCGGCCTTGCGGGCAATGCCGGCGAAGCGGCGCTGCTGCATTTCCGCGGTTCGTTCCAGCACAAGGCGATGTACGCGCCGGTCAGCGTGCCGCCGGCGGCGGCGGCGCTGCTTCTGCATGCGACGCTGACCAAGCCGCGGCCACGCTGGCTGGCACGCGTGGCGCTGCAACTTACCTGGCTGATCGGCTGGCTCGGCGCCGCCTTCCACATACGCGGTGTCGCCCGGCATCACGGCGGCTGGCGCAACTGGAGCCAGAACATCTACAACGGGCCGCCCCTGCCCGCGCCGCCGAGTTTCTCGGCGTTGGCGCTCGCCGGGCTGGCGGCCTTGCGATTGCGGGAGAGCGAACGGCGATGAACCTGTATACCTCACGCTATCCCGGCTACGACGTCCTCAAGCGGCGCGACACGCCATCATGGGATGAGGTCACGCGCAAAGTCATCGAGGAACGCCTGGCCACCCCATCCGATCCGAGCTTTCTCGACGCGGTGCGCTGGCGTGCGCTGCAAGCGCTATGCGCATGCATCATTCCACAACCGGCGGATCGGCCGCAGGTGCCGCTGGCCGGCATGATCGACGCGCGCCTGAAGGCGAATGCCGGCGACGGTTTTCGTTATGCGGGCCTGCCGCCGCTGCGCGAAGCCTGGTGCATTGGCCTCAGCGCATTGGATGAAGAAAGCAAGCTGCGCCACGGCCTGCCATTGGCCAGTATCGAACGCGACCCTCAACATGCACTGCTGAAACAGATCCAGCACGGCGAAGTGGCCAGCGGTTTCTGGCGCGGCATGCAACCGGCCTTGTTCTTCTCCCAGCGCGTGCTGCCGGATATCTGCGGCGCGTATTACTCGCACCCGTATGCCTGGAACGAGATCGGCTTCGGCGGCGCGGCCAATCCGCGCGGCTATGTGCGCATGTACTACGACCGCCGCGATCCATGGGAAGCGGCCGAAGCCAAGCCCGGCAAGGAACACCAAGCACTGCGGAAAAATCGCCGTGTCCGCTGATCCGCAACACGAACCGCGTGGCAAGCACGGGCGCGCACCGGATGTGATGCGCGTGGGCGGCTGGATGCCAATGCGCGAATACCCGCAGAACGAAGCCGTGGATTTCGCCATCGTCGGCACCGGCGCCGGCGGCGGCACCCTCGCCTGCCGGCTGGCCGAAAAAGGCTTCAAGGTGGTGGCTTTCGACGCCGGCGCGTGGTGGCGGCCGTTGGAAGAATTCGCGTCCGACGAATCGCACCAGAAAAAACTGTTCTGGACCGACGAACGCCTGTGCGATGGCGAAGATCCGGTCAAGCTCGGCAGCAACAACAGCGGCAAGGCGGTCGGCGGCAGCATGGTGCATTTTGCGATGGTGTCGCTGCGCTTCCGACCCGAATGGTTCAAGTCGCGCACCATGCTCGGTTACGCGGACGATTGGCCGCTCGACTGGCGCGAGATGTGGCACTACTACGACATGGTCGAGGAGGCGCTGAAAATTTCCGGCCCGGTGCGCTATCCCTGGGGCCCGAAGCGCGGCCGTTATCCGTATCGCGCGCATGAATTGAATGCCGCCGCGATGGTGCTGGCACGCGGGGCCGAACGCCTGGGCATTAAATGGTCGCCCACGCCGCTGGCCACGCTTTCCGCACCGCGCGGCCTGGCGCATCCTTGCGCGTATCGCGGCTTCTGCGTATCGGGCTGCTCCACCAACGCCAAGCAGAGCACGCTCAACGTGTGGATTCCGCGCGCGGTGAAAGCCGGTGCGGAAATCCGCGACCTGGCAATGGTCGGCCGTATCGTGGTCAACGATGCAGGGTTGTGCACCGGCGTGGAATATTTCCGCGAAGGACGCTGGCAGTTCCAGCGCGCCAAGCATGTGGTGGTGGCAGGTTATGCGGTGGAAACGCCGCGCTTGCTGCTGATGTCGGCGAACGGACGCTTTACCGATGGCCTGGCCAACAGCTCCGGCCTGGTCGGCAAGAACTTCATGGTGCAGTCCAACCAGGCGGTGTGGGGTTTGATGGACGAGGAGATCCGCGCCTATAAAGGGCCGCCGTCACTGGCCATTACCGAGCACTGGAACTACACCGACGAAGGCAAGGATTTCTTCGGCGGCTACTGCTACATGAGCCAGGGCCCGCTACCCGTGCTGTGGTCCAAGGCTGAAAGCGGTCGCGGCCTGTGGGGGGAGGCGCTGATGCGGGAGATGCAGCACTACAACCACCAGGTCGGCCTGAAGATGGTCGGCGAAACCATGCCGCAGGAACGCAACCGCATCACCCTCGCCGACGAAAAAGACCCATACGGCCTGCCGATCGCCCGCGTTACGCATTCCAACTGCGACAACGACCGCCGCATGATCCAGCATGCACTGGATTTCATGGACAAGGCGCTCGCTGCCGCCGGCGCAAAAAACATCTGGCGCGAAACCGACGACACCTGCCACATCAACGGCAGCTGCCGCATGGGCAGCGATCCGCGCACCAGCGTGGTCAACGCGGACTGCCGCAGCTGGGACATCCCCAATCTGTGGATTTGCGACGGCTCGGTGTTCGTGACGGTGGGTGGCGTGAATCCGTCGCTGACGATCCAGGCGATTGCGTGCAGGACGGCGGACCGGATCGAAGCCTTGGCCGCGCGTGGTGAGTTGTAGGCTGGTATGAAATCCCAGCTTTCGTTGGCATGGTGATGCTGGGATTGCATCCCAGCCTGCGTCGCTCACGAT
>NZ_DATJMN010000398.1:0-7548 GCF_035508675.1 Dyella sp.
AACGCGGACGAGGCCGCTGTCGAAGTTGCGGGTGCATCCTATCGCTACGTCGTGAGGTGCGCGAACGGCGTGGCCTGCTCGAAGTAGGGCCGTGGCAATGGTTGCTCTTGCCGGCACGCTGAACCAGTTCGTGCGAAACCCAGAAACCCCGGAGCCGGAGTGCGCCTTCGAGTGACAGGGGAGTGTCATCGAGTTGCTCCTTTCACGCCTTGTCTCAAAAAAAGCGCACTCTGATCTGGCTGGGGAGTGGCGAATCCCTTTTTAAAGATGCGTCAGAGCAAGATCGATTTTCACTCGGCGGAAATGGTAACCCTGAGTTTGGCTATGTTCTGCGCCGCTTGTTGCTCAAGTTTTCCTTCGTATCCGAAATCACCTTGAGCATCGCCTTGTTCGCCAGGTCGGCATCTTTGTCGCGAATGGCCTGCAGCACCATGCGGTGCTGCGGCAGCGAATATTTGAAATTCACTGCGCTGAGTGCCGACATCGTGAAGTAGCTGCTGAGGGTCGTCTCGATCACCGAAAATAGCGAGATCAGCAACTCGTTGCCGGTGGCGGCGAGGATCGCCTCATGGAAATCGATGTCGGCGCTGGTCCAGGATTCCGGATCGTGCGAGGCTTCCATCGCATCGAACGCCTGCTGCATCCGCTTCAACTGCACGACCGTGCGATGGCGGGCCGCGCTGGCGGCGGCGGCCGGCTCGATGATCTCGCGCATCTCCGAGAGCTTCTGCACGAAGTCCGCGGTGGGCATGGAAGCGCAGCGCCAGGCGAGCACATCCGCATCCAGCTGATTCCAGAAACGGGAATCGCGCACGCGGGTGCCGACCTTGGGGCGTGCCTCCACCAGGCCCTTGGCGGATAGCACCTTCATCGCCTCGCGCAAGGAGGTGCGGCTGACGTCCATCTCGTCGGCCATGGTGGCTTCCGGCGGCAATACCTCGCCCTGCTTGATCGCACCGCTGACGATGCGCTGTCCAAGTACCTGCACCACGTGCCCGTGCAGGTTGCGTGCGGCCATCGGGCCGGCGCCGCTGCGGAGGCGCCGGGCCAGTGCGGGATGGACGGTTTTGGTGGCGCCATCCCTGCTGCTTCGAAATGATGCCATTCAGCCGTTCTCCTTCAATACCACCCATGGGAAAGGCCCGCTGATGGACAAAGCCGATCGTTCACTCATCGCAGCGGGAAACGCGAACCTGTAGCGCTTTAGCCATGCGCCTGCAGGAAATGATGCCACGTTTCAGGATGGGTACGAGAAACAGCGAAAGAAAACGCAAGGTTTGGTTACCCGGCACCTTGGCGAAGCAGGTCCGGCTGCCGGCAAAGCTCCTGGGCGTGACGGCTGCCCGCCCGAATGCGGCCAGGGCAGGTGCCGCTGACGCGTTTGAATAGGCGTCGGAACGCCGCCTCGCTGCTATAGCCCAGGCGCTCGGCAATCGATGCCACGGACAGTCCCGGATCCTGCAGCAGCCGCTCCGCGACATTGACGCGCCATTGCGTGACGTATTGCATGGGCGGAACGTTCATCAATTGCGCAAAACGTTCGGCGAAGGCCGAGCGTGACATGCAAGCCAGACCCGCCATGTTCTGCATGGTCCAGGCGTGCCCGGGTTCCTCATGCACAGCCTGCAGCACCCTGCAGATGCGGTTGTCGGCGAGGGCCGCGAACAGGCCTTGCTGGTCGGCATGGCGGTGGGCGTAATCGCAGACGGCAAGCGTGAACAAGGTGTCGGCTAGCTTGTTCAGCAGTACCTTGCGGCCGGGTACGTCGGTCCGTGCGATCTCGACCATCATCGCCGAAAGCTGTCGGAACAGCAGATCGGCCTGCGCATCGCGCACCACGAAACAGGCTGGCAGGGCATGGCTCAGCGGGTGCCGGGTATGGCTGGCATAGCGAAGCTCGCCGCAGATCAGGCTGGTGGTGATGTCCGTCGCAGCGTCGCGCGAACGCAGCCGGTGCGGGGCGCCATGCGGAAAGACCACCAGGTCGCCGGCCTGCAGGTGCCATGTTTCATTCAGGGCTTCGCTTTCGATCAGGCATTCGCCGGTATCGACCAGATGGAACAGGCCGTTGCCGCTGCTGGGGGCATCGGCGAACCAGGAGCCGCAAAACTTGGGTTCGGCCACCACCTCGACGCGCAGCATCGACTGGTTGAGCAAGGCTTCCAGGGCGGGCGCCACCGAAGGAAGATGGGGGATCCCAGTCAGCTTGGCGTAGGCATCGACGTGCATGGACAGGCTTCCGTGACGTGGCGTGAGAGCCTGATGGGTGTCTCCGTGCAGCCGGCCTCGCTTCTGCGAGCCGGCATGTGGCCGTGCGCGGCTTGCCCAGACGGGCAGTCCGGCGCTGCGCTACGCACAACCACCTCACAGCTACGCAAAACGATGCGAACCAGGCTGAGACACTAATCAGGCTCTGTGTTATTCGCCGGAAGCCTCGATAGGTTACGCCGATGCGCGACGGTTACGTCTGGATGAACGTCCAGCCGCGGATCAACCCTGCCGCCAGCCAGCCCTGCAGCATCACCGCCATGCGCGGCATGGCGGCCGTTTCACCGTGATGGGCGGCCAGGCCGGCGCAGAGCGCGGCAAAGGATTCGCCTCGGATGGCCGCGCCCAGCACCTGCCATTCGTCTTCATCCAGGCGGCGATAGTGCACGGTCGTGTCCTTGCGCCACACCAGGATCTGTCTGGCTTGCTCGAAATGGCGCAGGCGGGGACGTGGTCGAGCGTGATCTGCGGCGCGGCGGAACGCATCGGCGTTGCAGCGGCAATCCAGCACGTGCAGGTTCTGTTGCAGGGAAAGCCGCAGTGCGGGCCATGCATCGGGGGGTACGGTGGAAAGGTCGGCCACGTTCGCATGGGTTTCGTCGGCGGCGTCGAAAGCGACGGAAATGGCCCAGTCCAGTCGCGCCATGTCCGCGAACTGGGGCTGGTCGCGCCAGGGATGGGCGTAACCGAGGAAGGCGGCAAGACCTGCGCCGTACCAGCGGATGTTGTAGTGCTCGGAAGGGTGCGCAGCGATGTATTTGTCCAGCATGGCGCCGAAGCGCCGGCCGGCCATGCTGCGCAGGCCGGTGAATTCGGCTTGCAGCGCATCGCGCAGGCGAACGCGGTAACCATGCTGGTAAACCGCCAATCGGCTGCGTGCATCGGCGATGCCGTTGTCACGAATAATGGAGAGTGCCGGCGGGTTTTCCGCCAGTACGGCCTGCAGCATTTGTTGTTGCAGGGCTTGCAGGGACGTCATGCCGCGTCCCGTAACAGCGGTTCGGCCAGCGCGCGCGCGTGCTCCAGTTCCATCATCAGCTCCGACAGCGGCGGAAAATGATCGTCGCGTTCGATCATGGTCGATACGCGGCCGAAGCGGCGCACGGCTTCGGCGTAAAGGTCCCACACGGCGTCGGCAACAGGCGCGTCATGCGTATCGACGATCAGCTGCGTGCCCTGCTCGTAACCGGCAAGATGAAACTGCTGCACGCGTGGAACCGGTATGCCGCGCAGATAATCCAGCGCCGAAAAACCATGATTCATCGCGCTGACATGCACGTTGTTGATGTCCAGCAAAATCAGGCAATCGGCACGTTCCGCCACCTCGGCCAAAAATTCCCACTCGCTCAACTGCGAATCGGCAAAGCTGACATAGCTGGAAACGTTCTCGAGCAGAATGCGGCGCTTGAGCCGGTCCTGCACCTGTTTGACGCGCGCGACGACATGATCGAGCGCTTCCTCGGTATATGGCAGCGGCATCAGGTCATGCAGGTTCACGCCTTGTACGCCGGTCCAGCAAAGATGATCGGAAACCCAGGCCGGCTCGACGCGCGCGGCCAGTGCGGCCAGCCGGGCGAGGTAATCGTCGTCGAGCGGATCGGTGCTGCCGATCGACATCGACACGCCATGCATGACCAGCGGATAGCGCTCGCGAAAACGGTCCAGCCACACTAACGGCAGACCGCCATGCACCATGTAGTTTTCCGAAACGATCTCCAGCCATTCGATGCCGGCTGGCTGTGCGAGCAGGGCTTCGTAATACTCCACACGCAAGCCTAATCCGTAGCCCAAATAGGGCAGTGCGTCGGAGCGATGGGCGGCACGCATGGCCATGGTGAGCCTGTCCTCTCAAAGAAGGGATGCACGCGGCTAAGCGTGCATCCCGTCATGCATCACTTCACTTCTTCGCTGCAGCTTGAGCCGCATGGCAAGCGGCTTTGGACGGCTGCATGGTGAAGCCGTGGCCCTTGCAGCTGTTCTGGCCCTTGCACGAGTTGGTGGCCTGCTTGCAGGCGCCCTGGCCTTTGCAGGAGCTGGAGTTGACGCACTTGACCATGGCTTGGTCGCCGGCGGGCGCTCCGGCAGGCGCGGCGGACACCGCTGCAGCGGCAAACAGGCCGGCCACCATGACGGCCATGGCGGTGGCATTGACTGTCTTGATGTTCATATCTATGGCTCCAAGAAGTGATGAGTCGCCGCATGGCGGCACAGAAAGCGTGTCCGTTGCATGGAAGCGAATTCGGACAAGGCTATTGTCCTGCCCCGTTCCATCGGTCGCTGCACCCGTGCATCCCCCATTTATGCCCGATCGTCCGGTGGAGCCGGGCCGGTCGGACTTGACTGGTCGAGGCGCATTTGCCGTCCGGCCAATTCAAGTGCGACAGGTTCCTGGGCAAGAAAGTCTGGACGTCCGGCTATGGAGACTAAGGGTGGGCCGACGCATCATGCACCTACTTCTTGAACCGGAATATAGGCAATGCGTCATTTCGTGGCGACGACCGCTTCGCGTTTGCTGGGCATCCTGCATGCAGGGCGCTGGCTGGGACCGTTGGTGATACGGCTGGTGTTCGGCTATTTCTGGCTGGAGACCGGCATCGGCAAGGTGCAGAATCTGGACAGCTTTACGCAGCGCTTCGTCGGCTGGGGCATTCCCCATCCGGCGTTCAATGCGGCCCTGTCGGCATGGACGGAACTGCTGGGCGGCCTGCTGCTGATGCTCGGCTTGTTCACCCGCCTGGTCAGCATACCGATGATCATCAACATGATCGTTGCGCTGGCGCTGGTGGTGTCGGGTCGCTTGATGAGCCTGGACGATTATGTCGAAGCCGACGAAGTGCTCTACATCACGATCTTCTTCTGGTTTCTGATCGCGGGGCCGGGAAAGATCAGCCTGGATACGTTGATTGCGCGTTGGCTGGGTGTTCGCGCACGCGATTGACCAGCGGCGTAGGCTGGGATTGCATCCAGCCTACGTGTGCATTTAGCCGTGCACGAGGAACGAGAGCAGCAGCTTGCCCGCAATGCTCCACATCACCAAGGCGATCAGCACGTCCAACACGCGCCATGCCGTCGGCTTGCGGAACACAGGGGCCAGCAGTCGCGCGCCAAAGGCCAGGCCAAAAAACCAGATGAACGACGCCGTCGCGGCCCCGATGCCGAACAGCGCGCGCGGCCACGGCGCAGGCCATGGTGCGGCCAGGCTGCCGATCAGCAGCACCGTGTCGAGATACACGTGTGGATTGAGCCAGGTAAAACCGGCGCAGGTGACGAGCACCTTCCACACGCTGCCGGCGTCGCTATGCGTGTCGGCCGTGAGCACTTCCGGGTGGAAGGCACGCCGCATCGCCTTGACGCCATACCAGGCCAGCACCAGCGCGCCGATACACGCGACCACCATCAGCAGGCGAGGATGCTGCCCCACGGCTGCGCCCAATCCGCCCACCCCGGCCGCAATCAGCACCGCATCGGATAGCGCACAGAACAGCGCGACCGGAAGGCGATGCGATTGCAGCAGCCCCTGGCGCAGGACAAAGGCGTTCTGTGCACCGATTGCGATGATCAGCGACGCGCCAAGCAGCAGGCCGTCAAGGAACGGAGCATGGGTGGCATGTGCCGCGATCAATACGCGAATTCCTTGAAGAGAGGGTCGACGCTGCCGTTCCAGTTGCCATGGAACAGTTCCAGCTTGCGCTCGGCCGGTGTCTGGTTGGCGTCGACGATCTCGATCAGCGGTTCGAGGAAGATGCTTTCGTCCGCATCGTTGCGATTGCGCCGATTGCGGCGCTTCAAGCCGTGTACGGCGATCTGCAATGCCTCGCGTGCCAGATCACGCACGGTGCCGCTGCGGAAGGGCAGCTTGAGCGCATGTTTGGGTACGCCGTCGCGCAATGCGTGGCGTTCCCCGCGGGAGAAGTCCGCGACCAATTCCCATGCGGCGTGCAGCGCTTCGTCGTCGTAGAGCAGGCCGACCCAGAACGCGGGCAAGGCGCACAGGCGATTCCACGGGCCGCCGTCCGCGCCGCGCATCTCAAGGTATTGCTTCAATCGCACCTCGGGGAAGGCCGTGGTGAGGTGATCGCCCCAGTCCTTCATCGTAGCGCGCACGCCGGGCAGTTCGTCGAGCGTGCCGGTCATGAAGCGCTTGAAATCCTTGCCGGCCAGATCGATGTAGCGGCCGTCCTGGTAGCTGAAATACATCGGCACTTCGAGCATGTAGTCGACGTAGCGTTCGTAGCCGAAACCGTCTTCGAACACGAAGTCCAGCATGCCGGTGCGGTCCGCATCGGTATCCGTCCATACGTGCGAACGGTAGGAGAGGTAGCCGTTTGGCTTGCCGTCGGTAAACGGCGAATCGGCGAACAGCGCGGTGGCGATCGGTTGCAGGGCAAGGCTGGTGCGGAACTTGCGCACCATGTCGCCCTCGCTTTCGAAATCCAGGTTGACCTGCACGGTGCAGGTGCGCGTCATCATGTCCAGGCCGAGCGAGCCGACCTTGGGCATGTATTCGCGCATGATCTTGTAGCGGCCCTTGGGCATCCACGGCATTTCGTCACGACGCCATTTGGGCTGGAAGCCCATGCCGAAGAAGCCAAGTCCAAGGCCGTCGGCCACCGAGCGTACTTCCTCCAGGTGGTTGTTCACTTCGCCACAGGTCTGGTGGATGGTTTCCAGCGGCGCGCCGGAGAGTTCCAGTTGGCCTGCCGGTTCCAGCGTAATGCTGGCTTTGTCGCGCGTCAGCGCCACCGGCGTGTCGCCTTCGCGGACGACTTCCCAGCCATGGCGCGCAGCGATGCCGTCCAGCAAGGCACGGATGCCGCGTTCCCCTTCGAAAGCGGGCGGCCTGAGGTCGTCGGTGCGAAAGCCGAATTTTTCGTGCTCGGTGCCGATGCGCCATGCATCGCGCGGCTTCTCGCCAGCGGCCAGGAAATCGATCAGCTGCTGGCGGCCGTAGATCGGGGTGCTTTTGACGGCACTGGGTATGGACACGGGGCGAGCCTCAGGGGAATAGCCCCCGACTATGGAGGCTTCGTGTCGCTGCGAAAAGGGGGCTTGTGAAAAAAATTGTACGTGACAGTACAGCTACACAAGAGTGCGAAAACGCGCGGGCAGGCACGGCACAAGTCCCACGCCGAGCGGGACGAATGCCTATTCCGCCACCCCTGGCGGGAATGCTACCCGCATCCGCGCGCCGGTTCCGTCGCATGCATCCAGTATCTCGAACCGCGCATGATGGCTGCGCGCGATCTCTTCGACGATGGCCAAGCCCAGGCCACCGCTTTG
>NZ_DATJMN010000399.1:0-8432 GCF_035508675.1 Dyella sp.
AATAGAAGGGCGGTCGCCACGACCGGCATAACCTGGCTTATGTCTCGAAAAAACACGCCAAACGAAGCGAGAAACCAAGCAATACCAACAGTAAGCAGCAGGAGGGGCACGAAAACCAGCGGCACGAAAACAAAGCTTGCATGCAACCGGTGCTCGACCGCCAGCATCAACAAAGCAAGTACCCCCGTGTTCACGAGCGCATGGAATAGTGCAGACAGCACCATCGGCCATGGAAGCACATCGAGAGGAAACACTACCCTTTTAACGAAATTGGGATTACCGACGATCAGCGTGGGCGCGCGCGTTATGCATTCAGCGAAAAAACCATGAACAATGAGGCCCACAAACAGAACGACAGCATAAGGGTGATCCCCACCGATCTCATGGGGCCAACGGCCTTTCAAAACCCCACCAAATGCGAAGGCGTAGACGCCTAGCATCAGGAAGGGGCTGATGACCGACCAGGCGAGCCCAAAACTGGCGCCGCGGTATCGGCCCAAGACCTCGCGTTTGCTCAATTCCCACACTAGGGATTTATGCCGGACAACGGAGGTGAACGGCGACTCCCAGCGTCGGCGCTCTTGCAGCTCCGTCACGTCGCTTCGACCGATACGAACAGGAGCGCTCACTTCAATACCTCTTGTAGCTCTGCATGCAGATCTTGAACATCTTCAACACCAACGGACAGCCGAACCAACCCGTCGCTTATCCCCAGCCGTTTGCGGTTCGCCACAGGTACGGAGGCGTGCGTCATGATCGCTGGATGCTCGATCAGGCTTTCAACACCGCCCAGCGACTCCGCCAGCGCGAACAGCTTGCAACGCTCCAGCATGCGCCGTGCCGTTTTCAGGCCACCCTTGACTTCGATACTGATGATGCCGCCAAAGCCATCCATCTGACGCTTTGCCAACGCGTGCTGCGGATGGCTCTTCAGGCCCGGATAGATGACTTTTTCAACGGCCTGATGCGTTTCCAACCAACGGGCGAGTTCGAGGGCGCTTTCACAATGGGCATTCATTCTGAGATGCAAGGTCTTCAATCCCCGCATGGCCAGAAAAGCGTCGAAAGGACCCGCGACGGCGCCGACAGAGTTTTGCAGAAAGGCCATCTGCTCGGCTAACTCTCGGTTACCGGCCACGACGACCCCCCCGACCATGTCCGAATGCCCGTTGAGGTATTTGGTGGCCGAGTGCAGGACAAGGTCCGCACCATGCTCCAGCGGACGCTGCAACATCGGTGAGCAGAAGGTGTTGTCCACCACCAGAATCAATCCATGTTTCTTAGCAAAACGGGCGACCTTGGACAGATCTACCAGCTTAAGCATCGGATTGGTGGGCGTTTCGGCCCAGATCATGCGGGTATTGGGTTTCAATGCACCCTTGAGTGCGTCACTGTCGTTCAGGTCGATAAAGCTGAAATCCAACCCCGCCGACCGGCGCCGCACCCGCTCGAACAAACGATAACTGCCACCGTAGAGATCATCCATCGCGATCACATGGCTACCGGAATCGAGCAAGTCGAGTACCGTGGCTGCAGCGGCAAGGCCCGAGGCAAACGCGAATCCCGCTATGCCGCCCTCCAGTTCCGCCACACAGCGCTCATATGCCATACGCGTGGGATTCTGCGTGCGTGAATACTCGTAACCCTTGTGCTTTCCAGGGCTCTGCTGCACGTACGTGGAGGTCGCATAGATGGGCGTCATGATGGCGCCGGTGCTGGGATCCGGCTGCTGGCCAGCGTGAATGGCCCGTGTTCCTAAGCCGTATGGACGATGCTTGCTGGTTGATTTCATGCTGACTGTGGTCCCGAATCAAGTGATCGGCAAACCCGACATATTACCCATTTGCCCCTTAACCTTCATGGGGTTGTCGCTACCCCATCTCAGAACCTCATCGCGCCCGCCACCGGGCGCCCTGACCATTGCCGGCCGCCGTATGACAAAATAACGGCCCCATTTGGAGCCATACATGAAAACAATGCTTGTTACCGGCGGAGCCGGGTTTATTGGGGCCAATTTCGTGCTCCAAGCCGTTGCGGATGGTGTGCGCGTGGTGAATCTGGACCTGCTCACCTACGCGGGGAACCTCGATACGCTTGAGTCTCTGAATGGCAACGACAAGCACATTTTCGTACAAGGCGATATTGGGGACCGCGCGCTGGTGGCCGGTCTGCTGCGGGAGCATCGTCCTGACGCCATCGTCAATTTTGCCGCAGAATCTCACGTCGATCGCTCGATCGACGGGCCTGCCGCCTTCGTCCACACCAACGTCGTTGGCACCCTCGGCCTGCTGGAAACCGCAAGAGATTACTGGCGTGGCCTGGACGGTGCTGACAAGGACGCTTTCCGCTTCCTGCACGTGTCCACCGACGAGGTGTACGGCACGCTCGGCGAGGACGGCAAATTCACCGAAACCACCCCCTACGCCCCGAATTCCCCCTATTCCGCGTCCAAGGCCGCCTCGGACCATCTGGTCCGTGCTTTCCATCACACCTATGGCCTGCCCACCCTCACCACCAATTGCTCGAACAATTACGGACCGTTCCAGTTCCCGGAAAAGCTGATCCCCTTGGTGATCCAGAAGGCGATGGCCGGGGAGCCGCTGCCGGTGTACGGCGATGGCCTGAACATCCGCGACTGGCTGTTCGTGGGCGACCATTGCTCGGCCATCCGGCACGTGCTGGACGGGGGCCGGGTGGGCGAAACGTACAACGTGGGCGGTAACGCCGAGCGCACCAACATCACGGTGGTAAAGACGATTTGCGCCCTGCTCGATGCCAAGCGCCCGCTGCCCGATGGGCGCAAGCGCGAATCGCTCATTACTTATGTAAAGGACCGCCCCGGCCACGATCGCCGCTATGCGATCGATTCCAGCAAGCTGCAGCGCGAGTTGGGGTGGAAGCCGT
Organism: Dyella sp.; assembly: GCF_035508675.1. Lineage (GTDB taxonomy): Bacteria > Pseudomonadota > Gammaproteobacteria > Xanthomonadales > Rhodanobacteraceae > Dyella_B. Next base: position 2,905 of record NZ_DATJMN010000399.1, read on the forward strand.
CGCATACGTTCGAAAAGGGGATCGAGGAGACCGTGGATTGGTACCTTTCCAACCAAGCGTGGACCCAGCGCGTGCTCGACGGCAGCTATCGGATGGAGCGTCTGGGCGTATGAGCGCACGCAAGGGCATCATCCTGGCCGGCGGCTCCGGCACGCGGCTCTATCCAATCACCCAGGCGGTGAGCAAGCAGCTTCTGCCGGTTTACGACAAGCCGATGATCTTCTACCCGCTGGCCACGCTGATGCTGGCCGGCATTCGGGAGATCCTGATCATCAATACCCCACATGAGCAGGCCTTGTTCCAGCGCCTGCTGGGCGATGGTTCGCAGTGGGGCCTCGACATCCAGTATGCGGTGCAACCTTCGCCCGATGGCCTGGCGCAAGCGTTCCTCATTGGCCGCGATTTCATCGGCAACAACCCAAGCTGCCTGGTGTTGGGCGACAACATCTTCTACGGCGTGGGGTTGACCGAGCGCCTGAAGCGGGCCGATGCCCGCCAGGAAGGCGCGACGGTGTTCGGCTACTTTGTCAGGGACCCAGAGCGCTATGGCGTGGCCGAGTTCGATGCCAGCGGCCGCGTGATCGGGCTGGAGGAAAAGCCCGCCAAGCCCAAGTCGCATTACGCGGTGACCGGCCTCTACTTCTACGATGCGCGCGTGTGCGATTACGCGGCGGCGCTAAAGCCCTCCCCGCGTGGCGAGCTGGAGATCACCGATCTCAATCGCCGCTACCTCGAAGACAACTCGCTGCATCTGGAACAACTCGGTCGCGGCTATGCCTGGCTGGATACCGGCACGCACGAATCCTTGATGGAAGCCGGCAACTACATCGAAACCATCGAGAACCGCCAAGGCCTGAAGGTGTGCTGCCCGGAAGAGGTGGCCTACAACAACGGCTGGATCGATGCCGAGCAGGTCAAGCGCCTGGCGGCGCCGTTGCTGAAGACCGGTTACGGCCAATACCTCATGCATCTTGTTGAACAGGGTCTTGTCAAATGAAGGTCATCCAGACCTCCTTGCCCGGCGCCATCGTCATCGAACCTCAGGTGTTCGGCGACGCGCGCGGCTTCTTCTACGAAAGCTACAACCGGGCGAAATACACCGAAGCCGGTATTACCTCGACGTTCGTGCAGAGCAATGTTTCGCGCTCCAGCAAAGGCGTGCTGCGCGGCCTGCACTACCAGTGGCCCAATCCGCAAGGCAAGCTGGTCAGCGTGCTGGAGGGTGAGGTCTACGACGTGGCCGTGGATATCCGGCGCGGCTCACCAACGTTCGGTCAATGGGCGGGCGTGATGCTGAGCGCCGACAACCATCGCCACCTCTGGATTCCGGAAGGCTTTGCACACGGCTTCTGCGTGTTATCCGACTACGCCATGTTTTCGTATCAATGCACCGCGCTGTATGACGCGAAGGCCGACGCCGGCGTTCGCTGGAATGACGCGGCCCTCGGCATCGACTGGCCCATCAGCGCACCGCAGCTCTCGGACAAAGATCTCAAGGCGCCCTTACTAGCGGACATCCCTGCGGAAAGACTGCCCGTACTTGCCGAATGAACAACATCCTGCTGCTTGGTGCCAACGGCCAGCTCGGCCGCAGTTTTCTTGAACATGACGCATTGTCGACGCTGGGCACCGTGGTTGCGGCCAGCCGCGATGGCATGCGCTTCGATGGCGGGCCGGCCGAAATGGCCGATCTTTCCTCGCCAGCCACCTTGCCGGCGCTGCTGGACAAGCTGCGGCCCGGCATCATCGTCAATACGGCGGCTTACACCGCGGTCGATCGTGCCGAGCAGGAAGAGCTGCTGGCCACCACCGTCAATGGCGAAGCAGTAGGCGTCATCGCCCGCTGGGCCGCGGCCAACCACGCGCTGGTGGTGCATTACTCCACCGACTACGTCTTCGACGGACAGGCGACCTTACCTTATGCCGTCGCTGCGGCCACGACTCCACTTGGCGCTTACGGCCGCAGCAAACTGGCTGGCGAGCACGCATTGCAGGCCAGCGGTGCCGACCATTTTCTGTTTCGCACGGCCTGGGTCTATGCGCCGCACGGCCACAATTTCCTGCGCACCATGCTGCGGCTGGGCGCGGAGCGCGAGGAGCTGCGTGTGGTCGCCGACCAGCACGGTGCACCGACCAGCACGGACCTTATCGTCAAGGCGACGTCTGCCGCCCTGATCGCCTGGCAGCAGGCCAATGCCGCCCAGCGCGCCGCCATGCAAGGGGTTCATCACCTGGTCGCCAGCGGGCACACCAGTTGGCATGGCTTCGCCAGCGCCATTTTTGAAAAGGCCCATGCCCGCGGGTTGATGCCGCGTGCGCCGCGGGTGCTGCCGATCGCCACTGCCGACTACCCTACGCCGGCCAAACGCCCCGCCTGGTCCGTGCTGGACAACCAGGGCTTTCAGCAACGCTTCGGCTATGCTCTGGCCGATTGGCAGCAAGGCCTGGATGATGTCCTCGACACTCTCGCAAAGCAGGCTGGTTGAACCATGCTGATTCCCTTGATCCTGAGCGGCGGCAGCGGCACTCGCCTGTGGCCGGTTTCACGCCGCAACCTCCCCAAGCAGTTTCTTTCCTTGAGCGGTGACGGCACGCTGTTCCAGCAGACGGCCATCCGTACGCAGAAGCTGCCTGAAGTGGCTGCACCGATCGTGGTGGCCAGCGAGGATCATCGCTTCCTGGCCGCCGATCAGTTGCTGGAAGCTGGCGTCAACGGCGCCACCATCCTGTTGGAGCCCGTTGCCCGCAACACCGCTCCCGCCATCGCGCTCGGCGCCCTGAAAGCCATAGAGCGCGACCCGCAAGCGCTGCTGCTGGTCCTTCCTGCCGACCACCTGATCGGCGACACCGCAAGCTTCGTCGCCGCCGTGCAACAAGCCCTGCCCGCCGCGCGCGATGGCTGGCTGGTAACCTTCGGCATCCGCCCGGATCGCCCGGAAACCGGTTTCGGCTACATCCGCCGTGTGGAGTCCATCGGCGCAAACGCGTTCCGCGTCGAGCGGTTCGTGGAAAAACCCGATCTCGCTACAGCCGAGGGCTACGTCAAGGACGGCGGCTACGACTGGAATTCGGGCATGTTCCTGTTCAAGGCGGCCCGCTACCTGGAAGAGCTGGGCCAGCATGCGCCGGAGATGCTGGAAGCGGTGCGCAAGGCTTACGCCACCGGGCACGGCGATCTGGATTTCGTGCGCGTGGATGCCGAGGCGTTCGCCAAGGTGCCGGACAACTCCATCGACTATGCGGTGATGGAAAAGACCTCACGCGCAGCGGTGGTGCCGGTGAGCTGTGCGTGGAGCGATATCGGTTCCTGGTCGGCGTTGTGGCTCTCGGGCCAGCATGATGAGCACGGTAACCAGCGCGAAGGGGATACGCTGACGGTCAACACGCGCAATTCGCTGTTGCGCTCGCACGATCGCCACATGATCGCCACCGTCGGTGTGGAGGACCTGATCGTGGTCAGCACGCCGGACGCCACCCTGGTTGCGCATCGCAATGCCGCGCAGGACGTGAAGAAGGTGGTCGACCAGCTGAAAGCATCCGGCCGCACCGAGCACTCGTTCCACCGCGTGGTGCATCGTCCGTGGGGCAGCTACGACTCGCTCGAGGCCGGCGGACGTTTCCAGGTCAAGCGCATCGTGGTGAAGCCGGGCGCCAGCCTGAGCCTGCAGAAGCATCATCACCGCGCCGAGCACTGGATCGTGGTGTCCGGCACCGCCGAAGTCACCTGCGATGAGAAGGTGTTCCTGCTGGCGGAAAACCAGAGCACGTACATCCCGCTCGGCAGCGTGCATCGCCTGCGTAATCCAGGCAAGGTGCCGCTGGAGTTGATCGAGGTGCAATCCGGCAGCTATCTGGGCGAGGACGATATCGTGCGCTTCGATGATGTGTACGGGCGGGCCTGATTGGGCTCCCCACCCCGCGCTGCGGCGCGGGGCCTTCGCACTCGTCGCAGGATTCACCTCACGCCTAAGCGGACAAGCTGCGGCATCTAAACGGCTTGGCGCGCCATTGCCGCAGCCTCCAAGGGAACCTGGGCTGGGATGAAATCCTCCTTTGCCCGGCACGGCGATGCTGGGATGTCATCCCAGCCTGCGTTCATGGCAGGCATACCCATCCGCTCCCTCGACTTGATCCCATCGCCCAAGGCGGCTGCAATAGCCGTTGCGCGCGGCATCGTGCCGACCGCTACCGCTCAAGGATCCCCGGATGTCTCGCCGATCAAGCCATTTCCGCCTGCGTTACCTGCTGACGCGTCCCCGCGTTTCTCTCCTTGCGCTGCTCGCCACGCTGTGGGTTTCGGCAAGCTGCGTTGCCGCCTCGACGCCCCCACTGCCGCCTATCAAGCATGTCTTCATCATCATGCTGGAGAACGAGTCCTACCCGGTCACGTTCGGCCCGCAGTCGATCGCGCCCTACCTGGCCCGCGAACTGCCCAAGCAGGGGGCGCTGCTGCCGAACTACTACGGCGTGGGCCATTACAGCCTGGACAACTACATCGCGATGATCAGCGGCCAGGCACCCAATCCGGCTACGCAAGCCGATTGCAGCACGTATAGCGAGTTCGTGCCCACGGCGAAAAAGCCGGACGCGAACGGGCAACTGCCCGGCACCGGCTGCGTCTACCCCAAGAGCGTGAGCACCCTGGCCAACCAGCTCACCGATGCCGGCTTCAGCTGGAAGGCGTACATGGAAGACATGGGCAAGGACCTCGCGCGCGAGGCGGCAACCTGCGCCCACCCGGTCATCGGCACCACCGACATCACCGAACATGCCACGCCGCAAGACCAGTACGCTGCCAAGCACAATCCGTTCGTGTACTTCCACACGATCATCGACCACAAGAAGTACTGCGACAGCCGCGTGGTGAATCTCGATCACCTCACCACCGATCTGGCCAAGCTCCATGACACGCCGAACTTCGTCTACATCACGCCCAACCTCTGCCACGACGGCCACGATGCCCCCTGCAAGGACGGCGAACCCGGCGGCTTGATTTCCGCCGACGTCTTCCTGCGTACCTGGGTGCCGCGCATCGTCGAATCGCCGGCGTTCAAGAAAGATGGCCTGCTGATCATCACCTTCGACGAAGGCAACGACGGCGGCGCCTGTTGCAACGAGCAACCGCTGCCCGGCGGCCCGCAACCGGGCGGCAAGATCGGCCCCGGCGGCGGCCGCATCGGCGCCGTATTGCTCTCGCCCTACATCGCGGCAGGCACGCAACCGGAAACGGCATACAACCACTACAGCCTGCTGCGCACGCTGGAGGACCTCTTCGGCCTGTCGCACCTGGGTTACGCACAGGGCAACGGGCTGCAAACCTTCGGCAGCGACGTCTTCACCGCCCATCCGGCATCAGGCACAGGCAAGTAGGCCGGCGTTACCAGTTCGACCATGCTGCAGGTCAGCGGCCGACGGCATTAACTCAGCCGATGCCGGCTCACGATCGAATGCGTTGCCGAACCTGCTGGCTATAGGCCTTCAGCGCGCAGGTTTGGGGGTTCGCCCCGGACTCGATCCGGGGCGAACCC
>NZ_DATJMN010000400.1:0-6072 GCF_035508675.1 Dyella sp.
AACCCTGGACAAGCTGGTGGATGCCAGCGGCCCCACCTGGAAATGGAAAACCGGCCCTGGCGCGGTGAGCGGTTCGCCCGGCATGCTCGCGCAGATGCAACTGGCCGACGCCATCAAGCAGATGTACTTCCGCAACAACGGCGCCACGCCGGAGGTGGATTTCACGCTGGCCGCGCCGTCGCTCGATCCCGGCATCGGCAAGCTGGCCATCACCATCGACGGGCAGAAGTTCGAATACCAGCCCGGCAGCACCAGCAGCATGGGCATGAAATGGCCGGGCCCGCAGCCCGGTCACGTGAGCATTTCCGCCTGGGATGCCAGCGGCAACCTGCTCAGCACCTTCGATTACCAGGGCGATTGGGCGTTCTTCCATGCGCTGCAGGCGGCCAACCTGCAGCGGCAGTCGGATCTGCGTTACCTGGCCAGCTTCAATTTCGGCGGACACGTGGCCAAGCTCACCGTGCAGGCGGATAACCTGAAGAATCCGTTCCTCAATACCGTCGTGCAGCGCTTCAGGTGCGGAGGTTAGGCAGCAGATGAATCCGACAGGGGCGGGATTCTTCGGCAAACTTCCCAGCGCGGGCGACTTCGTGCAGCGGCGGCTGCCGTCCTCGTTCGTGGACACCTGGGACCAGCATTTCGAGCGCGCGGTGGATGCCAGCCGGCAGGCGCTGGGCAACGCCTGGCAGCATGCGTATCGCAGCAGTCCCGCGTGGCGCTTCCTGTTGTCGCCCGGCGTATGCGGCGCCGGCGCATGGACCGGCGTGATGGGCCCGGCCGGCGATCGCGTGGGCCGCAGTTTTCCCATGGTGATCGCGGTGCCGATGGATGATCCATCCATGGCCACGCAAGCCTTGCGCGATGGCGAGCGCTGGTTCGCCGCGATGGAGCACGTGCATGCCGCCGCGCAAGCCGATCCGTCGACCAGCGTCGAAACCTTCGACGCGCAATTGCTTGCCTTGGCCGGCATGCCGCTGACGGCGCCCGCATCCTGGATGGTGGATGGCCTGGAACACGTTGCGTTCCATCACGCCAGCCAATGGCGCATGCCGCTGCCGCGCGCGCGCGCCGATGGCGAGTTTCTTGCGCGCCTGTGGGCACGCATCAGCGAAAGCGGCAGCGGCTGGTGCCTGTGGTGGACGCAAGGCGGCGGCCACGTGCCGGCCAGCGTGCTGGTCACGCACGGCTTGCCGGAGCCGTCCAGTTACGCCGGCTTTCTCGATGCACGGCACGCGGACGCCGGCTGGCAGACGCTGGGCACGTTCGAAGACACGCCGCATCAGCATCAGCATCAGCATGCGCCGCATGTGGCCGTGACGGCGCCGGTGGTGGCAGCGCCGCCGCGCAACCTGCTGCCGGATGACTTGAGCGAACTGTTCGCCGACTTGGTGCCGCCGGTGTCGATGTCGGTGGCCACCGGCGTGGCCGAAGCGGATGCAGCGCCGTCGCCCACCGGCAGCGCCACCACCACCTACCGCAGCGATATCGCGCTGGCCGTGGTCGCCGCCGATGAAGGCGCCCCCGACGAGCGCCGCCAGGCGGCGGCGGCAGCCAATCACGTGGCGGCGGAATTGCGCGCCGAAGAACTGGCCGGCGATCTCAAGGTATTGAGCCAGCGCCTGCTGGCCTTGCATCCGCGCCTGCGCGAACGCAGCGAAGACCTGATCAATCCTGTGCCGGAAGACGGCTCGGTGATCGCCGTGCACATCACGCGGCGCTGGGCCAACCTGTTGCGCATCGGCACTGCCGCGGCCTGGCATTGGCACCAGGGCAGCTTGCAGTCGCTGTTTGCCACCGCCGCCACGCAAGGCGAAGGCAATGCGCTCGGCGGGGATTTCGACGATCTCCTGTTCACGCGTGCGGCACCGGTAGCCTCGGGCCTGGGCGGCCCCAGCCAACCGCTGTGCGACGAAGTGGTGTGCGCGGTGGAACCGGGCGATCGCCTGCTGCTGGTGGTAACGCAAAATCTGGTGCAGCTTGCGCCCGACGTCTATGCGCGCGCGCTGGCCATGCCTTCCTGCGACGAGGCGCGTGCGCGCATCGCCGCCGTCGCCGGGCTGGGCAGCGACCCGACCCGCTGGCCGCTGGCCGTGATCGAGGTGACTTCATGACGCTACGCTACGAATCCGTCGGCCACACCGACACCGGCAAGGTCCGCGCGCACAACGAGGATGCGATCCTGGTGCGCGAAGACGTCGGCCTGTGGGTGGTGGCCGATGGCTTGGGTGGCCATACGGCCGGCGATGTCGCCAGCGGCATGATCGTGGACCGCCTGCGCAGCCTGCCGCGCCAAGGCGACGTGTTCGATTTCGTGGAAGCGATCGAAGACACCCTGGCGCAAGTCAACGCCGACCTGCGGCGCGTGGCACGCGAGCAGAACGTGGACGTGATCGGCTCCACCGTGGTGGTGCTGGTGCACGACAAGGATTTCATGTTGTGCGGTTGGGTCGGCGACAGCCGCGCGTATTGCTTCGAGGACGGTCATCTTCGGCAGATCACGCACGATCACGTGCACGGCGCCAAGAGCGACGTCACCCAGCTCGGGCAGGCGCAGCCGGCCGCCGGCGCCGGCGTGCTCACGCGTGCGATCGGCGCGGAAGAAAACCTGTTCGTCGATTGGGTGGTGACCGATAGCCGCCCCGGCATGGCGTTCCTGCTGTGCAGCGATGGCATCAACAAGGAGCTGTCCGACGCCGAACTCGACCAGGAATACCGCACGCACAGCGATCCGCAGATGGTGCTGGCGCGGCTGTTCGAGCTGTCGCTGAATCGCGCGGGGCGGGACAATATTTCTGCGGTTGTGGTGCGGTTGCAGGATTAGCGTGCCCATGCCCTCAACCTATCTATCAACGCTGACATCCACTTTCTCTGCCCCGCTATGGATCAAGGACGGGGGAGAGGGAGTCACACCGCGCCGCAGGTTTGAACCCACTCCATGACCTTCCTCGCCGATCTCCTCGACGACTTCACCGCGCGTCGGCGCAAACTGCCGGAGCTGTTTCACGCGCTCAGCGAACGCGGGCCGCAGGCGCAGGATGTGCACCTCGAAGACCTGGCCTTGCTCGAACGCCGGCAGCAGGACGGCACGCTTTCGCCCGACATCGCGCGCGCCCTGATCGCCAAGCTCAACGCCGTACAGCAGTCGGCGCCCGCAACGCCGGACGACGCGACCGTGGTCAAGCCGCCGTCACCGGTGGAAGCCGACATCACGCAAGTCAAACCCACCGTGGCCACGGCCTCGGGCGACGCGGAAGCCACGGTGGTCAAGCCCGCTTCCGGTCCTTCGTCCACGGCGCAGGACACCGGCCACAACACCAGCAGCAACTCCGGCAGCGCCAGCCGCGATACCTGGGCACGCGTCGCGCAGGCCGAAGTGAGCGAATACGCCACGGTCGGCATGCTGCTGAAAGGGCGCTTCCTGCTTGAGCGTGAAATCGGCCGCGGCGGCATGGGCGTGGTGTACCTGGCACGCGACGAGCGCAAGGTGGAAGCGCGCGACCGCGATCCCTACGTCGCCGTGAAAGTGCTGAACGACGAATTCCGCCGCCATCCCGATTCGCTGATCGCGCTGCAGCGCGAGTCGCGCCGCTCGCAATTGCTGGCGCACGACAACATCGTGCGCGTGTTCGATTTCGACAAGGACGGCACCATCGTGTTCATGACGATGGAGTACGTCGATGGCCAGGACCTCAAGGCCCTGATCCGCGAGCGCTACAATGGCATGCCGTTGGCCGAAGCGCGGCAACTGATCGAAGGCATGGCCTGGGCGCTGAAGCGCGCACATAGCGCCGGCGTAGTCCACTCCGACTTCAAGCCCGGCAACGTGATGGTGACGCGCGAAGGCATACCGAAAGTGTTCGACTTCGGTATTGCACGCGCCGGCAAACATGCGGGTGATGCGGCAGGCGAACAGACCTTGTTCGACGCCGGCACGCTGGGCGCGCTCACGCCGGCTTATGCCAGCCTGGAAATGATCCAGGGCAAGGAGCCCACGCCCAGCGACGATATCTACGCGCTGGGCTGCGTCGCGTTCGAGCTGCTGACCGGCAAGCATCCGTTCGACAAGGTCAGCGCAGAAGTGGCCGAGCGCGAAGGGCGCAAGCCGCCGCCGGTGCCGGGCCTCACCAAGCGCCAGTACAAAGCCCTGTGCGATGCGGTGGCCTTCCACGGCGAACAGCGCCTGAAAACTGCTGCCGAGCTGCTGGAAGGCCTGCGTGACATCAGCCTGCGCGAGCGCATCGGTCCGCAGTTGGCCTATGGCGGCGGCGCCCTCGTGCTGCTGGTCGGCGCGGGCTGGGGCCTTACGCAATACCTGCATACACGGCAGGTGCTGCATATCGTGGCGCGCTTTGCGTCCACCGCGCCCGATCGCTATACCAACGAAGACCAGGCCGTGCAGGCGCTGGATACGCTCAATGACGACGAGCGCAAGCGCATCGTGCTCGACCAGGGCGATACGATCCAGAATTACCTGCTCAGCCGCATCAACAGCTATTGGGATCCGGCCCAGCACCACTACGACTACGCCGCCACCCAGCACGTGTTCAAGCTGCGCGACGAGCTGAAACTGTATTCGCCGGCCCTCGACGCCAAGCGCAGCGCGATCGATGAGCAGAAGAACGAGCTGCTAAACACACTGGATACGCAGCTGACCCAGCGCATCGACGCCGGTGCGATTTTCGAGAACCAGCCGAACAACGCGGTGGAAACCCTGGCGCAGATCCGCGCCATCGATCCGCATAGCGACCTGCTCAACAACGCCGAGCTGGAGCTGAAATACGACATCGCCATCGGCCAGGCGCTGGGCGGCAACCACATCGACCAGGCCAAATCCGAACTGGCCCTGGCCACGCGCCTGTTCCCCGCTTCGGCGCGCCTGAAACAGCGCGAAGCGCAGTTGATGGCCCTCGGCGGAACCCTGGCGACCACGTCCGCGCCCTCGGCAACACCGGCGCAAAGCCTGCCGGAGGCACGCAAGGCATTGGCCGCGCTGGTTGCGCAGCCGGCAATGAGCGCCGAATGGCAGCAACGCGTGGCCAATGCGATGAGCACGCTGCGCAACGACAACGCACCGGAGACACGCAAACTGGTCAACGACCTGGCCGGCGCCATCGCCGCCGAAGCCGGTCAACAAAACGATCCGCTGCAGCTGCAGCAGGCCAGCAACCTGGTCAACCTGGGCTTGCAATACGCACCGCAATCGAGCGCGCTGCGCGCGCAACGCAGCCGCCTGGACAGCTTGCTGCAACAACAGCAGGCCCAGCTCAACCAGGAAAGCATCGCCGCGGAAGTCACCTCGCGCATCGAATCGGTCAAGCGCGCCGCGGCCGCCAACGACATCGGCAAGGCGGAGGAATCGCTGGCGCGCATCCGCACGTTGCAGCCGGACAATGCCTTCCTTTCCCAGGAAGGCCCGCAGCTGGTGGCGGCGGCCTATCTGGAGCAGGCACAAGCGGACGTGCAGCGCGGTCGTTATCAAGGCGCCGCCGAACTGCTGGCCAAAGGCATGAAATCGCTGGGCGCGCGCCCGGAGCTGCGCAACGCCAAGGGGCGTTACGACCTGCTGGCCACGGTGATGAATGCGCGTGGCAAGCCGGTCAGCGCCGGTGACTTGGACCGCATGCAGAAGCAGCTGGCCGATGCGCGCAAGGTCGACCCGGATGGCTTGAAGCAACTGGAGACCGGCCTGAAACAGCGCGGCCAATTGCAAGGCACGCTGGCCGACCTGATCGACAGCATGAAGGCGAACGCCACGGCGGCGGCCACGGCATTGCCGAACAATGCCGCCCAGCCGGCTACCGGTACGCCGACTCAACCGACGCCCACGCCCGGCACACCAGCTGCAAAAACCGCAGCAAACGGCAAGCCGGCAACGGCCGCCAACGGCGCCATCGCATCGGCCAACATTCCCGCACCGAACACACCCGCCGCACCCAGCAGCGATCCCTGCAATCAACCGGACCTGATCGGCAAGGGCAGGGTGTGCTTCGACAGCCTGGGCCAGCATCGCGGCCCGTCACTGGTGGTGGTGCCCGGCCTGTCCGGCGGCAAGCCGTATGCCTTGTCGCGCGC
>NZ_DATJMN010000401.1:0-16082 GCF_035508675.1 Dyella sp.
GCTTCACTGCGCTTCCTTGCAGTAGATGCCCGAAAAAAATTGTAAACAAAAATGTTTACATGTCAACCGATGGGGCGCAGTGTAATGCCATGCTACGAAGCAAGCGCCAGCTTGGTGAGATGGTCCAGCTCCACCTGATCAAACCCGGCTTGCAGGCGCGCCGGTCGGTTGAATGGCCCGCGTAAATTGCGCCCCATGTAATCGCGCACGAAGTCGAGAAAGGTTTCGCGGGGGTCGACACCGTCGCGTTCGCAGCACCATTTGAACCAGCGCGTGCCGGCGGCCACGTGCGCGACCTCTTCGCGCAGGATCACTTCCAGGATGGCGATGGTGTTTTCGTCGCCGACGCTGCGCAGGCGTTCGATCATGCCGGGCGTGACGTCGAGGCCGCGCGCTTCCAGTACGCGCGGCACCAGCGCCATGCGCGCGGTGTCGTGATGCGCGGTTTTCTCGGCCATTTCCCACAGTCCGTTATGCGCATCGAAATCGCCGTACTTGTAGCCGAGTTCGGCGAGGCGGTTGGACAGCATGGCGAAGTGGCGCGCCTCGTCGTTGGCGCAACTGGCCCAGTCGCAGTAGTAATCCGGCGGCATGTGGCGGAAGCGGTAGACCGCGTCCCAGGCGAGGTTGATGGCGTTGAATTCGATGTGCGCCACGGCGTGCACGAGTGCGGCGCGGCCGTCGGGCGTACCCAGCCCGCGGTGCGGCACCTGGCGTTGCGGTACGAGTCGCGGGAGCGCCGGGCGGCCGGGTGTGCCGATGGGGTCTGGTGCGGGAGATGTCGCCTCGGCACGCAGCTGGCCGCTTTGCAGGGCATCCCAGGTTGCGTGCGTGAGGCGCAGTTTCTCGGCGGGATCGGTGGCGTCGAGGCAGCGCTTGGCGGCGGTGTGGAGGTCGGTCATGGCGTGCATGCCTTGCTTCGTCGCCCCGGCCCATGGCGGGGCGACGAATCGCCGTTACGCGCTACGCCGCGCCGCCTTCGCATCATCCGAGCGCAGCATCTCGATCTGTTCCAGGTAATGCTGGTCCAGGCCGGTAATGTATTCGCCGGAGAAGCACGAGGTATCGAAATGCTTGAGGGCTTCGTTGCCATCCTGCACCGCCCAGATCAAATCCTTCAGGTCCTGATAGATCAGCCAATCGGCGCCGAGCATTTTCTCCACTTCCTTTTCGCTATGGCCGGCGGCGACCAGTTCCGACGCGGCGGGCATGTCGATGCCGTACACGTTCGGATAGCGCACCGGCGGTGCGGCGGAGGCGAAGTACACGTGCCTGGCGCCGGCATCGCGCGCCATCTGGATGATCTGCCGCGAGGTGGTGCCGCGCACGATGGAGTCGTCCACCAGCAGCACGTTCTTCTTGCGGAATTCCAACTCCACCGGATTGAGCTTGCGGCGCACGGATTTCACGCGTTCGCCCTGCCCCGGCATGATGAAGGTGCGGCCGATGTAGCGGTTCTTGACGAAGCCCTCGCGGAACGGCACGCCGAGCATTTCGGCCAGCGCACTGGCCGCGGTGCGCGCGGTGTCGGGAATGGGTATGACCGCATCGATGCCGTGGTCGGGCCGCTCGCGCAGGATTTTCTCCGCCAGCTTCTGGCCCATGCGCAGGCGCGCCTTGTACACCGATACGTTCTCGATCATCGAATCGGGACGCGCCAGGTACACGTACTCGAAGATGCACGGCGCATGCACCGCACCTTCGGCGCACAGGCGGGTATGCAGCTGGCCGTCGTTGGTGATGAACACCGCCTCGCCCGGCGCCACGTCACGCAGGCGCTTGAAGCCGAGGATGTCCAGCGCCACCGATTCGGAAGCGAGCGCGTATTCGCGGCCTTCCGAGGTGATGCGCTCGCCCAGCACCAGCGGGCGAATGCCGTTCGGATCGCGGAACGCCAGCAGGCCGTAGCCCAGCAGCAGCGCCAGGCAGGCATAGCCGCCGCGCGCGCGCGCGTGCACGCCGGCCACGGCCTTGAAGATGTGGTCCGGGGTCAACGCCATGCGATCCTGGATCTGCAACTCGTGCGCCAGCACGTTGAGCAGCACTTCGGAATCCGAATCGGTGTTGATGTGGCGGCGATCGTCCTCGAACATCTCGCGCCGCAGCGTTTCGGTGTTCACCAGGTTGCCGTTGTGCACGATGGCGATGCCGTACGGCGAATTCACATACAGCGGCTGTGCCTCGGTGGCGCCTTCGGAGCCGGCGGTGGGATAGCGGCAATGCCCGATGCCCACGCGGCCGCGCAGCCGGTTCATGGCGGTCTGGTTGAACACGTCGCGCACCAGGCCGTTGTCCTTGTGCAGTCGCAGCCGCGCGCCGTCCACGGTGGCGATACCCGCCGCATCCTGCCCGCGGTGTTGCAGGACGGTCAGGCCGTCATAAAGCGCCGATGCCACCTCGGTGGTACCGACTATGCCAATGATTCCGCACATGCTGTTGCTACCCGTTAGTGTGATGCGTGGTGCCGGCCGCGCTCGCAGCGGCAGCCGGTGAAGAGGAACTGTGCGCCGTGATTCCCTTCGGCAACACGTCAGGTAGGTGCACCGGAAAATTCTCCGGGTGCAGGTGCTCGCGCACGTTCGGCGGCATTTCGCTTTCCAGCCATACCGCCATGCTTTCGAACTGCGGCAGCAGCGCCGCTTGCCGCCACAGCGGTTCGCGCGCGAAACCGGTCTGGTTGACCAGGAACACGATCAGCGTCACCAGCAGCACGCCGCGCGCAAACCCGAAAATCATTCCAAGCAGGCGATCCGTGCCGCCCAAACCCGTGCTGTCCACCAGCGTCCGGATGGCGAAGCGTACCAGGGCGCCGACAATCAGCACGGCGATGAAACACAAACCGTAACCGAGCAGCACACGCAAGATCGGCGTCTGGATCGAATGCTCGAAGTGTGCCGATACCGCCGGACCGTACGTCCATGCCACCCAGAACGCGGCGATCCAGGTCGCCAGCGCCAGCACCTCGGATATGAGGCCGCGCCACAGACCTACAAGGACCGACAACACCAATACCGCGATGATGATCAGGTCAACCGCGTTCATGTAATAGGTCGCTTCCGGCCGGTTTAAAGTTAGTTGGCGCTGACGACGTTGCCGTCCAGGCCCAGCTTGGCCTTGATCTGGTCGCGCAGCGACACCGCATCGCTGCGCTGGGTCTGCGGGCCGGCGCGCACGCGCCACAGCTGGCGGCCGCCCGCGTTCACCGAATCCACGAAACCGTCGAAGCCGTTGGCACGCAACTTGTCGCGCAGCGCCAGGGCATCGGCCTGGCTGCCCATCGCCGCCACCTGCACGGCCCAGGCGCCCGCCCTCACCGGCGCGCCCGCGGCCGGTGCCGGCACATCGCCTTGCGGCGTGGTGGCGCCGCTTTCCAGGCGGGCCGGCACGCCGGGAATGGTCTGGCTGATCTTCAAGCGTGCGGCCTCGGCCTGTGCGCGGGTCTCGAACGGGCCGGCGCTGACCAGGGTCAGCGTCTTGCCGGCGCGCCGGATCGGCTGGCTGCGCACCGGATAACCCATGGCGCGCACCTTTTGCACCAGGCGGTTGGCGCCTTCGGCGGTGCCATAGGCGCTGAGGTTGACGGCATAGATACCGCGCGCCGCGGTGGCCGGCGGCGTATCCGGGATGACCGGCGCAGCCGGCGATGGCGCCGGAGGTGGCGTGGCCGGCCGCTTCGTCGCGGCGGTCTTCGGCGGCAGGGCCGGAATGAGCGGCTGCGAAGGCTGCGGTGCGGGGGCTGGCGGTGGCGGGTTTGCGTTGCTGGCGGCGGTGTTCACCGGCGTCATGCCGGGCACGTTCGCCGCCGTGCTGGCCGGCGCCGGCATGGCGCTGCCTGCTGTGGCGGGGCCTGAGCCGGACAGGCTCATTGTCTGGGTCTTGAGATCGCGATCCGGTGCGGCAGGAATCGCCAGGCTCACCGATTGATCGGTGCTGGCGGTCGAGGGCGCCTTGCTCGAAAACATCATCGGCACGAACAGGATGGCCAACGCAACGAGTACGGCAGCTCCCAACAGACGTGTATTCAAGATGGACTCCAGACAACCAGCTTGTGCGTGACGCGGCGGATTATACCTGCCCGTGCTGGGGGATATGACAAATGGTGTTCCATGATCGCAGCGGCGCGAAATAATGGGTGCGTGAACACGATGACCATCGCATCCTTGGCTTTGGCACGCATGCCGATGCTGGGATTGTCATCCCAGCCTACGCCGCTGACTCAGGCCAAGACGTTTGTTGTTCTCAGCGATCTGCTCCCTCCCCTGCGGCAGTAGGGGAGGGTCGGGGTGGGGTTGCTTGGGCTTTAGCATGCAACCGAATCGCAGGAAGCGCATGACGACGACGTCGGATCCCCACTGCTCGCTCCGCTCGCACCCCACCCTAGCCCCCATGCTCCGAATCGTTGGCGGTGAGCGCAGCGAACCCCAACATCGCGATCCATGTGCATGGCGACGTTGGGGTTCGCATACGCTCACCACTAACCTACACGCCTCGATAGCGTGTACCTCTCGCTCGCCAGGATACGTCCCCTCCCCTGCTTGCAGGGGAGGGAGCAGATCACCGCGAACAACAAGCTTCTTGGCTTAAGTTAGTGTCATTAGGCTTAAGTTCGAAGCATTGACCCTAGCCCTCCCCCCGGATCAAGTCCGGGGCAGGCTCTACTTCGCAGGGAGGGAACGTATCCTGGCGAGTGCGCGATTCACGCCTACTGGAGCGGCATCAAGCATCGCGATGATGGCTCAACACCGCCGACGCCACAAAAAACGAACCGAACGCAAGAATGCGCTCGCCGCGGCGCGCCGACGCCCGTGCGGCGGCGAGCGCCTGCTGCACATTGGCGTGTGTATCGGCGTGCGCGCGCGGCAACGCATGCCGGAGCACGCCAGCCAGCACGTCGGCGGAAAGCCCGCGCGGCGTATCCTGATCCAGGCTCGCCAGATGCCAGTGCGCAATGCGCGATCCCAGCGCGGCCATCACGCCGCCCACGTCCTTGTCCGATAGCGCGCCATACACGGCATGCACACGGCCGCCGGGCTGCGTATCCAGCCACGCCGCCAGCGCTCGCGCCGCCTGTGGGTTGTGGCCGACGTCGACGATCAGCGCCGGCTCGCCGCCCAGCCATTGCAAGCGCGCCGGTGCGCGCGGGAAGTGCATGCCCAGCGCAGCGATGCGTTCCAGCTCGACCGGCTTGACCGCTTGCAGCGCGTGCAAGGCGGCGATGGCGGCGGAGGCATTCGCGTATTGCACCGGTGCCGCGAGTTCGGGCGCGGGCAGGTCCAGCACGGTGCCATCGCGATGATGCCAGCGCCAGCGGCTGGCCTCGCGCTCCACATAGAAATCCAGCCCGGCGCGCTCGATGTGGGCGCCCTGCTTGGTTAGCGCTTCCAGCAAACCTTGCGGCGGTTCGTTTTCACCCACGATGGCAGGCCGGTCGCGGCGCGCGATGCCGGCTTTCTCGCGGCCAATGCTGTCGCGATCCGGCCCCAGCCATTCCACGTGATCCAGATCCACCGTGGTGACGATCACCGCATCGGCATCGATGATGTTGACTGCGTCCAGGCGCCCGCCGAGCCCTACTTCCAGCACGGCGGTATCCAGTTCCGCGCGCGCGAACAGATCGAGCGCGGCCAGCGTGCCGAATTCGAAATAGGTCAGGCTGATGTCGCCGCGCGCCAGCTCGATGCGTTCGAAACTCTCGATCAGCATCGCATCGTCCGCATCGATGCCGGCGATGCGGATGCGCTCGTTGTAGCGAATGAGATGCGGCGAGGTATAGCAGCCGACGCGCTGTCCTGCGGCGGCCAGCATGGCTTCCAGAAACGCTGCGGTGGAACCCTTGCCATTGGTGCCGCCTACCGTGATCACGCACCGCGCAATGGCAGGCGCCCCCATGCGTTGCCACACGGCGCGCACGCGATCCAAGCCCATGTCGATGCCCAGGTCATGGACATGTTGTTGGTAATCCAGCCATTCGGCAAGGGTAGCGAATTTCACGCGCGGCTCCTGTTTAAAGCTCGCGCAAGATAGCAGAAGGCAATCGCAGGTCGTAAATCGTCAATCGTAAGTTTCGTACTGGAACGAAACCCCAGCATTTGTTTGCATGGCAATGCTGGGATTTCATCCCAGCCGACGGCATCAGAAAAGATGCATGCCGGTCGCGTGGAATGCCCAGTACATGGCGAACATCGTCCAGAACATGCGCTTCAACGCCTTGCCGGCCAGGAAAGCGGCCAACAGCGCCAGCAACCAAGGCATGTACTTGTCGAGCGTGCTGCGTGTGTCGTTGATGGTGTTCATGGCTTGTCCTCCCGCACTCCCGTTGGTGCGGAAAGGATCATCCGCCCTGGCCAGCCGCGGCGGCAGGCGCAGGCGTCAGGTGTCGAATCTGACAGACGTCATGTGCCCTTGCCGAGCAACGGCTTCAACAAATCCAGCGGCAGCGGAAACACGATGGTGCTGGATTGCCCGGTGCTCGACATGCTCGCCAAGGTCTGCAGATAGCGCAGCTGCAAGGCTTGCGGTTGCTGCGCCAGCATGGCCGCCGCGTCGCGCAGTTTTTCCGATGCCTGCAGTTCGCCGTCGGCGTGGATCACCTTGGCGCGGCGCTCGCGTTCGGCTTCGGCCTGGCGGGCAATCGCGCGCACCATGGTTTCGTTGAGGTCCACATCCTTGATCTCGACGTTGGTGATCTTGATGCCCCACGGGTCGGTCGCTTCGTCGAGGATCTGCTGCAGGCTGTGGTTGATGGAATCGCGCTGCGAAAGAATTTCGTCCAGTTCGTGCTGGCCCAGCACCGAACGCAAGCGGGTCTGCGCGAGCTGGCTGGTGGCCTGGTAGAAGTTCTCCACTTTCAGCACCGACTTGTCCGGCTCCATCACGCGGAAATACACCACCGCATTCACGCGTACCGATACGTTGTCGCGCGAGATCACATCCTGCGGCGGCACGTCCATCACCGTCACGCGCAGGTCCACGCGCGTCATGCGCTGCACCACCGGTATCAGGATCACCAGGCCCGGCCCTTTGGTGCCGGTGTAACGGCCCAGCGTCAGCACCACGCCACGCTGGTATTCCGGCAACACCCTGATCGACGACGACAACAGCGCAATCACGAAAAGCACGATGACGCCAGCAAAACCGATCATGAAGATTCTCCTTTGTCCATTCCGCGTGCCGCTACTTGCAACAGCAAGCCTTGGCGGCCGATTACTTGCACTCGTGCACCGGCCGGCAGCGGCGCATCGCTGTGCACGCGCCAACGTTCGCCGCCGATGCGCGCCCAGCCTTCTCCGCCCGGCGCGACGGCCTCCAGCAATTCGCCCGTGCTCTGCAGCATCTGTTCTTCGGTGTTGAAGGCGCGGGTGCGGCGGGCGCGCATCACCAGCCGCAGCAACATCGCCAGTATCACCATGGCGCAGAACGCGATGCCGGCAATCAAACCCAGGTTCACCGCATAACCCGGCACGCCGGCATGGAACAGCATGATCGAACCGATCACGAAAGCGATCACGCCGCCCACGCCCAGCACGCCCGCCGTCGGTATGAATACTTCCGCCAGCAACAGCGCAATGCCCAGCGCCATCAGCGTCAGCCCGGCGTAGTTCACGGGCAGCAATTGCAAGGCATACAGGCCGATCAACAGGCAGATGCCGCCGGTGACGCCCGGATAGAACGAGCCAGGATGGAAGGCTTCCAGAATCAGCCCGTAGATACCCGCCAGCAGCAACACGTAGGCGATGGTGGGATTGGTGATGATGCCGAGAAAACGCACGCGCCAATCCGGCGGATAGTCGCGCACCGGCAGGCCGCGCAAGGCGAGCGTGAGCGTGCCGCCATCGACGTGCACGGTGCGGCCGTCCGCCTGCGCGAGCAGCGCCTCGGTGTCCGGCGCGATGAAGTCGACCACATGCTGCGCAACCGCTTCGCTCGCAGTGAGCGTGGCCGCGCCGCGTACCGCCTGCTCCGCCCACGCGGCGTTGCGCCCGTGCATTTGCGCCAGCGCGCGGATGGTGGCGATGGCGTCGTTGAGAATCTTGTGGCTTTCGGCATCTTCGGCACTGCCGCCGGCCTTGTCGCTCGACTTGCTCGATGACGGTGCGCCGTTGTTCAACGGCGATGGCATCGGCGAGCTGCCACCCAAGGTCACCGGCGTGGCGGCGCCCAGATGCGTGGCCGGCGCCATCGCCGCGATCGGGCATGCATAAAGAATGTACGTACCGGCCGAGGCGGCGCGCGCACCGCTGGGCGCCACATAGCCCAATACCGGAATCTTCGCCGCGAGAATGTCGCCGATGATGTCGTGCATGGAATCCAGCAAACCACCTGGCGTATCCATTTGCAGCACGATCGCTTGGGCGCCGTCATCGGTCGCACGCTGGATGGTGTCATCCACGTATTCGGCAGCGGCCGGGCCGATCGGGCCGTTCAATTCGATGCGTGCAACAAAGCGTCCGGCAGCCGGCGCTGCCACGGTTGGGCGCGTCCATGCCAGCGCCAACGCGGCGCCCAGGATGGCTCCCCACACGATCCAGCCTTTCCGTGACATGGCATTGGCCCTCGGCCGGCGCAGCCGCCGTGCGTGGCGGCTGTGGGAGGGATATTACGCTGATGTGTTTGGGGATGCGTGCGCTGGGTGGGCCGGGGCGTCAATGGGAAATCGGGAATCGTAAGAGCGGCGCCGACAAACTTGCGAAGACCCGCTCTAACGATTCCCGATGGACGATTCCCGCCTACTGCCCCACGTAATCCACCCGCCAGATCGAATCCGATCCATCATCCGTTACCAGCAACGAACCATCCGGCGCCGTCGTAAGGCTCACCGGCCGCCCCCACACGCGTCCGTCCGGCAACACAAAACCGGTAAGGAAATCCTCGTATGCCCCGCTCGCCTTGCCGGTGTGATGACGCGGAATGCGGATCACCTCGTAACCCACGCGTGTGGCTTTGTTCCAGGAACCGTGCTCGGCGGCGAACAGATCGCCCTGGTATTCGCTGGGGAAACGCTTGGCTTCGTAGAAGGTGATCTGCAGCGATGCGTTATGCGGCTGCAGCAGCACGTCGGGCGTGATCACTTTGTCTTTCAACTCCGGATGCTTGCCTGCGTGGCGCGGGTCCTGATGGCCGCCCATGTACCACCACGGCCATCCGTAGAAACCGCCTTCGCGCACGGAGGTGATGTAATCCGGCACGAGGTTGTCGCCCAGGCCATCGCGTTCGTTGACGGTGGTCCACAGTTGTCCGCTGTCCGGATCGATCGCAATGCCGGAAGGATTGCGGATGCCCCAGGCATACACGCGCTGATGGGAGCCGTCCGGATCGAACGCAAGAATGTCCGCGCGATTTTTCTCGGCCGGCGACGTGTCCGGATCATTGATATTGGAGGCCGAGCCCACCGCCACGAACATCGTCTTGTTGTCGAGCGAAAACGCCACGTCGCGCGTCCAGTGGCCGCCGCCATGCGGCAAGTCGGCGATGTGTTCCGCAGCGCCGCGCGCCTTGAGGTCGCCATTGCGATAAGGGAAGCGCAGCACCGCATCCGTATCGCCCACGTACACCCATTGCGGGTTCGGTCCCACCGGATAGAAGGCGATGCCGTACGGCCGGTTCAAACCCGTCGCGAACACGGCGGTTTGCGCCGGTTTTCCATCCGCCGTCATGCCGCGATAGATGCGGATCTGGCCGTTGCCGCTTTCGGCCACGAAGATGTCGCCATTGGGCGCCGTGCGAATCACGCGCGGCGTATGCAAGCCTTCCGCAAACAGATTGACCTTGAAACCGGCCGGCGCCTCGGGCAAGACGCCGTCGGGACGCGGCACGATCTCCGGTCCGTTGCCGGCCGAACGCGTAGCGTAAGGCGGCGGCAGATCGTTCACCGTGATCTTGCGTGACCTGCCTGGTTTTTCATAACGAAAATCCGTGAACGGCGGGGTCGGTGGCGGGGTGTCGATCGGTGAGTGGATGGCCGCCGTTTCCGCCGTCGCCGACGTCACCGTCGGCAGCGTTTTCAGATACGTCACGATCTGCCAGCGCTGTGGCTCGGAGAGGCTGGCCCAGGACGGCATGCCGTTGGCCACCGAGCCCTTGGTGATGAACCAGAACAACGCACCTTCCGTCGCCTGTTGCGCGGGGCCTTGCCGCAAGGCGGGAATATTGCCGGCGCCCTGCCCCGTGCCGCCATGGCAACTGGCGCAATCGGCGGCATACAACTGGCCGCCTGCATGCGCAGCCGCTGCCTGGCCGTGATACGGATTGCGCACCGATGAGGCGTCAGCCGGCGCATCGTGGAAGCTGTCGGCGGCATTCGCCGTCGCCACCACCAAGCAACCGGCAAGAACCAACGGTACTGCGCGAAATGCTGCTGACCAAACGAACTGCTTCGCCATGCGCTGCTGCCTCTGATCGCAAGAACCAAGGTCGCTTGCGCCCTTCGCTGGCCGAACGGGCGCGAGTGCCGACAATTGTCAGACTATTGTCGTCACAGGGGCATGCACGATGCTACGGGAAATTTGCCGATTCCCTCATTCCGTGACCTGGGTCGGGATGGAACTCCGACATGTGTGGGCATGGCGATGCCGGGATTTCATCCCGGCCTACGCTTCCGAATCGTCGTCGGGCTCCACGTCGATTTCACGAAAGTAGTGGTCGATCAGGCCGCGTGCTTCGGCTTCCCATCGCGCACCGCCGCCGCTGGCCACGGTGTGATGCTGCGGGTCTTCCGGAAAATAGATGACGCCGCTGCGCACCTCGGCGCCCCCGTCGCTTTCGTGCATGAACTTGATGCCGCGGTACTCGCCCAATTGCTGATCGGAACTCATGCGTGCCTTGCCGGTGGGTGCGTGAGGCGGCAAGTGTACCTGCAACCGTCAGCGCGCCCCGATCCCCCGTGTGATGACCCTGGGCGCCGACGGCCGGTGGTCAGAAACTGACACGCTGAGTACGCCGAGCGCGATGCCGATCAGCGCCAGCGCAAGGCCGGACGGCACGTCGTAAAGAAAACGGACCAGCTTGGCAGCGCCGTACCAGGAATGCGGGTTGTTCACGACATCGCAGGCGCCCGGGCAAACCCCGTGTATCCAGGCCATCACCGGCGGTTGCCGGGTCCAATGCCCGTCATGCAGCCACTGCAGCCCCTGAAAACCCAGCCACATCACCGATGCCATGTTCAGCATCACCGCGGAAAGCCACAGCACGAGGGAAAGGCCTTCGCGCGCCAGTTCTTCCAAACGCTTCGTTGTCATGGGCGGGCACCTGCGCATGTACGTCATGAATGCATGGATTCATGCATAGGTCGTGCCTGTTTTCATCGCAGACGCGCGCCCGGCGCAATGTTTATCGGCCCTTGATCCGTCGCCCCGGCCAACGCCCGGGCGACGGATCTGGATGAGTGCATGCTTGAGGTCGAAACTGCCGGCCACTCAAGTCGCCCACCCGCTCGCCGATAGCCAATCAGACCCTCGCCGCCGGCGAGGCTTCGCACGCCACACAAAGGGGAACTGCCATGACCCTCTCGGTAGTCGAAGATCTGATGCTGCACAACCTTTCCTGTCCCCAATGCCGCGCCGGGGAACCATGCCTGGTTGCCGAGCACATCGAGGACAGCTGGCCGCGGCGCGTCGCCCTGGAAGCTGCGGCAAGCCTGCGCAAGATCACCATGCTGGAAGAACAGCACGCCGCCGTGCCGTGATCGAAAAAAATATCGGCCCGATTTGACAGCCTTTTGGCGCGATCAGGAATGTCTCACGCGCAGACCGCCGCTTTATAGTCATCGGACATCCACCCTTCACAGTCCTTCCAGACTGATGGCGCTGGCAGTGAGAGTCCGCCTTTCACCGCCGCGCCTCTTTTTTTGCCTTGTGTTTTGCGGCTCAGAATTCAAACGCAGCGGAAACCGCCGGCAGCGGCCGGTCGCCGGCCAAATGCTGCGCCATGTCGTGCGACTTCTGCCAGGCATCGTTCTGCCCCAGCGCCTGGTACACGCGCGCCTCGACCCACGCTGCGCGCCAATCGGTCTGCCTCCAGGACGAAAGCCGGCCGCTGACCGCCACCGCCTGATCCAGGTGTCCCGCCGCCAGCAGCGCCAGCGCATAAGCCTTGCCGGCGCTGACGATCACGTCCGGCACACCCAGCTTGTCCGCCAACGCCAGCGCCTGCTTGAGTTGCTCGAGCGCCTGGTCGTGCTCGCCATCGATCCACGCCTGCGCGGCCTGGGCACGAAGCACGTAGACATTCGTCCAGTCGTTCTGGATCGGCAGTTGCGCATGCCACGCCAGCATGGCGGCGATCTCATGCTTGGCCTGGTCGTTCTTGCCGGCGCGCTGCAGCGCTGAAATGCGCATCAGCCAGGTTTCGGCGTAATCGCGCTGGTCGTCTTCCTGTAACGTGGGGGTAAGCGCATCGGCGGCGAACGCGGCGGCATGGTCGTAGTCGCCGCGGTCCAGGGCCAGGCGTGCCAGCCCTTTGTCGACTTCGGCGCGCAGCCCCGGCTCCTTGGCAGCGTCGGTTTGATCGAGCACCTGCCGGAACAGCACCGATGCTTCGGCCGTACGCCCGTTATCGGCCAGCGCCGCGGCGCGCACCATCGTCAACTCATGGCGCATGTCGTCGCCGATGAAGCCGAAATCCTTGCTCTTTTCCTCCAGCGGCCAGAAGCGGTCCGTGGTGCGCAGTTCATCGGGAAACTGCAGCAGCATCTGCTGCGCATAAGCCAGCGCGTCCAGGATGGACGGCAGCATCGAACGCATGCCCATGCCGACGAACTGATCGTACGCATGCCGCAGCAAGATCTCGGCAGCGTCGGGTTGCGCGCGGCGCAGCGCAAGTGCGCCCATCGCCTGATCCGCCTTGGCCACGCCGACGAGGTCGCCGGCCAGGGTGTAGTTGACGCGCGCACGGCCCAGATCCGAGGTGGCTTCTTCCAACCGCCATGACTGCGTATGGAGATAGGAGCGAACGAGATAGGCCGTCGCCAGCGCCTCGACATCCTTGGGTCCGTGCGCACGGCGTACGTCTTCCAGCATGTGCACCGCCTGCGCCAGCGCTGCTTCGCTGTCCGCGTTGCGATGTTGGCCCAGATAGATTTGCCCAAGCACCGTCAGCACCTGGCCGCGCAACACCGGCTGCCGGTCTTCGGGCAAGCGCTGCAGCAACGCTTCGAGCTGTTGCTGGCAGGCATCGGTGCGGCCTTCATCGCAGTCGATCGATGCCGAGGCATACGTCAGCTCAGGGTCGTTGCGCATTGCCGGCGGCGCTTTCTCCAGCAACGCCTTCGCCAACTGCGGCTGGCCGGCGAGGCGCGTGGCGTCGACGCGCTGCATGAACTCCTCCATCGCATCGCCGCGGGCGGGCGATGCCATGCCGCCGCCATAACCGAGCTGCGCCAGCAGCAGATCGCTGGCCGCGCGCACTGCCGCCAGCACGTCGCCGGCCGTGGATTCGGCGCTCCATTTGCGACCGTCCTTGGCGTTGGCATCCAGGTGGATGTGCCAGCCATCGCCCGACAGCACGGCGCGCGAATGCACCACCAGGGCAAACGAGGAAAGGTTCGCGCCCGCATCGCCGCCGCTGTCCTTGATCAGCTCCAGCGCTTCCTGGCTGCTTTCGGTCGGAATCTTCGCGTCGCGCAGGCGGTTCGCGATCATGTCCATCATGCCCAGGTGCAGCCATTGCCAATCGTCCGGCGCCTGCACCTCGACCGGCAGCACGATCGCCGCACTGCGATCGAATGAAAAGCCTGCCTTGGCCACCCTGCCGCCGAGCCATTGCCAGCCGGCATACACGAAGGCAAACAACAGCGTGAAAAGCAGCGCGGCCAGCAAGGAGCGGCGCAGTAGCGGCGGTGATGACGGCTGGCTAGGGGCAACAGCCTGCGTTTGCATGGCTTGTTCGGACGCGGCCGCCCCGACGGAATCGGGCGCGGCCTGCTGCAGCACTTGCGTCTCCAGCATCCAGCGGTAGCCCACGCGCGCCACGGTCTTGATGCAGCGCTGTTCCATGCCTGCGTCGCCGAGCGCGCGTCGCAAACGCACGATGGTCTGCGCAAGCAGGTTGTCACTGACATCCGCGCGTCCCCACACGGCGGAAATCAACTCGTCCTTGCCCACCGGACGCTCGCGGTGCTCGATCAGATAGACCAGGCAATCAAACGCACTCGCCGCCAGTTCGACCGGTTCGCCGTGACGGCTCAGTTCGCGCGCCAGCGGGTTGAGCTGGAATTCCCCGAAACGAAAAACAGTCGCCCCCTTTCCCGTCATGACTCTTGTCTGCACCGACCCCATTTCCGGGGATGATACATGCCTGGTGACAGGCGGATGGTGACGGCATGCAGGGTGCCGCGGCTGCCTTTTGCGGCAACAGTGAGCAAGTATCGCCGTCGTCAGCAACGTGTCGGCCGGGATGAAATCCCGGTTTTAACTGGCATGGCTTTTTGCATCAGGGCAAATGGATTCCCGCTTTCGCGGGAATGACAGCCATGGGATTACGAGCCTCGGCGTTCACCGGGGCAACGAATCCCTGTCGCGGCAAAGAGCAAGCAGCACGCGTCGCGCTCACCAGGTCGTCACTGCACCGCACCCGGATATGAAAGGCATATCGCTCTCGGTCAGTTCCAGTATGCACGTCGAAAGCGAGCCACCCATCCCTTGCGCTTTCAAGGTAAATCGCGTGGGCCACGCTTCGAGGGTGTAGGTGAAATGCTTGGCTTGCGACGGGTGCCAGCCTGGGTAAGCGCGGACAATGTCGCTGGCGCTCATCGTCGTGTGCGCACGGGTGCTGTAAACCAGATTGTGCTGCAATTGGTTTTCAAGATCGCGCGCCAATGCAGTCAAATCCGTCTTCGCCGCCTGTACCTCCGCACGGGCCAGGTAATTGCCGTAGGCATTCATCGCGATCATGGCCAGGATGGCGGCGATGATAATCACCACCACCAGCTCGATCAACGTGAAGCCGCTTCGCGCGCGCATCGTGTTCATCATGCAAAATCCTTTCTTCGCGACTTTCCCAACGGCATCGGTTGGCGATTGTCTGCCCGATTTCGGTTGTCATGGATCGTAGGTCGATATAACCAGGGGAACCATGGCATGACGCAGCCCAATCTCTGTCACGGCGGGACATGCAGCGGTGTTTTTTTGCGGCATTTCCGCCATCGCAGGCCCTAAGTGACAGCTAATCGAGCCGCAAAGGCGATGGCCGTGGACGGGCGGCAAGGCGATCATGCTCATCCTGCACATACGGGCGCACGCAAGCGGTACTTTCGCGCCGGTCACGCTTCATTACGATCACGCCACCGCCTGGTTGAAACGCATGCACGAATCCCTTGTAGCCCATACCGCCTTCCGGCGGCTGGCACAGCTCCGCGCCATTTGCGACCGTGAGCTGGCCGAACTTTGCCAGCAATACCCCGAAATCAGCCTGGCCGTGGTGGCCACCGCCGATGCGCGGCTGATCAGCATGCATTCGACCATCGCGCAGGATGGCAACCGCATCGCCGCCATGACCGGCTCGCTGCTGGGCCTGTGCGAATCGCTGGCGCGCGAGTTGGCCGGCGGCAGCTGCCAGTCCACCGTGGTGTCGATGGAGCACTACACCTGCATCATCGTGCGCATTGCCGATCCGCGTCATCCGCTTTCGCTGGCCATCGGCGTGGGACACAACATCCTGCTGGCGCTGTCGCGCCGCGTTGCGCTGGACCTGGCCACGCGCCTTTCCATGCAGCTGCAGCGCCTGGCGTAAACGCAGCACTCCCGCCTTCGCCCAACCCCTTCCCTCTTACGCAAGGACCCCCTGCATGAGCCATCTGAGCCTTGAAACGCTGCGCAACATCGACGGTTACATCGCCAGCGCCCTGGTTGATGACGACAGCGGCATGCTGATGGCCGGCGACAGCCTGGCCAGCATCGACCTGGAACTGGCCGCCGCCGGCAACGCCGAGGTGGTACGCGCCAAGCGCAAGGTGGCCAACGCACTGAAACTCAACGACACGATCGAGGACATCCTGGTCAGCCTGGAGCGCCAGTACCACCTGATCCGCCCGCTGTCGACCAACAAGCATGTGTTCGTGTACGTGATCATCGATCGCCAGAAGTCGAACC
>NZ_DATJMN010000402.1:0-3405 GCF_035508675.1 Dyella sp.
GGTCAACTTGGCTTTGATGTAACCTTCGATATCAGCATTCGTATCCACCAGCACATCAACGCCACCATCCGTGGCTCGCTGGTCTCCTCCCCAAGTGACGGCCGCCTGCGAATGGCCTTCTGTGAAGAGCTCTGCACGGCATAACCTCGCAATAAGCTCCCTCGACTGAATATCGTCCAATTTCGCGATGTCATCGTTGCTGATCGAAAATACAGTATGCATGGATCTTCGTCCGGAGGAATCGAGGTTGATTGCGCGTTTTTTACTTCGATTTCATGCCGCAACCTTCGTCGCTAGCAAGCAGCTATTCGTAGAGATGTCCATGGGGCGTGAAACCGTCACTTGCGGGTTTATTCCGTAGCAATTTTCAGACTGTTAACGATTCTCCTGCCATGTGGCGCTCGTGAATCGTCGATGATAAGCGTGGCTTACCCGTTGTTCCGCGACATAACGATGCCCGAGCAGCAATCGCCACCGACTGCCCTTACGGAATTGCCGCAATCATCGGTGGTTTGTAAATGCACCGAGAAACGACTTCTTCGCCTTGCTGCTCGGGAGTCAAGGTGAGTGCGTCATACCACCAGCCTGTCTGGGGAGTCATTGCCTTCTCTACATTCGAAATAGCGCTTGTAGGCGGAACGACATCGCCGTAGATGCGTAAATAGTAATTATTGTTCTCACTGACGGTTAACGTACCTGTGACGTCCTTTACGCCGTTCCAAAAGCTGTGATTGGCGGAAGCCACGGTGTAGGTGCCGGGACGCAAAAAAATCACAGTGAATTCGTTCTGCTTGAGTCCGGTAACGAGCTTGTCATTGAACTTCAATTTGGACGCCACTCCGTAGCCAAACCCGTAGCGACCTATCGATGCCTGGCTCCTGTAGATGAATACCCGTGCATAGCCGGGCCGTGCCTGCAGATCGCTGGCGGAAGGCGCAACGTAATTTTCGGCAGCGCTTGCCACGCCGAAAAACATGAGCATGACGATGAATAGGAAGTACTTACGCATTTTTAAAGTACCCGCTCCGCACTGTCTGAAGGTCCTCAAAATTCTCACCCCGTCGGCACAATGAAATCCACGGTTCCGCCGCCAGGTCACTGACATCGACATCAAGCATATGGCTTCCCCTTCCCCATATCGTGGCTGTTTTTGGACTCATTGCATTAATGCAATCGCGCACACATCTAGCCAGCGATCGCCTACGTGACTTGTGCGCTCAATTTGTTACGCTCGGCTCGTCACCGGCGCCGTCTGTTCGCGGGCTACGCCGGTGACCTTTGCAGTAATGCAGAGAGAAAGCGCGGATCGCATGGGTTGCAGCCCATACGACCCGCTACCACAACCAACTGAATGAGAGTTGATCATGGGTGTCATGGATCATACGGCACGTGCGTGCCCTTCAAAACCCTTCTGGCTCATCAACGAGTCTCAGCTGCCATCGGACCCTGAGCAGGCCAGGTGGCATCTGCAGCTTATGAGCGTTGCCGGCACATCGCTGGCCATGTGCGTTATTCGACATCTTCTGCGATGCCACGGCACCGCCCACCGGGCGCGGCGGGGCGATCGACCGGTTGACATCGGCACATGGCCGCTCAGCCCCACGCAAGTGGAAGGTTTGCGCGCAGCCTTGTACTTTCTTCGCCGCCATGGCGAAGGATTGCTGCAAGCGGAGCGGGACGGATAGGTCATTCGCGTACGCATGATCCCTCCTCGCGGCACACCACCTGGAGGCCAGGTGTGCCGCATTTGCAAAGGCGCTGGCCGTCAAGCCATCAAACCAGCGGAACGCTTCTTTCTTTACGTTCTTCGCAACGCAAGGCCGTGAACGCAAGCTACTTCCCGCGGTGCACGAGACGCTCGATCCGGGCACCGACTATCAGCGCACTACAAATTGCCCCAAAATCGAGTCCCCTTGGCGAGACCAGCTCGGAGCGCCCGATGGCCAGTGCAGGAGGAGTCCCCGTTTCAGTCGCCGGTACTGGAACGGCATCCGATATACCTCGCCACGTTTTCGAGATCTGGATTGTCATCGCCGCGGTATTTGCGTTGGCCGGAGTGATAACGGTCCTGGCGATCGGCGGCCGCCCTGACCCGGCCGCCCTACGTGCCACCGCCCCCTTGCTGGGTGGCGCATGGCGATTCCATCTTGGCGACGCCCCGCATTGGGCCGATGCAGGCCTGGATGACCGCGGCTGGGAAACGATGAACCTGAGCGCGCCGGCAAGCAGCCATGATGGCGATGTAGGTTTGCCCAACTATGTCGGTGGTTGGATGGTGCATGGCCATCCCGGCTACCAAGGCTATGCCTGGTATCGACGCACGGTAATGGTGCCGGCAGGAGACCGCGCATGGGATGTGTTGGGGCCGACCCTCGTCGACGATGGTTACGAGTTGTACTGGGACGGCGTGCGACTGGGTGGGTCGGGACGGCTTGGCGCATCGCCCAGGATGGTCGGCACGCGGCCGATGATATTCGCGCTTCCTGCCCATGCAGCCGGCACGCAAGGCGTGCTCGCCATGCGTGTATTCATGCAACCCGGCGGCGCTGCCAATCCCGATGGCGGCGGCGTGCACGTCGCGCCGACGCTGGCGCCGCGCCCGCAGAGCGAGGAGCTCTATCGCGTGGAATGGTGGCGCACCATCGCCGGGTACATGGTCGACGTGGTCGAGCCCCTGGCGATGGTGGCGCTCATCGGCCTGGCACTTGCGCTTCGACGGCGCAGTAGCCAACCCCGTTTCATTGCATATGTCTGTATCGCGCTCGCGCTTTCGGCGGTGAAACGGTTGGACAACGCCATCGTCTCGTGGACCGATGTGATGAGTGTGCCCACCTACGTGTGGTTGTCGAACGTCCTCTGGATGCCGCTAAGCCTGGCCGCTTGGACGCTCGCCTGGAACCGCTGGAATGCCCGCGCCTCGCACGCCATCGACGCGGCCATCGTACTGCTCGCCCTGCTGGGTGTCGCGGCCGGCGTCATGCAAGTCGCCGCGCTAACTCTCCCCTTCCGGCTCGGGCTGCTTGTATTGCTCGCGCGAATGGCGGTGAGGATGGTGCGCCATGGCCCGATGCGCACGATGGCGCTCAGCACCATGGTGCTCATTGTGGTATCGCAATTCACGGCCGAGCTGGGTTCGATCGGTGTCCCCACCATCTGGTTTCCGTTTGGCATTGGCGTAACGCTTACGCAGTACGTCTATGGGGTCGCCCTGCCCCTGCTGGCTTTGTTGATCGTGCGCACGGCGTACGAACGGCGTACGACGATGTTTGTGCCTCTCAATAGATAAGGCTGGCAAGTCTGCTACGCCAGTGGCCGCGGCATGGTCACGATCCTCCAGCGAGCAGCTCGTCCAGCTGCGCGAACTGTTCGGGCAGGCCTTCTGCCGAACCGGCGAGCGCTTCCTCA
>NZ_DATJMN010000403.1:0-8058 GCF_035508675.1 Dyella sp.
GGAAGCAGCAGAACCAAAAATAAAACCAGCCGGGCCAAGCAGGCTACGCTGAGGGTAGGCGAATGGTCGCGCATCATGCAGCTGGATCACTCCCAACTGCCATGTCATGAAAAGGCATGACAACGATCCTCTAGTTATCCCCCGCTCTCACGTAAGCATCATGCGTCGCGCGACAAACCAGAGCGACTCCATCATAACGGCTACCCACCGCCATCTGGCAACGATGACCGACAGCCGATACGCGCTAGTCGGTCTAAGGCGTAAATGGAGAATTCGTTGTCCGTGGTATTTGACGCGGTCAGGCCAACGGACGTGTAAAGTCCCTCGCTCTGTCGGATAGGGCAACGGGTGCAACGCGCATGACGAATGCGATCGGTAAGAAACACGCCATGCTTTGGATTTTGACGGGCATGGCCTGCTGGTCTTCGTCTCTTTGGGCCGGATCGGCGTCGCCGGCCATGGATACGCAAGCCCCCGTGCAACGCCCGCTGGATCAACCCCAGCCGCCACCGGGCCCGGGTCCCAGCGCCGCAACGATCAAAGCGTGGCAGGATCGCAAGTTCGGCATGTTCATTCACTTCGGCCTGTATTCCCTTGCCGGCGGCATGTGGAACGGCCAGCGCGTGAACAATGGCTACAGCGAGCAAATTCTTGCGAACGCGCCGATTCCACCCAAGCAATACGAGGCGCTGGCGGCACGCTTCGATCCCGTGCATTTCGATCCCGATGCGATCGTGGCGCTCGCCAAGGCGGCAGGCATGAAATTTATCGTGATCACCGCCAAGCATCACGACGGATTCAATTTGTTCCACACCGCGCAAACGCCTTACAACGTGGTGGACGACACGCCCTATCACCAGGACATCGTTAAACAGCTTGCCGAGGCGTGCGCGCGCGGCGGACTGAAGTTCGGCGTGTACTACTCGACGATCGATTGGCATCACCCCGGTGGAAATACGTACATCGAGGGCAACAGCAACCCGATTACCTCCGCGCAGGAGGCTTTCAATGTCGCGCAGCTCAAGGAGCTGATGAGTCACTACGGACCCATTGCGGAAATCTGGTTCGACATGGGCAAACCCACGCCCGCGCAAAGCGCGCATTTCGCGCAAACCGTACATGCGCTGCAGCCGCAGACCATGATTTCGGGGCGCGTGTGGAATCACCAAGGCGACTTCGCCGTGATGGGCGACAACGCCGAACCGGATGTCGGCATGGAATTGCCCTGGCAATCGCCGGCGTCCATGTTTCCGCAAACGTGGGGTTACCGTTCATGGCAAACGCGAACGGATCTGCCCGGCAAGATTCGCGAGAACATCGCGCGGCTGGTGCGCGTCGTAAGCCAGGGCGGCAACTACATTCTCAACATCGGGCCGGAAGGCGACGGTTCCGTCGTGCCCTACGAGGCGGAGGTATTGCACGGCATCGGCGTATGGTTGAAGCGCAACGGCGAGGCCGTCTACGGCACGCGAAAGCAGCCGTTCGCCGCGCTCGATTTTGGTTATGCCACCGTCGGCCCGCATGCGATCTACCTGTTTGTGGCGAAGATGCCGTCGGATCATCAACTGCATGTGCCTGGCTTGGCGGACACCCAATTGGGTCGCGCTTATCGACTCGGTTCGCCCGATTCCACGGTAACCATTCAACGCAACGGCGACGACATCAGCATCGCGTTGGATCGTCTGGCGAACTGGCCGATGAAAGATGCCGGCGGCACCGACACAGATGCCTTCATGCCGGTCGTAGTGCTGCCTTTTCAGGGTGAGCTGCATGCGCGGCCTCACACGATCGCCGCGGCGCAAGACGGTCATTTTCAGTTGCAACCGGCACAAGCAGAGCACTATCTGAATTACAACGGCGAAGGTTACGAAGCACCCGCCACGCTCTACAAATTGAGTTGGCAGATCGATGCCAACGCGATCGATTACGCCCTCACCGTTCGCTACACGCCATCGTCTGAAAACGCGAAGATGGATGTGTGGGTCGACGGCCATCGCTATCCGTTGAATCTTGCGCACGCGGCCACGCATAACGAAGAACAAAACACTCGGACGGTGCGCGTACGTCGCGATCGCGCCACGCATCCTTACGCAATGCAAGTGGAGCTGACGCCATCCTCGCCCTTCCGCCAAGGCACGCCGCTTCCGACAACGGTGCAATCCGTGGCGTTGTCTCCGGCAACGGGCGCGACGCAGTAACGTGCGCTCAACCCGCACCATGGGGCTGTCGAGCGCGGCCCTCGGCCGGCGACACGCCGTCGTGTTCTTGTCATAAGGTGACCCTATAGGTCCGCGCGCCGGCAGCCGCCTGCTGAAAAAGGCGCGGGAGGATAGCCCCACCGCGCCTTTCCCCATGGCATAAACATTGCTCACGCTTCCTGTTGGGGCGATCTCGTACGGAATGAGGTTCGCCCTGTCCACGTGTCCACGAACGGCATGCAGGGGAGCCATGCAGCGGTCCGATGCCCAATCGAAAACGCCAGGCATGCCGATGGCTCTCGTTGCCTTGCTTGCGCTTGGCCACTGCATGGCGTTCATCGATCGCAACCTGCCTGCCGTAGCCGCACCGCTGTTGAAGACGGACCTAGGCTTGACGGACACGCAGATGGGTCTGCTCGACGGGCCTGCGTTCGCCGCGCTGTACGTAGCCGGCATGCTGGCGAGCTGGCCGCTGGCGCATTCGTCGCATCGCCTGCGGTCGCTGGCTGGCTGCATCGCGATCTGGATGCTTGGCATGGCGATCTTTGCGTTCGGCCATTCGTTCGCGACGCTGGTCGTGGCGCGTGCGCTGGTGGGATTGGGGCAGGCTGCGTTTGTGCCGCTCGCGCTGGGTTTGATCGTGACCTACGCGCCAGCGCCGTGGCGTGCGCGTTCGATGGCGATATTCACCGCCGGAGCGTCGGCCGGACGAAGTCTGTCGCTGTTGTTGGGCGGTGCGGCATTGGCGCTGTTCGCAAAATGGTTGCCGGCGTCGGCGTTTACGCACTGGCGCTTGCTTTTCCTGGTGATGGCCGCACCGAACCTCGTGTTGATCGTGTTGCTGCTGTGCCGCGCCGAACCTTGCTCCGCGCTGCCGGCGACGCGTACGCCTGTTTTCAGTCAGATGTTTGCCTCGTTCCGCGAGCGCCCGGTCATGATGAGCGCGTACCTGTGTGGTGCCGCCGCCAGCGTTTTGGTCGTGCAGACCGTGGGCGCATGGGCGCCATCGGTGTTGCATCGCCAGCAAGGGTTGACGCCTGCCGCGGCGGCGCTCGTTTTTGGCGCGGCACTGCTGGTCGCCTCGCCGTTCGGGCATTTCATCGCGGGGACACTGGTCGACAAGCGCGGGGAGAAGCTGTCGCCCACGTCGATCGTGGCCGGTGCGTTGTTGCTGGTGATTCCTGTGATCGCGGTGATGCCGTTCGCCCACTCGGCCGTAACGGCGTGCCTGCTGTTTGCGCTCGCTTCGCTGATCGGCGGCACGGCCGCCGTCGCGGCGCTGGCGGGATTGCCCGACTTGCTGGATCCCTCCTTGCACGACGTGGGTTTGCGCGTGTTTCTCGCGTTTATTACCGTGGTGGGCGTAGCGCTTGGTCCGTTTATGGCGGGGGTGGTCAGCGACGGGCTAGGCATGGGGGGCCATGGCTTGTCCTGGGCGTTGAGTCGCGTATGCGTCACCGCGGCCATCGTGGGCATTGTCGCGGCGTGCTTGGCGCGTACCAGTTGGCGGCGCGCGGCCATGGAGGGCGTCGGGTGAGCGAGATTTTCGCGTTCGACAGTACGGCATTCGAGCCGGATGTGGCATTTGCACGCTATTGCGATCTGTATGCGCGCGGCGCGGATATCGAGCGCACCAATGCGCCGTTCTTTGCGCGGGTGCGCAGCTGGCGCCTGGATCGCACGATCTTGTTTGCGCGCGAATACGGCGGCATTTGCCATCGTCGCCGGGAACGCGTGGAGTCCGATGGGTTCGATCACTTCACGTTGAATCACGTCGTCGCCGGCGAACTGTTCGCCGGCCCCGACGGCAAAGCCATGTCGATCAAACCGGGCGAAAGCCTGCTGATCGATACCTCCGAGCCGGCGGAAACCGGCGCCGACCACGTGGTGCTGATCACCGTGAGTCTGGCGCGCGACAGTGTGCGCGCGGCAGTCGGCGACGTAGAAGGTCTGCACGGTTATCTGATCGGCGCAAGCGAGGGCGGTTTGCTTGGCGCCATGTTGCGGGCCCTGGTCGAGCAAATGCCTCACCTGCCATTTGTCGCGCATGCGGCGGTCACGCGCACGCTCATCGATCTTCTGTCGGTGGCGATCAATCCCTACGGCTCGGGCGCTCGCTCGGAGTTCTATCGGCTCGAGCACGTGCGCTACGAATCGGTGCGGCGGTTGATCGAGGCAAACGTCGGCGCGCCTGACTTTTCCATCCAGGACATTACCAACGCCACCGGCATTTCGCGGGCCGGCCTTTACCGCCTTTTCGAATCCTGCGGCGGCGTCAATCGCTTTATCCAGATGTGCCGGCTGCAGCAGCTGCGCGATCGGCTGGACAACCGCGCCTTCGACGCCATGTCGCTGGCCGAACTGGCTCCCAGGCTCGGGTTTTCCGACGAAAGCCATGCGAGCCGGCTGTTCAAACAAGCTTTTGGCATCACCCCGGGCGCCTACCGTGCGGCCAGCATTCGCGGTACGCAAGATCCTGCGGTCGACCTGATGGCCTGCCGCTGGAACAGCACCCTCTCCGAGCTGCAGTAAAAGCCTGGGCCGGGCTCGCTTTCCTGTATGTGCGTTTCTAACGTGAAACGCACAGACATGTCCCTTCTCCTTCCAAGCCCCTAGCATTAATCACAATTTAAAGCTGTGATGTGCTTCACATATAAATAAGTGGTGCGATAGGCGGGAAGCTGGTCGTGCCAGATAGTGGCCATAGCCTACAGGGGGCTAGATGGATCGCCGGTTTCACTTTACCTCGGGCCTGCCCAGGTCCGGGTCTACGCTGTTGTCAGCCATCTTAAGTCAGAACCCGCGGTTCCACGCCGGCATGAGCGGCCCGATCGGCGGCGCGTTCAACACCATGCTGGGCGAGCTCAGCGGTCGCAACGAGTACTCGGTATTCGTCTCCGACGATCAGCGTCGACGCATGCTCAAAGGCATGTTCGACAACTACTACGGCCCCGAATACGGCGCCGAGGTGGTGTTCGACACCAATCGCGCGTGGTGCACCAAGATGCGCCAGCTCAAAGAGCTGTTTCCGCAGGGCAAGGTGATCGCTTGCGTGCGACACGTGTCGTGGATCATCGACAGCATCGAGCAGCTGATTCGCAAGAACACCTTCCAGCCTTCTTCCATCTTCAACTATCAGCCCGGCGGCACGGTGTATTCGCGCGCCGAAGGCCTTGCCAACGGCGATGGCATGGTGGGTTACGCCTACAACGCGTTGAAAGAAGCGTTCTACGGCGATGAAACCTCCAACCTCATGCTGCTGCGCTACGAAACGCTGACCAGCGAGCCGGCACGCGCGATCGCCGCGATCTACGACTTCATCGGCGAGCCTGCCTACCAACACGATTTCGAAAACATCAGCTATCAGGCGGACGAGTTCGATTTGCGCGCGGGCACGCCGGGCTTGCACACGGTGCGCAAGAAAGTTGCCGTGCGCGAGCGCAGCAGCGTGTTGCCGCCGGATGTGTTCCGTCGTTTCGAAAACGACGCCTTCTGGCTCGATCCCGCGCTGAACCCTCGCAACGTGAGGGTGGTTTGACGTGCTGCGCGCGTACCGCAAAACGCTTTTTCACATGACCGGCCACTCGTCCGTCGCGCATGCGCGTACGCCGCGAGCGGCTGAACGCAACGCCATAAATCCAACACATCGGAAGTAACAGGGGAGCTCGCCGTGAATCGCATCTATCGACTCGTTTTCAATCGCACGCTCGGCATCATGCAAGTTGCATCGGAACTGGTTGCCGCGCCCAAGGGCGCCGCCGCCGGCGGTGCCGACGCACCGTCGAAGCCGGAGCTGACATCGCGCCTGCTGGTGATCGCGGTGGCTGCCGCGCTGGCAACAGCGGCTTCGCCGTTGATGGCGCAGACGTGTGTGCCCAGCTCGACCACAATCTGCGGCGTGAATGGCGGTGCCGGCGGTGCCGGCACCACCAGCGATCAACCGGGTGCGGGCGGTACCGGTTCCGTGACCTCCGGCGCTTACGCCAATAGCGGCGGCACGGGCGGTTCGGCTGGCAGTACCGGTTACGCAGGCCAGGGCGCCAACAACTCCGGAGGGGCTGGCGGTCCTGTCGACCTTCCTGGTGGCGGCGGTGCGGGTGGTGGATTGGGCACGCTCGGCAATGGTGGCGGCGGCGGCGGTGGTGGCGACTTTGCCGACGTTTATTACGGCGGTGGCGGTGGTGGCGGCGGCGGTGGTGCGGGCCAGACGGTCAGCGGCACCTCCTTTATCAACCCGGGCAGCATTGTGGGTGGCAACGGCGGTAACGGTGGCAACGGCGGTTTCTCCAGTTCGTCCGGCTACGGCGGCGGCGGCGGTGGCGGCGGCGCGGGTGTGTATGCCAGCGCGGGCAGCACGATCACCAGCGGTTCGGGCACAACGATCACCGGCGGTGCAGGCGGCAATGGCGGCGGTGGCTTCATTGCTGCGGCCGGCGGTAACGGCGGCGCCGGGGTCGCGGGTGTGGGTTTTACCCTCAACAACAGTGGCACTGTTGCGGGCGGTGTCGGTGGGTATGGCGGCGGCTCGGTAAGCGATGGCGGTTTTGGCGGTAACGGCGGTGCCGGTGGCATAGGGGTTTCGGGTAGCGGCCTGACCATCACTAACAGCGGTCAAATCCTCGGCGGAGCCGGTGGTGCGGGTACCAGCGACAGCGAAATGGGTGGAGTCGGTGGCGCCGGTGGCGCGGGCGTTTCGATAGTCAATTCGTCACTGACCAATACCGGCAGTATTGCCGGTGGCCATGGTGGTACGGGCGGTAGCGGCTATTACGGAGGCACAAATAGCGGGGGCGCAGGCGGTGTTGGCGTCGTGGCGACGGGCGGCTCCACCATCACTAACAGCGGCAGCATTGCCGGAGGCGTTGGCGCGGACGGCACCCAGGCCGACGCGATCGATCTGAGCGGCGGCGGCAATACGTTGGTGCTGGAAGCGGGTTCGACCCTTACCGGCAACGTAGTCAGCAGCAGCGGCACCACCAACGGTGGCGATACCCTCGACCTGGGCGGCGACACCAATGCCACGCTCACCGGTTCGATCGACCAATCCGGCAACGGTGCGCAATACCAGGGCTTCGCCAACTACGAAAAGACCGGCAACAGCACCTGGACGTTGGACGGTACCGTCAACACCAGCGCGACCTGGCAGATCCAGGGCGGCGAACTCGACCTGGCCGGCAGCGGCAGCATGTTCACCGGCGGCTTTGTCATGTCCTCGGGAACCACCCTTGGGGTGGGGGCACAGATCCTGGTGACTGGAACGAACGGTGGCTATGGGAGCACGGGCACTTCAGGTTCGGACGGCTCGGTTTCGGGCGGCACCACGGCGACGGCAGGTAGTGCGGGCGGCGCCGGTTATGCGGGCGGCGCGGCGGTCAGCGGTACGGGTTTTACCGTAAACAATCAGAGCGAGATCCTCGGCGGCACAGGCGGCAACGGTGGCGCGGGCGGTAATGGCGGTAGCGGTGCGGCGGGCGGCGCCAAGTACAGCGGAAACCCCGCACCCGGATCCGGCGCTAACGCAGGTGCCGGCGGTAGCGGTGCGATGGGTGGCGCGGGCATCAGCGGCGCGGGGATAACCCTCACCAACACCGGGTTGATCATGGGTGGCGCGGGCGGCAACGGTGGCAACGGTGGCACGGGCGGTAGTGGCGGCAAGTACCTGCCCCCACCCCCGGGCACTGCCCAGGCTGGGACGAACGCCGCGTTTGGCAGCGGTGGCAATGGCGGCGCAGGCGGCAACGCCGGCATGGGCGGTGTCGGTGTGAATGCAACCGGTACGAGCACGCTGACCAACTACGGTGGGATCAGGGGTGGTTACGGTGGCGCCGGTGGCCAGGGCGGCAACGGCGGAAGCGCCTCC
>NZ_DATJMN010000404.1:0-6736 GCF_035508675.1 Dyella sp.
GGCTTTGTTCCGCCAGCCAGCAAGGCGCCAGCCACCGCAACGAACACAATGCCCGCGATCGCCAACCACGGACGCGCACGCACAAAGCGCACCGGCGCCCAGCGGCGAGGCAGCAAGCGTTTCTCATGCGGCGCGGTACTCATGCGCGCAGGTCGTCGAATTCAGGATGGCGTTGCATCCACACCTGCGCATAACTGCAGGCCGGTACGATCTTCCAAGCTTCGCGGCGCGCCGTTTCCAGCGCGATGCGCACCAGTTCGCCGGCAATGCCGCGGCCGCCAACCTGTTCCGGTACGCCGGTATGCGTAATCGTCATCACCCCGCCATCCAGGTGGTAATCGAGTTCGCAAACAAAACCGTCGACCGTGGTTTCAAAGCGATGTGCTGCAGCAAGATGCCGGATGTCCAACCCCATGATGCGCTCCAGGGAAATCGAAGGTGCCCAGCATGGAGTGCCCGCGGTCTAGGCTGCCACCTGCTCCGCGACCCGTTCGCGGCGCACCCGCACGGCCTTCGCCAGCCGATCGAGCACGTCCACCGTGGTATCCCAGCCGATGCAACCGTCGGTGATGCTCTGCCCGTAGACCAGCGCGCAACCCGGCAACAGATCCTGGCGGCCAGCCACCAAATGACTTTCCACCATCACGCCGTGGATACGCGATTCACCGGCTTCGAGCTGCGCGGCGATATCGGCCACCACGCGCGGCTGGTTTTCCGGCTGCTTGGCGCTGTTGGCATGGCTGGTATCGATCATCAGCCGTTGCGCAATGCCCGCCTTCGCCAGCACGCTGCACACGCTTTCCACACTGGCGGCATCGTAGTTGGGCTGCTTGCCGCCGCGCAGGATGACATGGCAATCCTCGTTACCCGCGGTGGCCGCAATCGCCGTGCGCCCGTGCTTGGTCACGGCCATGAAATGATGCGGTCGGGCCGCTGCCAGGACCGCGTCCACGGCGATTTTCACGTTGCCGTCGGTACCGTTCTTGAAGCCCACTGGACAAGACAAGCCCGAAGCGAGTTCGCGATGCGACTGGCTTTCGGTGGTACGCGCGCCGATCGCACCCCAGGCCACCAGATCGGCGATGTACTGCGGGGTGATCAGGTCGAGGAATTCGGTGCCCGCCGGCAGCCCCAGCGCGTTGATGTCGCACAGCAGGCGCCGCGCGAGATGCAGGCCTTTGTCGATGTGATAGCTCTCGTCCAGGTCGGGATCATTGATCAGCCCCTTCCAGCCAATGGTGGTGCGCGGCTTTTCGAAATACACGCGCATCACGATCTCCAGCGTATCGGCGTGCCGCGCACGCTCGGCGGCAAGGCGCCTGGCGTAGTCCAGTGCGGCGGCGGGATCGTGGATCGAACAAGGGCCGATCACCACCGCAAGGCGATCCTCTTGGCCATGCAGAATCCGATGCAAGGCGCTGCGCGCGTCGGCCACGGTGGCAAGGGCCTCATCGCTGGGCTGGCAATCCCGCATCACGTCGGCGGGGGTGGGAACTTCCTTGATTTCGCGGATGCGAAGGTCGTCGGTACGGCTGGTCATGGCAATCGGTTCCTTGTGGGTTTTCCGGCGACCTAAAGAAAAAGC
Source organism: Dyella sp. (assembly GCF_035508675.1). GTDB lineage: Bacteria > Pseudomonadota > Gammaproteobacteria > Xanthomonadales > Rhodanobacteraceae > Dyella_B. The sequence continues at coordinate 1,586 of NZ_DATJMN010000404.1, forward strand.
CGCCAGGGTGGCTGGCGGCTTTTTTGGAAAGTGGGTGATCTTTACTCGTTACGATCGCGCACCATGCTCCGCCGCCGGCTTCGGATAGGCATACCAAAAGTAATAGCGGCTGGAGGTGGCGAGGATCATGGGGCCAAGTGATACCACATTGTTGTTGCGATGCAAACTGAGGGAATGGACTATGGCAGCCCGCCGTGATGCGCTACTGTGCCGCCGCCATCCGTTTTCGGAGTTTTCCATGCCGCGTCCGTTCGCCTTCCTCGCCACCGCCCTGCTCGCCCTGGGCACGCTCGGCCCGCAACCGGCCCGGGCCGACGACGTGCCGTCGATGGTGATCAAGGACGTGGTCGTGGGCACCGGCAACACGGTGCGCGACGATTCCACCGTGAGCATCCAGTACACCGGCTGGCTCTACGACGCCAAGGCTCCCGACCACCACGGCATCAAGATCGACAGCTCCTACGACAACGGCCGCCCACTTACCTTCAGCATGGGCGCGAATGAAGTGGTGGACGGCATGGAAGAAGGCGTACGCGGCATGAAGGCCGGCGGCAAGCGGACCGTGATCATTCCTTCCCGCCTGGGCTACGGCCTGCGCGGAGCGCCGCCCGACGTACCGCCGCGCAGCGCCCTGGTGTTCGACATCGAGCTGCTGAAGGTCAACTAGCAGCCGTCGGCCGCATGTCGACTCGAACAGGCTCTTAGGAATCTTGGGCGCTAGGCGTTCGCACCGAATGGCGGCATGATGCCCCCGGCATTCACGCCGTACGTCCCATCCACCCTGGAGGATTGCTCGATGAAGCGCATGCTGTGGTGGTTCGTCGCGATGGTGCTGACCGTGGTTCCCGCAACGGCGTTCGCGATGCCGGGCTACACCGTCGCTACCGTCAACCTGCTGGCGGGTCCCGACCCGCAATACCCACTGATCTATACCCTGGATGCCGGCACCCCGGTCGACGTGCAAGGCTGCACCGAAGGCTGGCAGTGGTGCGACGTGGTCGTCGCCGGCAACCGCGGCTGGATCGCCGGTCCGTACATCGAATACCTGTACAACAACCAGCCGGTTATCGTGACCGACTATGGTGCGCGCATCGGCATCCCGGTCGTGACGTTCGCGATCGGCGCGTATTGGGGCCGTTACTACGTGAACCGGCCGTTCTACTGCGATCGCGCCCGCTGGTATGGGCGACCCGTTCCGATTCGGCCCTACCCCGGCCCGCGGCCACCGGTGCGGCCGATGCCCAGACCGCCTTACGGCGGCAATCGGCCAGGTCCCGGCAACCGTCCACCTGCAAAGCCTGGCAGCGGCGGCCATGGTGGCAACTATCCGCCGCCCGGCAGCGGCGGAAACGGTGGCAACTATCCGCCGCCGGCTGGCGGCAACCGCCCGGGCCGGCCACCTTCGGGTGGCGAGCAAGGCGGTAACGCCGGCGCGCGGCCTGGCAGCGGCCAGCAAGGCGGCAGCAATGGCCGCGGTCCACAGGGCAACCGCCCGACACCGCAGCGAAATCCGCCGCCGCAGCGCGATAAAGGCAACGACAACGGCGGTTAAGATCACACGCAGGTTGGCGATCAGGCGAAGCCGAACCCCAACATCGCCACCTGCATGGCAACGTTGGGGTTCGCATACGCTCACCACCCACCTATGCGCTTCGGCTCTGGCTTATTGCAAGTTCAAAACGCCAGCACGGCAGCTTCCGTCGGCGCCGGCCGATCACCGGCCAGCGCTTGCACCTTGTTTCGATACGTCTCCCACGCCGACATCTGGTTCAGTGCCCGGTACACGCAGGCTTCCGTCCAGGCGGCACGCCAATCCTGATCGCTCCAGCTCGAAAGACGGCCACTCACCGCCACGGCTTGATCCACATCGCCCATGCTCAGCAACGCCAATGCATATGGCTGACCCACGCTCACGATAAGGTCGGGCACACCGATCTTGTCCGCCAGCGCCATGGCGAGTTTGAGTTGTTCGAGCGCCTGTTCGCGCCTTCCTTCGCTCCATGCCTCGGCTGCCGTGGCGCGCATCAGATCAAGCCTGATCCACTCGTCCTGCGCCATCAGCGGCGCGGCCCAGGTGTGCATCGCGGCAACCGTGCGCTTGAGTTCGTCGGTTTTGCCGGCACGCAGCAGGATGTTGACGTTGCCAAGCCATGCTTCCGCGGCATTGCGCTTGTCGTCGTCCTGCACCAGCGCCGATCCCTGCATGGCCTTGGCGATCCATGCCATCGCCGCCTGGGTTTCACCACGCTGCAGCGACAGTTGCGCCAGCAAGGCCTGCACCGATGCGCGCTGCGCGGGGTCGTCGCCGGCCTTGAATTGCCCCAGCAGTTGTTCGAGCACGGCACTCGCCTCGGCGGTATGGCCGTTGTCCGCCAAGGCCATGGCGCGCAGCATCACCAGCGCATTACGCACGTAGCTGTCGCAAAATTGCATGTTTTTCTGCTCGAACGGCCAATACTGCTCGGTCGTCGCCAGTTCGTCGGGAAACTGCAACAGCATCTTATGCGAATAAACCAAGCCCTGCAGTGGCGTGGACAGCAACTCCCGCATGCCCATGCGCCGGTCATGCTCATAGGCCTGTTGCAACAGCGCCAGCGCCTGGGTGAACTGTCCGCGCTGCATGGCGATTTCCGCCACCGACACGTCCACTTTTGACTGGCCTACGGTATCGCCCGCCAAGGTGTAATTGATGCGGGCAAGGCCAAGATCCATGGCCGCTGCGTCCCGCTTGCCGTCAAAGAACTCCAGGTGCGCGCGGTCGAGATAGGCACAAGCCAATGCCTCGACATCCTTCTGCCCTTGCAGCAGACGAACCGCTTCGCTCAGCGCCACCTCGCCCTGCGCCAACTGATGCTTGCGGTAGTAGCTATACCACAGGCTGGTAAGCACTTTGCCGCGCAAAATCTGTTTGTCCGCCGGCAACTGCTGCAGGAGATCGTTGAATGCCTGCTCGCAACGTTCGACCTCGCCCGCATTGCACAGGAAATCCGCCTCCGCGTAGGCAAACTCAGGCGTGCGGCGCAAATCGGGCGGCGCCTGGGCGATCAGCGATTGCGCCAGGTCGGGATGGCCGGCCAGCTGTGCCGCTTCTATGCGCAACAGATATTGCTGTTGCGAATCGCCACCATGATCCCCGGCGCCAGCGCTATAACCGAGCTGCGCCAGCAGCAGATCACTCGCCGCATGCGCCGCGTCGAGCACATCGGCAGACGAGGATTCCGCCTGCCAGCCATGTCCATCGCGACTCTTCGCATCCAGATGCACGTGCCAGGTGTTGCCGACCAGGGTCACGCGTGGGCTGATGACCAATGCGAACGACGCCAAGCCGCCCTGTCCTTTATCCGCCTGGTTCAGCAAATTGAGCACATTCTGGCTGCTTTCGGTGGGCACCTTGGCCGAGCGCAACTGGTTGGAGATCAAATCCATCAAGCCAAGTTGCAGCCACTTCCAGTCTTCCGGTCCGCTCACCGTGGCGGGCAGCACCGCCGCCGAGCTGTGGTCGAATTGCAGGGCGGCTGGCGCCGCCTCCGCGCGATGGAATTGCAAGCCTGCATACACGGTCGCCAATCCCAGCGAAAGCAGCAAAGCGACCAGCAACGCCGGACGCACCCGTTTTGCCGGCCGTGGCATGCTTGCGCCCCGAGCAACACCGCTCGCCTCACCCACAGCCTGCGCTTGCATCCGCCCTGGGCCACGCGTCTGGACGGCAATCTCCAGCATCCAGCGGTAACCCACGCGCGGCACGGTCTTGATGCAGCGCTGCTCGTTGCCGGCGTCACCCAGCATCCGCCGCAAGCGCACCACGGTTTGCGCCAGCAGATTGTCGCTGACATCGGCGCGTCCCCACACAGCGGAAATCAACTCGTCCCTGCCAACCGGGCGCGCCCGGTTTTCGATCAGGTACACCAGACAATCGAATGCGCTGGCCGGCAACGCAACCGGCTCGCCGTGGCGAGTCAATTCCCGCGCAAGAGGATCAACACGACAATCGTCAAAGCAATAAACCGGATTCCCCATCTAGAAATTTTATCATCCAGCCTTGTAGAACCGTTATTTCAAACAGCCAGGATGCGAACTGCGTAAAGTTTTGCTTGCTTGACAAATAACGCAACAAGGTCCGGCAAATATCGCAATGTCGGTTGCGTTCGGCGCACCTGTCACTTGCTTCGTTTTGCCTGCGAATGGTTTTGCATGCGGATTGCGATGCCGCGCAAAGGCGTGCGCATCAAGGTGTCGCTCGGCTTCGATGCATCGGGCATGTGCCTGCAAGGCGCCTACGTGGTAGCCGACGTGGAACATCGCGGTGCGCCCGACACCATCACCGTGCACGCACGCAGTGCACGCGCGGCCGGTCTGCTGGCCGAGCGCAAGGAGCAAGCGCAGTTGGAGCGACACCACCGTGGGCCATATCGTCAATGTCACGGAAGCTCGCGGGTTGGCCGGATGCTATCACCGCCTACGATTGGATCGCGGCCAAGGCCACGCACAAACTTGACGGCAACGGCGGCTACCTTATGTCGCTCGAATTGGAAAGCAAGGCCACAGCCACCGACCATGCCGCCGTAAATGAGGACGACGATTATGCTGATGATGAGCGGCTTTCAACACGAGCATCCACTCAGTGAGGCAATCGGCGTGTCCGCAAATCTGCGCGGATGTTCAGTAAATGTGAAGAACCACACTTCCGCCCAGGTTTGGAGCAGACCGAAGGAAATGGCGGGACTTCTTTCATATCTACGTGCACATTTCCCCTGCTAAATTCCATGTATCCGGTAGGTGGTCTGCCGGCTCTCAGAAGGGGAACCCCGATGTCACGCATTCAAGGAGTACGCAAAGCACTGCTCGCCGGTTTTGTCGCTATCGGCTTGACGTCCACAGCCTTTGCGCAAACTTCGGCGCCCGCCACGGGACTGGGTCAATCCTGGCCGAATGCATCAGACGTCAGCGCCAATCCGAACTGGCACGTCTACGTATTCTTTCTGCACGGCGTTAAATACATCCAGATCAATGATCTGAATGGCACCGTCCACGCGGCAGTCGGCGCCGCCAATGGGACAACGATTGTCCTGCCGGTGGGTGTTGATGCTCAAAACGTCACGACATCAACCACATCGGCAGCGTCCTCAACGGCGCAGGTGGTATATCAAGATG
>NZ_DATJMN010000405.1:0-21178 GCF_035508675.1 Dyella sp.
ATAGTCAACGGTGATACCCCTCTTTCCAGGAGTTGTTGGTGCTTACCGCGCAGCTTTTATCGGCACGAACTGACTGCATTTCCTCGGCCACCTAAATAACCTACTTGCCAAATTAACCAAGCAGGTTATCGTATGGAGAAAGGCACGCCGCACTGCAAACTACCTGTGGTGAGAGCCTTGATAGAGGCCGGCAAAGTCCGAGCCACCGCCAGCGCTTATCGGGACGCACGAACGCTTGGCGTGCATGACTTGGCTGGGATGTGCAAGGTCGTGCTGGCACTTGCTCCGATCAACTTCTACAAGAGCATGACGACTCACGCGGACCACCGAATTTGGCAAGACGTGTATCGCGCAAGAACAGATAGCGGTCGCGAGGTCTACCTAAAGTTGACTGTGATCGATGACGTGCTGATCGTTTCCTTCAAGGACTTAGCATCATGAAATGTCCAAGCTGCGGGGCCGCGGAATTGGTCCATGACACTCGCGATATGCCCTATACGTACAAGGGCGAATCCACCAGCATTCCGGCCGTGGCGGGTGATTTCTGTCCCGCCTGCCACGAAGTGCTGTTGGACCAGGAGCATGGCGATCGCTACAGCGCGTTGATCGGGCAGTTCCAGCGGCAAGTCAACGCAGCCTATGTCGACCCCTCCTACATCGCCAAGGTACGCAAGAAGCTCGATCTCGACCAGCGTGAAGCCGCCGAACTCTTTGGCGGCGGCGTCAATGCGTTCTCACGGTATGAAAATGGCAAGACCAAACCGCCGCTAGCCCTGGTCAAGCTTTTAAAACTGCTTGATCGCCACCCAGACCTGTTGAGCGAGATCAGGACTGCCTAAAAGAATCGTAGGCTGGGACGAGGCGAAGCCGAATCCCAGCATAGGCATGCGCGGTAAGCCATCCGAGTCCAAACTCACGCCAACGCGTGCTCGATACGCTCCTTCAATGCCAGATCGAACCGCGGCAGCAACTCCAACGCGCCGAGATTCTGCTCCAGCTGTTCCTTCCTGCTTGCGCCTAGCAGCACAGTCGATACGTTCGGATTGGCCAGGCACCAGGCAATCGCCAGTTGTGCGGGGGTAGCGCCCACTTCTGCAGCAAGCGCAGGCAGGTGTTTCACCTTGGCCACGCGCTCTTCGCCGTCGCCCAGCACCATGTCACGCAGCCATTCGTAACCCGGTTGCGTGAGGCGCGAACCGTCTGGCACGCCCTGGTTGTATTTGCCGCTCAACAAACCTGACGCGAGCGGCGACCAGATGGTGGTGCCCATGCCGTAGCTGGCATACAGCGGCGCGTATTCCTGCTCCACGCGTTCGCGATGCAGCAGGTTGTACTGCGGTTGCTCGACCACCGGCGCGTACATATGCATGGCTTGCGCGATACGGTGCGCTTCGTGAATCGCTGCCACCGGCCATTCGCTGGTGCCCCAATACAACACCTTGCCTTGGCGGATCAGCGTGTCCATGGCGGCCACCGTTTCCTCGATCGGTGTTTCCGGATCGGGGCGGTGGCAGAAATAGAGATCCAGGTGCCCCACGCGCAAGCGCTCCAACGCCTGGTGACAGGCCTCGATCACATGCTTGCGCGATAACCCTCGCTGGGTGGGCCGCGGCTTTTCTGCAGCGCCGAAGTACACCTTGCTCGATACGCAATAGCTGTCGCGCGGAAAACGCAGATCCGCCAGCACGTCGCCCATCAGGCGTTCGGCGTCGCCGTGGTTGTAAGTTTCGGCGTTGTCGAAAAAATTGATGCCGTGGTCCCAGGCCAGCGCCAGCAGATCGCGCGCTTCCGAACGACCCACCTGGCGGCCGAAGGTGACCCATGCGCCGAAAGACAGCGCGGACAGCTGCAAACCGGTGCGACCTAAACGGCGGTATTGCATGGCATGGCTCCCACGTGCGCGTTAGGTGGTGGCTCGTTTCAGTGAACGCTGAAGTCGACAATCGTGCTGTCGACCGTGCGCTGGTCATTATGCGTATGCAGCGTCACGGCGACGTTGTATTTGTCCAGATACGCCAGCGTGACCTTGTCGGTCTGGATGCCGTTGCTGTCGATGATGCGGCATTGCAACGCCAGCGCTTGTCCTTCGATCGACGGATTGATCTGCGAAGCGCTGTAGCGCTTGCCGCTGTCGCACAGGACCTGGCCCGGATCCTGGAAGGTTTTTCCACCGGTGAGACCGTAGAGGTAGACGAAAGCGAAATGGCCGTCGGTGCCGGTGTCGAAGCGCAACACCTTGCGCGCAGCCTGCACGGGCGGAACGGTGTTGGCTTGCGGGGGAATGCCTTGCGTCAGCAACGGAAAATAACCGCGATACGTGAGTTCCACCTGCGTCGCGACGGCGTTCCCTTTGTCGTCCTGCACGGCGGCCACGCGCCGCACCAGGCCTTGGCCGGCATTTTCCAGCGTCATGGCAGTGCTGAAGATGGTGGGCTGCGGGTGATCGGGCGAGGTGGCCGTATCGCGGGTATGCAGCGTGATTTTCGTAAATGGCACGGGAGCGAGATTCGCATGCGTGATCGTAGCCTGCACATCAGGCGTGAGTGCGTTGAAGCTGAAGTTCTGCGTGAGATACGACGACGCGGCGGCGGTGGCTGCCTGTGTTGGCGCCGTGTCCTGTGCGTGCGCGGCATAGCCGGCCACCAGCAGTGAAACGATCGTCGAGGCCGCCAGCCTTTTCGTCCATGCCATGCCCATGCCTGCTCACCTTGAATGCCTGGAAGAGGTGCCTACGATAACAAGGTAGGCCATCGACATGTACCTGCCGATGCTTTACGCGTAGACAAGCACCAGCCGCAATACGATGGCGGCAAACACGCCGGCGATCACGTCGTCCACCATCACGCCGAACCCACCCTTCAGGTGTTGGTCCAGGTAACGAATCGGCCACGGCTTCCACACGTCGAACAGACGAAACAGCCCAAAGCCGAGCGCGACCGCCCACCATGGGGCCAGCAAGGCAGGCAACAACGCGATCCATTGGCCGATGAATTCATCCCACACCAGGCTGCGATGGTCATCCACGCCCAACGCACGGCCCGCGACATCGCATGCCCACACACCGATGGCGAAGCCGATCACGATCACCAGGACATTGAGCGGCAGCGATAGCTGGCGCAGCAACAACCAGGGCAGGATCGCGGCGAGCGAACCGAACGTGCCCTGCGCCACTGGCGCAAGACCGGAGCCGAAGCCGCAAGCGAGCCAGCCTGCCGGTGTCGAAAGCAGTGCGCGGCGTTGTGCCGGTGCAAGGACTTTGCGCTCATTCATGCGTTGAAGTGATCCCAGCCTTGGTGTCCGGATTCGAGCCAATGTCCTTCACGATCACGCACTCTCACGCCCTCACCTTGCACGACCCGGCCGATGCGCGTGGCACCGCAACCCAGCTTGGCCAGATCGGCTTGTACGGCAGCCACGTGTTGTGCCGGCACGGTGAAGCACAGTTCGTAATCGTCGCCGCCGCTCAAGGCCAGGTCGCGCGAGGTGGTGTCGTCGAACAGATCGAGCAAGGCCGAGGAACGCGGCAACAGGGCGGCTTCTATATCTGCGCCCACATGGCTGGATGCGCAGATATGCCCGAGATCGGCCAGCAGGCCATCGGAAACGTCGATGCATGCACTGGCATGCCCACGCAGGGCAAGGCCGGCTGCAACACGCGGTGTCGGTCGGTTGAGACGTTCGATCAGATAGCGGGCTTGTGCTTCGTCGCGAGGATGGTTCCGCTGCACGCATTGCAAGCCAGCGGCGGCATCGCCGAGCGTGCCGGTCACCAGTACCGCATCGCCCGCTTGCGCACCCGTACGCATGAGCGCCTTGCCGGGCGGCACGAAGCCATGCACGGCGACGCTGATGGTCAGCGCACCACGGGTGGTATCGCCGCCGACCAGCGCCAGCCGGTAGCTTTGCGCGAGCTGCGCGAAGCCTTGGGCAAAACCATCGACAAAGGCCGTGTCTGCACCCGGCATGCTCAACGCCAGCAGCGCCCAGGCAGGTGTGGCGCCCATGGCGGCGAGGTCGGAGAGATTGACAGCCAGCGCTTTCCAACCGACGTCGGTCGCGGCGGTACCCACCGGGAAATGCACGCCAGCGACCATGGTGTCGATAGCCACGGCCAGTTCCTGTCCGGGCGGCACGACGAGCAGTGCGGCGTCATCGCCGATGCCCAGCCGCACATCATCGCGATGTTGCGCGGTGAGCTGGCGGATGCGGTCGATGAGGGAAAATTCCATGGGTCTGCTATGGCCTCTTCGTGCGCAGGCATCCAGGTTTGCTAATGGCTTGAGCTTGCCTCGCCATCATGCCGGTAAAGGCCGGCATGCGCGCTGAAGAGAGTTACCAGGTCAGCCCTGTTTCTCCGTGCCGCGAACCTGCGCCGCCAGCTTGTCCAGCACACCATTCACATAGCTGTGTCCATGGTCCGCACCGAAGCGCTTGGTCACCTCGATCGCTTCGTTGATGATCACGCGGTACGGCACATCCGGCCGATGCTTCAATTCGTAGGCAGCAAGGCGCAGCACCGCGCGTTCGATCGGATCGATCTGTGCCACGTCGCGATCGATATAGGGCTTGAGCGCTTCGTCCAACTCACTCACGTGCGCTTCCACGCCGCGCAGCAGATCTTCGAAGTACTCCAGGTCCGCCACCTCCATGTCCTGTTCGTGGCGAAACTGATCGACCACCGAATTCATCGAGCTGCCGCTCATCTGCCAGGCGTACAGCGCTTGCAAGGCGCGGCGGCGGGCACGCGAGCGCGCGGCGAGATCGATGCCTTCCGGACGCGAGTGCATTACAGCTTTCCGTACAGATTGACCATTTCCAGCGCGGCGATGGCAGCATCGGCGCCCTTGTTGCCGGCCTTGGTGCCGGAACGCTCGATCGCCTGTTCGATGGTGTCGGTGGTGAGCACACCGAAGGACACCGGCACGCCCGAACCCAATGCGGCCTGGGTCAGCGCCTTGGCGCATTCGCCGGCAACGAAATCGAAATGCGGCGTGGCGCCGCGGATCACCGCGCCCAGCGCGATCACCGCGGCGTACTTGCCCGAATGCGCCAGCTTGTGCGCGGCCAGGCCGATTTCCCATGCGCCCGGCACGCGGATCACGTCGATGGCATCGTCGCTCACGCCGTGGCGCACCAGCGCGTCGCGTGCTCCCGCGACCAGCGGTTCGACGACAAAGCCGTTGAAGCGGCCGGCGACGATGGCAAAACGGCCCTTGGGCGTGGCGAAATCGCCTTCGATGATCTTCATGCTGCGTGGATTCCTGTGTGGGCGGACTGCCCAGGCGAACGGGTTATTTTACGGATTTTGGTGCACGGATGGCTGCGTAAGTGCCACTCAGGCCATGGAAGGTTCGTGGCCGCGGCGCAAATGCGGGTACCCGTGGAAATCCAGGCTGGCCCGCCGCCCCACCACCCGCAGCCGCGCCGGCACGCCGAACGGCAGGGTGAATTTGTCCGCTTCGTGGCCGAACGGCATGCCCGACAGCACCGGAATGCCCGCAATGCGGCGGATCTGGTTGAACCCGTCGGCCAGGTCGTAGCCGTTGTCGTAGGCAGCCGGGCGGCACTGGGTGAAGTCCGCCAGGATCAGCGCCCGCTGCTGTTTCAGGACACCAGCCAGGTGGAGTTGGTAAAGCAGCCGCTCGATCCGGAACGGCGGTTCGCCGATGTCTTCCACGAACAGGATGCCCCCCTCGATACGCGGGAAATACGGTGTCTGCAGCAGGCTGCACAGCATGGCGAGGTTGCCGCCCCATAGCGGGCCTTCCACCGCCAGTTCCGCCGCTTCCCCGCAATCCCAGCTAGCGTTGCCATGCGGCGAACTGAGCGTGCGCCAGAAATGCCGCCAGGTCAGCGGGCTCAACCGCTGTGCGCCGAAATCCGGACCCAGCATCGGGCCGCCGAACGTGACGATGGCGCTCTTGGCATACAGCGCCATCTGCAAGGCGGTGAAATCGCTATGCCCAACCAAGGCGAACGACTGGCCGGCAAAGCGTTCGCGCAGGGCGTCGTAATGCAGGTGTTCCAGCAGCCGCGTGGCGCCGTAGCCACCGCGGATCGACATGGTGATATCCGGCAAGCTGTCGAGCGTGGCAAGCCCGTTGATATCCGCCGCCCGCTGCACGTCGCTGCCGGCGTAGCGCAGTTCGGTGCGGTCGATCACTTCCGTACCCTCCACCTGGCAGCCTGCGTCGCGCAGGCGTGCGATGCCGCGCGTCATGGCTTCGCGGTCGTGCGGGTAGCCGGAGGGTGCGATCAGGCGGAGATGGCAGGAAGCTTGAGGCTGCATGCAAGGACTCGTATCGGCAATCCGTTGGCACTCTATCTCATTCAAACGAGCCTACTCAGGAGCCGCTGCGACGTAATCATGGACAAACCATGACGTGGCAGCGGCCCCACCGCACGGGTGCCGGGATTGGCATCCCAGCCTACGGTGCCATCGTTGCAGCTGCGACGGTCGCCTCGCCTTTCAATACGAAATCCCGCGACGAATGCCCGACCTGGATCGGATAACTGCCCGCCGCAATCTTCCACTGGTGCCCCGACACATCGAACGTCGCCAGCAAGCGCGGATCGATGGTGACGGAAACCGTGCGGCTTTGTCCCGGCTGCAGCGATACCTTCTCGAACCCGGCCAGCCGATGCGGCGCTTCGCCCAGATCGCCCGGCAGGCTCACGTAGACCTGCGGCACGTCCTTGCCTTCGCGCGGGCCGACGTTGCTGACCTTGAAGCTCACCGTTACATGATCGCCTTGCGCACTGACGTGCAGATCGCTGTAGTCGAAGCGGCTATACGAAAGACCGAAGCCGAACGGGAACAGCGGCTGCAGGTTTTTCTTGTCGAACCACTTGTAGCCGACCGCGGCGCCTTCGATGTTGTAGTCGACGTCCAGCGCGTTGGTGATCTGCGGGCGCGGCAGTTGCTGTTCGTCCTGCGGGAAGGTCACCGGCAAGCGGCCGGATGGATTGACCTTGCCGGTGAGCACGCCGGCAATCGCTTCGCCGCCGCGCGCACCCGGGAACCACGCTTCCACCACCGCGTCCACTTTCGACAGCCACGGCATCTTCACCGGACCACCGTTTTCCAGCACCACCACGCTATGCGTGTTGGCCGCGGCGACGGCATCGATCAAGGCATCCTGGTTGTCGGGCAACGCCAGATTCGGTTGGTCGACGCCTTCGCAGGTCCACTGCGTGGCGAACACGATGGCGACGTCGGCGGATTTCGCCACGGCCGCCGCCTTGGCGGGATCGCTGCCGTCGTCGTAGACGATCTTCGCGTTCGGCAGCAGTTTTTGCAGTGCCTTCATCGGCGACGAAGGGTCGTAGACCTTCCACTGCCAATCCGGGGTTTTCACCGCCGGAATGGCCGGGCCGCCGATCGGCCACACCTCCGCCGAACCGCCGCCCGACAGCACGCCCACATCGGCATGAGCGCCGATGATTGCCACCGTCTTGAGGTCCTTGTGCAAGGGCAATTGCGCGTGCTCGTTCTTCAGCAGCACGATGCCTTCTTCTGCTGCATGCTGCGAGACGAGCGCATCGGCCTCCACATCCAGCGGCTTTGTCTCCGGCGGATGTTCGAACAAGCCGACGGCATACATGGACCGCAGTATGCGATGCACCATGTCCTCCAGGCGGCTCTTTGGAACCTCGCCTTTCTCGAGCGCCTGCTGCAGCGGCGGCCCGAAGCTGCTGAAGTTCTGTCCCAGGCTGAAGCCGGTGCTGTGGTCGACACCGGAAACCTGGTCGGTGCCGGCCATGGCGTCCTGCACACCGTGGTCGGCGCCCCAGTCGGTCATCACCCAGCCAGGGTATTTCCAGTCGCCCTTGAGGATGTCGCTCAACAGGTGCTTGTTGGAGCAATCCCACACGCTGTTGACCTTGTTGTAGCCGCACATCACCGAACCGGGATGGCCATCTTCGATCGCCAGCTCGAACGCGAGCAGGTCCGATTCGCGCATCGCCTGTTCGCCGATGTTGGCGCTGACGGTGGTGCGGTTGGTTTCCTGGTCGTTCAAGGCGTAATGCTTGATGGTGGAGATGACGTGTTGCGATTGGATGCCGCGGATCTCGCCGCCGTCGATGCGCGCGGCGAGCAGCGGATCTTCGCCCAAGTATTCGAACGTGCGTCCATCGCGCGGTTCGCGCGTGAGATTGATGCCGCCAGCAAGCAGCACGTTGATGCCCTGCCGATGCGCTTCACCGCCGATCATGCGGCCGCCGGCATAGGCCACCTGCGGATTCCAGCTGGCGGCGATGGCCAGGGTGGAAGGCAGCGGCGTGGCATTGCCCGCCTCGCCACGCACATGCGCCGGCTGCTTGCCCGGACCCTGATCGATCGGGTAGTTGTGCACGCCGATGCCGGCGTCGTTCTCCTGCAGGGCGGGAATGCCCAGCTTCGGCAATGCCGGCACATAGCCCGCCGCACCGATGCTGCCCGGCGGCTGCTTCGACGTCATCATGTCGTTGTAGCTCTGCACCATGTGCTGCATGTCCTGCAGCGGCATACGCTTGAGCAGTTGCTCAGCTCGCTGGTCCGGGGAGGACACGGGCTGATCCGCAAGCGCCGGCGTCAGGCTCGCGAGCGAAAGCGCGGTGAACAGGGCGGTGCGGGCAAAGACGGCAGTGCGCGGCAAATGGGCGAGCTTCATCCTGGATCCTTCGGGCTGGTTGCAACCGGGCGAAGGATGCCACGAAGCGCGGGACGTGGCAGTGATGAATATGGCCAGTCGTGCTTACGATCCTTGTGGACCGGTAAGCAAGGACGGGGGCTAGGTTGGGATGAGTGTACGCAAACCCCAACATCGCCATGCCCACCGCTACGTCGGGGTTTGCGTTCGCTCACCCCGACCTACGACTATTCGGCGTATTCGACGAACTCCAGCCCGTAGCCCGCCAAACCCACCAGCTTGCGCGGCGTGCCGAGCACGCGCAGGCGGTGCACGCCCAGGTCGGTGAGTATCTGCGCCCCCAGGCCAAGCTGCCGCCACTCCTGGTGCTGCTCGCTCGGCTCGGCTGGCGCGGGTTGCCGGTTGAGACGTCGCAGCAAAGCGTCCGGCGTGTCCTCGCCGGACAGCACCAGCAGCACGCCGCGGTTTTCGTCGGCAATGCGGCGCAAGGCCGCCGTGACGGTAATACCAAGATCGTCGCGCTGCAGATGCAGCACGTCGGACAAGGTGTTGCGCACGTGCACGCGGCTCAGCACCGGGTCGCCGTCATTGACGGTGCCACGCACCAGGGCAAAGTGCAGGCCGTGGCGGATCGCATCGCGATAGGCCACCAGGCGGAACGAACCGAACTCGGTCTGCACCGCTTCTTCGTACACGCGCTGCACGGTTTTTTCCGTTTCCAGGCGGTAGCGGATCAGGTCGGCGATGGAGCCGATCTTCAGGCCGTGCTTCTTCGCAAACACTTCCAGCTCGGGGCGGCGCGCCATCGAGCCGTCTTCGTGCAGCACTTCGATCAGTACCGCGGCAGGTTCCAGCCCGGCGAGCGCAGCCAGATCGCAACCGGCTTCGGTATGGCCCGCGCGCGTGAGCACGCCGCCAGGCTGCGCAGTCAACGGAAAGATGTGGCCCGGCTGCGAGAGATCCTGCGGCTTCGCATCAGCCTTCACGGCCACCTGGATGGTGCGTGCGCGGTCATGGGCGGAGATGCCGGTGGTGACGCCTTCGGCCGCCTCGATCGAGACGGTGAAGTTGGTGTGGTACGGCGAGGTGTTGTCGCTCACCATCGGGCGCAGGCCGAGCTGGCGCGTGCGCTGCTCGGTGAGCGTGAGGCAGACCAGGCCGCGTGCTTCGCGCACCATGAAGTTGATGTCTTCGGGCCGCACCATTTGCGCGGCCATGATCAGATCGCCCTCGTTTTCGCGGTCTTCGTCGTCGAGGATGACGACCATGCGGCCGGCGCGGATGTCGTCGAGGATTTCGGGGATAGTGTTGAATGCCATGTTGGTTCCTTGGAATGGGAGCGGCCGGCGGCATCCGCCACCGGCCGCCTCGCCGTCAATCACGCAAAGCCGTGCTGCTTCAGAAACGCCTCGTCGATGCGCGAGCCTTCGCCGCCACCGATCAAGCGCTCCACGTAGCGCGCCACCACATCCACTTCGATGTTCACCGCATCGCCGGGCTGGCGTGCATGGAACACCGTGTGTTCCACCGTGTGCGGAATGAGGTTTACGCCGAAGCGCTGCCCGCTCACTTCGTTGACGGTAAGGCTGGTGCCGTCGATGCAGATGGAACCCTTGGAAGCGATGTAGCGCGAGAGCGACGCGGGCACTTCGAATGTCCAGCGCTGCGAGCGGCCGTCCGGTGCGATGGAAACCACCTTGCCCACGCCATCGACGTGGCCGGATACGAGATGGCCGCCGAGGCGATCGGCCAGCCGCAGTGCTTTTTCCAGGTTCACCGGATCGCCCGGCTTGTGCTTGCCCAGCGTGGTGAGCGACAGGGTTTCGTTGGACACGTCGGCGGCAAAGCCGCGCGACGCCAGCGTTACCACGGTCAGGCACGCGCCCGACACGGCGATGCTGTCGCCCAATTGCACGTCGGAAAGATCGAGATCGGCGGTATCGACATGCAGGCGCACGTCGCCGCCGCGAGGCTCCAGCCGCGCGACCTGGCCGACGCTCTGGATGATGCCGGTAAACATCAGCGCACCTCCGCAAGGAAGGTGGACGAAACTTGGCATGTACGGTTGAGCATGAACGTTCTCCACGAAAAAAGAGTGTGGGAACGCCCCAAGGCAAAGGCACATGCATCGCACAGAGCGATGCACGATGCCGTCTTCTTTCATCCGGACTGTGACCGTCGGCTCCGGCGTTGGACCGGATCTGCTGACCTTCCGGCGTGGCCGGAAGCGCTCGCGGGCTCGGATCTTGCGACCCCTACCGCCGGTGGGGAATTTCGCCCCGCCCTGAAGACGTTTGTAATGAGTGCCGAAATCGGCGGGTGGAGTTTAACACTGAATGCAGCGGGCGCCTTGCATGATCGATCAAGCACGGGGGCCGTCCGCCAGCGCCGCCACCAGAAAATCGATCAGGCTGCGCACTGCCGGCGCACGATCGGCACCGGGTAGCCACAGCAAATGGATGGGCGAGCGAGAGAGCGGCCAATCCGGCAGCACCTTCGCCAGGCGGCCTTCCGCCACCAGCGCATCGGCCATGTAATCGCCCTGGATGCCGATGCCGACGCCGGCCAGGATGGCATCGCGCGTCGCTTGCGAGTCGTTGCAGGTCAGCACCGGATCCACGCGCACCGAACGGCGCTGCCGCTGCCGTGCAAACTGCCATAGCGTGCCGGTGCGCAATCCGCTGAAAGCCACGCAACGATGCTGCTTGAGATCGGCAGGATCCTTGAGCGGCGGCGCGGAAGCCAGGTAGTCCGGTGCGGCGCACAGGTAACGCTCCATGCTGCCGACCTGACGCGCCACGCAACGCGCATCGGCCAGTTTGCCCACGCGCAAGGCGAGATCCACCTTCGCCTCGACCAGATCGACGTAGGCATCGTCGTACGTCGCCTCGATGCGCACCTGCGGATGACTGCGCATGAATTCGCCCAGCAGCGGTGCAATGCGAACCCTGCCGTACGTCGCCGGCAGATGCAGGCATAAGCGGCCCGTCAGATCGCCGGTGCGCGGCCGCAAGTTGATGGCGAGTTCGGCCATCACCGCTTCCAGCCGCTCGCAATAGGCAAGCAACTGCTCGCCGCGCCGGGTGAGTGTCATGCGCCGGGTGGTGCGCAAGAACAACGCAGCGCCGGTGGCTTTTTCCAGCGCGGCAATGCGTCGGCTGAGCACGGAAGGCGTACAGCCGGCCACGCGTGCGGCCTGGGAGAAATTGAGCAGCCTGGCCGCCGCGGCAAAGCCACGCAGCTCGCGCAGGCGGGTCGGCGTCAGCTCGAACGATTTGTTCATACAGTGAACAAAAGATATGTATTGGCTGGAGATTATCACTTTTCCTCGAAAGGCAGACCATGGCGCCCTCTCAACCAAGGACCCTCGCCATGCGCAGCATCCAGCTCACCGCCTTCGGGCTCGATCACCTGAAACTTGCCGACACCCCCGCTCCGCGCCCCAAGCCGAACGAAGTGCTGGTGCGCATGGAAGCAGCGTCCCTGAATTACCGCGATTACCTGCTGATGAGCGGTAACCTGTATCGCGCCGTGAACTTGCCGATCGTTCCCGTCTCCGATGGCGCCGGCACGGTGGTGGAAGTGGGCGAAGCGGTGACACGCTTCAAGCCTGGCGACCGCGTGACCACGTTCTACAAGTCCCGCTGGATTGCCGGTGCCATGCGCCCAGAATGGGAGGGCGCCGACATCGGCGGCCCGGCCGAAGGCGTGATGCGCGAATTCGCCAACTTCGATGCCTATTCGCTGGCCCGTGCGCCCGCACACATGGATGCGTTGCAAGCCGCGACCTTGCCGATCGCCGCACTCACTGCGTGGCAGGTACTGGAACAAGCGCACCTCACCACCGGCCAGACCGTACTGGTGCTGGGCACCGGCGGCGTGTCGATCTTTGCGCTGCAGTTGGCCAAGTTGCGTGGCGCCAAGGTGATTCTGCTTTCCTCCAGCGACGAAAAGCTGGCTCGCACTAAGGCACTCGGCGCGGATGTCGGCATCAACTACCGCACCACGCCGCAATGGGCCAGCGTCGTGCGCGAGGCGACCCATGGCGTGGGCGTGGATGTCGTGGTCGAAACCGTCGGCGGCTCCACGTTTGCGCAATCGCTGGAAGCGGTGGGCATGCATGGTTTCGTCGGTGTCGTGGGCTTCCTGGGCGGCGGCGAGCTGCAAGTCCCGCTCACATCGATCATTCTCAAGCGCGTGCGCGTGCAGGGCATTTCGGTGGCGTCGCTGGAGCAGCACGAACGCATGCTTGCGGCGCTTGAAGCGACGCAACTGCTGCCGGTGCTCGACAAGGTCTACGGCTTTGGGGAACTGCGTGCGGCGATGGAGCATATGCTCGCCGGCAAGCACTTCGGGAAGATCGGTATCGACTTTTCCAGATGATGCTTGGGAAGGCTGGGAGGACAATCCCGGCATCGGAACGCCCACGAAAGCTGGGATTTCATCCCAGCCTACGGGCTAGACGAACGCTTGCGCCGTGTGCTGCCGGTAATCGCGCAGCACCTGGTCCATCACCCAACTGGTACGCGCCGCAGATTCCGCCGTGGACGGGCAAGCTCCTTGCTGCCCGCGCAGCTGTGCCACGATGGTTTCGATCAACGGTTGCTGGATATGCGGGGGATTGGCGACGGCGTATTCCTGCGTGCCGTGCGCGTTCTCCACGCGGATCGGGCTATCGCCGAAGGTGGCGAACACGATGCGGCCAGCATCGCCGATCACTTCCACGCGGTCTTCGTGCCGATAGCTGCCGAACTGCCAGATTCCCGTACCTAGCAGGCCGTGCGCGAAAGCAAACGACATGGCCACGCTATCTTCGGCCGGATACGCACCCAGCTGATTGCTGGCCTGCCCGTTCGCCGCCACGATGGGGCCGAACAACCAATCGAGCAGGTCCAGCGTGTGGCAGCCGATATCCATGAAGATGCCACCGCCGGAAAGCTGCGGCTGCACGCGCCAGGGCAACTGTTCGGCATCGTGGTAGCGCGGATGATGCGGCTCATGCAGCACCACGTTGACGAGGCGCGGCACACCGATGGCGCGCTGGTCGAACAACAGCTCGCGCACCTTGCGAAAGCGCGGCAGGCAACGGCGGTAGTACGCGACAAATACCGGCACGCCCGCGCGCTGGCCGGCGTGGAGCATCGCCCGGCATTCGGCATGGTCGCGCGCCATCGGCTTTTCCACGTACACCGGCTTGCCCGCGGCGATCACCATCAATGCGTACGACTTGTGCGTGGAAGGCGGCGTGGCGACGTAGACCGCATCGACGTCCGGGTCGGCGATCAAGGCGGCGGCATCGTCATACCACCGCGGCACGCCATGCCTTTGCGCGTAGTCGCGCGCCTTGCCGCCATCGCGACGCATCACGGCCACCAGGCTGGAACCTTCGATGCGGTTGAAGGCGGGACCGCTTTTGACCTCGGTGACGTCACCGCAACCGATGATGCCCCAGCGTATGACTGCCGTGCTCATGTCGTGATGGCTCCTGTCAGATGGCCGGCCGCAAGCGCAGGCGCAGATCCTGCCCGACGGCGCGGCTATCGAGCACGTTGAGCTTCCAGCGCGCCGCCATGTCGGTCAAGGGTGGCAAGGCCAGCAAAGGTCTTGCCGTGCCGCCCAGCAGCAGAGGCGCCATGTAGATCAGCAACTCGTCGGCCAGGCCGGCGGCGAACAAGGCGCCGCACAAGGTGGGTCCGGCTTCCACGTGGAGTTCGCTGCAGCCGCGGCCGGCAAGCAGGGCGAGCACAGCATGCAAGTCGAGCGCACCGTTTTGTTCGGCGATGGCGATGCACTCCACGCGTGCGAAGCGCTCATCCGGACTGGCCGATGCCGCGTGCAGCACCAGCGTGGGCGTTTGGCCGTCCAAAACCTGGCTGCCGCCAGGCGTGCGCAGATGGCGGTCGAGAATCACTCGCATGGGTGTGTATGCATGGCCGGGTTCGCCACCCACCTCAACGGGCAGGCGCACGGTGAGTTGCGGATTGTCGGCAAGCACCGTGCCGATGCCGGTAAGAATGGCCGAACTGCGCGCGCGCCAGCGCTGCACGTCCGCACGTGCGGCCTCGCCGGTAATCCATTTCGATTCGCCGTTGGCCAGCGCGGTGCGACCATCCAGGCTCATCGCCAATTTCACGCGCACCCAGGGACGATGGCGTTCGATCCGGCTGAAGAAACCTATGTTGATCTCGCGCGCTGCTTCCCGCATCAAGCCGCTTTCGACCGCGATGCCGGCTGCGCGCAGCCGGGCGATGCCTTGGCCGGCGACCTGGGGAAACGGGTCTTCCGCAGCGATCACGACCCGGCCGACACCGGCGGCGATCAATGCATCGGCACAGGGCGGCGTGCGGCCGTGATGCGCGCACGGCTCCAGCGTCACGTAAGCGGTGGCGCCGCGCGCGTCGGCACCTGCTTCGCGCAAGGCGTACACCTCTGCGTGCGGCTCGCCGGCGCGCTGATGCCAGCCCTGCCCCACCACCCGTTCGCCATGGGCGATGACGCAGCCGACGCGCGGATTGGGTTGCGTGGTGTAGAGGCCCTGTTCGGCCAGGCGCAGCGCCTGCGCCATGTGCATAGCATCGAGCACCGAGAATGTCATGGAAGCGTCTGAATATGGTTATGCAAGATCGTCAGTGTGGGCGATCGCCAGGCATTTGTCGCGCTGGCGACATCGGGAGTAGCCTTCGAATGTTAACCGCGGAAAAGGCACGGCCATGATCTACGACAACATCCTCGACACCATCGGCAATACGCCCATCGTCCGCCTGCATCGCGTGGCGCCTGCACACGTGACGCTGTATGCGAAGGTGGAAGCCTTCAATCCGGGCGGCTCGGTGAAGGACCGCCTGGCCATTGCCATCATTCTCGATGCAGAAAAACAAGGGCTGCTCAAACCCGGCGACACGGTGGTGGAAGCCACCTCAGGCAACACAGGCGTGGCGCTGGCGATGGTGTGCGCCTCACGGGGCTACCGCTTCGTGGCCATCATGACCGAAACCTTCTCGATCGAACGGCGCAAGTTGATGCGCGCCTACGGCGCCAGAGTCATCCTGACCCCCGCTGCCGAGCGCGGCACCGGCATGGTCCGGCGCGCCGAGGAACTGGCAAAGAAGCACGGCTGGTTCCTGGCCCGCCAGTTCCAGAATCCGGCCAACCCGGCGTACCACCGCAACACCACCGCGGCGGAGATCCTGCGCGATTTCGCCGGCAAGCGGCTGGATGCCTTCGTTACCGGCTGGGGCACCGGCGGCACGCTGACTGGCGTGGGTGAAGTGTTGAAGGTCGCCCGACCCGAAGTGAAGATCGTGGTCTCCGAGCCGGCCGGCGCATCCATGCTGCAGGACAAGCCCTGGCAGCCGCACAAGATCCAGGGCTGGACGCCGGACTTCGTGCCCGAGGTGCTCAACCGCAAGATCTTCGACGTGGACCTCCCGGTGGATGAAGTGGTCGCCCGCGATACGTCGCGCAGGCTGGCGAAGGAAGAAGGGATTTTCGTCGGCATCTCCGCCGGCGCTACCGTGGCAGCCGCGCTGCAATACGCGGAAAAGGCCGAAAAAGGCAGCGTGATCCTGGCGATGTTGCCAGATACCGGCGAGCGGTATTTGTCGACCTTCTTGTTCGAAGGTGTGGAAGAAGGGTCGGATGATGCTTGGCTGGAGAGCCTGGGCTAACCGCTGAAAAGCATAAAAAACGCCGGATGAGTCCGGCGTTTTTTTGCGTAAGGATCAGCCCTTGCGATGCCCACGTTTCGCTGCAGCCGCCGCGCCCGCTTCACCAAGCAACGAAAGCTGCAAGTTCTCCAGACCTGGCAGATCGCGTTCCAGCTTCTCGATTTCTTCGCGGAACGCATGCACGTCTTCGAACTTCCGATAGACGGACGCAAAGCGCACGTATGCCACCTGATCGAGCTTCTTCAGCTCGCGCATCACCAGCTCGCCGACGTGGCGCGAGGGCACTTCGCGCTCGCCGCTCTTGCGCAGGTCGTCTATGACCGCGCGTACCGCGGCATCGACATCATGGCTGGCTACCGGGCGTTTCTGCAGCGCGCGTTCGAAGCTTGTACGCAGCTTGCGCTCATCGAAGCTCTCGCGCCGCTCGCCGCTTTTCACGATCGCCGGTAGTTTCAGCTCGGCCGTTTCGAAGGTGTTGAAGCGCTCGCCGCACTGCGGACACTCGCGACGGCGGCGTACGGTGGCACCGTCGTCGGCAAGGCGTGAGTCGATCACGCGGGTGTCTTCATGCTGGCAGAAGGGACAGTGCACGTGTGTCCTGACTTAGCCGTAGACCGGGAACGTCTCGCACTGCGCAGATACTTTCTCGCGCACGGCCTTGATCACGCCTTCATCCGCCGGTGCGTCCAACACATCGCAGATCCACTGCGTGAGTTCCACCACATCCGCTTCCTTGTAACCGCGCGTGGTGATGGCCGGCGTACCGACACGCAGGCCGGAAGTGACGAACGGCGAACGCGGGTCGTTCGGCACGGCGTTCTTGTTGACGGTGATGTGCGCCTTGCCCAATGCCGCTTCCGCATCCTTGCCGGTAACTTCGCGGCCGATCAGGTCGATCAGCATCAGGTGGTTTTCGGTACCGCCGGAGACGACCTTGTAACCGCGCTCGATCAGCGTCTTGGCCATGGCCTTGGCGTTTTTCACCACTTGCACCTGATAGTCCTTGAACGACGGCTCCAGCGCTTCCTTGAACGCCACCGCCTTGGCGGCGATCACGTGCATCAGTGGGCCGCCCTGGATGCCGGGGAATACGATGGATTGCAGCTTTTTCTCGATCTCCTCGCCCGCGTCCTTGGCGATGACGATGCCGCCGCGCGGGCCGCGCAATGTTTTGTGCGTGGTGGAAGTGACCACGTGGGCGTGCGGCAGCGGGCTGGGATACACACCGGCGGCGACGAGACCGGCGATGTGCGCCATGTCCACGAACAGGTAGGCGCCCACCTTGTCGGCAATGACGCGGAAGCGCGCCCAGTCCATGATCTGCGAGTAGGCGCTGAAGCCGGCCACGATCATCTTCGGCTTGTGCTCGACGGCGAGGCGCTCGACTTCGTCATAATCGACCAAGCCCTGCTCGTTCACGCCGTACTGCACTGCGTTATAAATCTTGCCGGACAGGTTCACCTTCGCGCCGTGGGTAAGGTGGCCGCCGTGCGCCAGGCTCATGCCCAGGATGGTGTCGCCCGGATTGAGCAGCGCGAAGTACACCGCCTGGTTGGCCTGCGAGCCGGAATGCGGCTGCACGTTGGCGTAGGTGGCGCCGAACAGCTGCTTGAGTCGCTCGATGGCCAGGCGCTCGGCCACGTCCACGTATTCGCAGCCGCCGTAGTAGCGTTTGCCCGGGTAGCCTTCGGCGTATTTGTTGGTGAGCACCGAACCCTGGGCTTCCAGCACGCGCGGGCTGGCGTAGTTTTCCGAAGCGATCAGCTCGACGTGGTCCTCCTGGCGGCGGGCTTCGTCGGCAATGGCCTTGGCCAGCTCATCGTCGTAGCCGGCAATCGTTTGATGCTTCGGGAACATTCGGGCCTCGTGGGGTCGCGTGGGACGGGGTGAAGACTTGAAATTGTAATGGTCGGCGGTGTAAGCGGCCACCTTGGTCTTATTGCGCCGGCGACTTTGCCGGCAAATCAAGGAGCTGGCCCGAATGGCATGCGGATTCGTGCACAACCCTAATGCCGACGCCTAGCCACGGCGCTCACCATCACATAGCTGATGATCATCAGCAGCAACCACGCCCCCAGCTTCGAGAACGGCACCATCCGCCAGCCGTGATGCTGCATCGGGTAACGCCACGCAGCGGTGAACGTGCCGATGTTTTCGGCGAACCAGATGAACAGCGCCACCAGCACGAAGCCCAGCAGCAGCGGCATGCGCCGATGCACATGGCGGATGCGGAAATACACCCAGGTACGCCCGAACAGCAGCGTCACCGCAGCGAAGAGCACGTAACGCAGGTCGGCCAGAAAGTGGTGCGTAAAGAAATTCGCGTAGATCGCCACGGCCAGCCACACGGTGGCCGCAAACGGCGGGTGCCGGGTGAAGCGGAAATCGAACAATCGCCAGGCCCGCGCGATATAGCTGCCCACCGAGGCGTACATGAAGCCGCTGAACAGCGGCACGCCGCCGATGCGCAGCAACGATGACTCCGGATAGATCCACGAACCCATCGAGGTCTTGAACACCTCCATCGCCGTGCCGACGAGGTGGAACAGCAGGATCACCTTCGCCTCTTCGATGGTCTCCAGCCGGCTGGCGAGCAGCACGCACTGGATCGCCAACGCGGCCAGCGTGAGGAAGTCATAGCGTGCCAGCGCCGCGTGGCTGGGATAGAACGCCCAGCTGAGCCCGAGCAGCAGCACCATGCTGCCGCCGAAAAGGCAGGCCGAGGCCTGCTTCACGCCGAAGCAGAGCAATTCATGCAGGGCCACCGCGCCACGGCCGCGCGTATGCGCCCAGTGGCCGGCGTGCTCGTCCCAGACGCGCAGCACGCCGAGCATCAGGGAAGGTTGAAAGGCAGGCAGTCGTCGCGTTCGCATGGCTCGGGAGACTGGCAGGCCAAACTGACCCGGCCGACGCAAAAAGTGGCGAACGCGTGGCGATCAGCTCGCAAGAAGACGATACGGGAAGCTCCGCTGTCACCGGCGCTTACACATAAACCGCTATACTAAAGGGCTTAACACCCACGCCTAACACGCCTTGCGCGTCGCCTGTCCTTGCGGGCCAGTCACGCGCATGCCAACGGAGCCAGCATGCAATACATCTACACCATGAACGGGGTCAGCAAGATCGTTCCCCCGAAGCGCCAGATCATCAAGGATATTTCGCTGAGCTTCTTCCCGGGCGCCAAGATCGGCCTGCTCGGCCTGAACGGCGCGGGCAAGTCCACGGTGCTGCGCATCATGGCCGGCGTCGACAAGGACTTCCAGGGCGAAGCGCGCCCGCAGCCGGGCATCAAGGTCGGCTACCTGGCGCAGGAGCCGGAGCTGGATCCCGAGAAGACCGTGCGCCAGGCGGTGGAGGAAGGCGTCTCGGTGATCTTCGACGCGCAGAAGCGCCTGGAAGAGGTCTATGCCGCCTACGCCGAAGAAGGCGCGGACTTCGACAAGCTCGCCGCCGAGCAACAGGCACTGGAGAACATCCTGGCCGTGAACGACGCGCACGCGCTGGAGCGCCAGTTGGAAGTGGCCGCCGATGCCCTGCGCCTGCCGCCGTGGGACGCCAAGATCGGCCCGCTGTCCGGTGGCGAGAAGCGCCGCGTGGCGCTGTGCCGCCTGCTGCTGTCCAAGCCGGACATGCTGCTGCTGGACGAACCGACCAACCACCTGGACGCCGAGTCGGTGGAGTGGCTGGAGCACTTCCTGCAGGACTACCCCGGCACCGTGGTGGCGGTCACCCATGATCGCTACTTCCTGGACAACGCCGCCGAGTGGATTCTGGAACTCGACCGCGGCCGCGGCATTCCGTGGAAGGGCAACTACACCGAATGGCTGGAACAGAAGGACCAGCGCCTGAAGCAGGAAGCGCAGCAGGAAAAATCGCGCCAGAAGGCGATCGAAAAGGAACTGGAGTGGGTGCGCTCCGCCGCCAAGGGCCGCCAGTCCAAGGGCAAGGCGCGCTTGAACCGTTTCGAAGAACTGAATGCGGTGGAATACCAGCGCCGCAACGAAACCAATGAAATCTTCATTCCGCCGGGCGAGCGCCTGGGCCAGGAAGTGATCGAGTTCAAGAACGTCACCAAGTCCTTCGGCGATCGCCTGCTGATCGATGATTTGTCGTTCAAGGTGCCGCCGGGCGCCATCGTGGGTGTGATCGGTCCGAACGGCGCGGGCAAATCCACGCTGATGAAGCTGATCACCGGCGTGGAGAAGCCCGACAGCGGCGAAGTGAAGATCGGCCATACCGTCAAGCTCGCCTACGTGGATCAGTCGCGCGGCGCGCTCGATGCAAAAAACAACGTGTGGCAGGAAGTCTCCGGCGGCTCGGACATCCTCACCATCGGCAACTTCGAAATCCAGTCGCGCGCCTATATCGGCCGCTTCAACTTCAAGGGCACCGACCAGCAGAAGATCGTCGGCAACCTCTCCGGTGGTGAGCGCGGCCGCCTGCACATGGCCAAGACCCTGCTGCAGGGCGGCAATGTGCTGCTGCTCGACGAACCTTCCAACGACCTGGATATCGAAACCCTGCGCGCATTGGAAGATGCGCTGCTGGAGTTCCCGGGCTGCGCGATGGTGATCTCGCACGATCGCTGGTTCCTGGACCGCATCGCCACGCACATCATCGCGTTCGAAGGCGACTCGCACGTGGAGTTCTTCCCCGGCAACTACAACGAGTACGAAGCGGACAAGAAGCGTCGCCTGGGCGATGAGGCGGCAAAACCGCATCGGGTGAAGTACAAGAAGCTGGCTTGACCTGCGCGCCCCGGAGCGGTTG
Source organism: Dyella sp. (assembly GCF_035508675.1). GTDB lineage: Bacteria > Pseudomonadota > Gammaproteobacteria > Xanthomonadales > Rhodanobacteraceae > Dyella_B. The sequence continues at coordinate 21,071 of NZ_DATJMN010000405.1, forward strand.
TGCTCCGGGGCCAACCCGTGCAGAGAAGGCCGGAGCCTCCTTAAAATAGGCCGATACCCATCGCTGGAAGGCTCCCTGCATGTCATTTACCGAGGCCCTGCGTCAACG